>DASYOS010000066.1:0-22104 GCA_036007525.1 Chitinophagaceae bacterium | reverse complement strand
TGATTATTAATCTCATAAAGAAGCGCAAAATTACGTTTTTAAAAAGAATTTTTATAAAAATATCGTTTATTAAGCTTAATAAACCTCCTATAACCCCATAACCGGTTTATTTAGTAATATTTTATGAAAATCGTTTGAATGAACTAAGCCAAGATGATATTACCATTGTAATTGAAGAATTATTTGTTTCTGCGTTATATTGCCCCTTATTGTTATGCAATTTTCTAAAAAGCTTATAGAAGTAGAATTAAAAACTTTTGAAGAAAAGTTTGAAGAAGCAGTTAAAAGCCAAACTCCTTTACTGGACCGCATAATGAAATATGTGATTAAGCGAAAGGGGAAACAACTGCGGCCCATGTTTGTTTTTTTAAGCGCTAAACTTCATGGAACTGTAAATGAATCCACTTATAGGGCTGCAGCACTGGTAGAATTATTACATACTGCCACCCTGGTGCATGATGATGTAGTAGATGAATCATTAGAGCGTAGGGGATTTTTCTCAATAAATGCTTTATGGAAAAATAAAATTGCAGTATTGGTTGGAGATTATTTGCTATCCAAAGGGTTGTTACTTTCTACAGAAGCAGGAGATTTTAAACACCTTCATATTTTATCCGATGCTGTTAAACAAATGAGCGAAGGCGAATTACTGCAAATTGAAAAAGCAAGAAAATTAAATATGAAGGAAGATATTTATTTTGAGATCATAAGAAGTAAAACTGCCTCATTACTATCATCTGCATGCAGTGTTGGCGCATGGAGCACCAGCAAAGATGAAGTTATTGCTGAAAAAATGAAGCTCTTCGGAGAAAAGGTAGGTATTGCTTTCCAGATAAAAGACGATCTTTTTGATTATGGAAATGAAGATATAGGTAAGCCCACTGGCAATGATATAAAAGAAAAGAAATTAACGCTTCCCTTAATTTATACACTTAATAATACAGATAGATCAAAAAGAAGAGAAATAATTTATATCATCAAAAATCAAAATAAAGAGAAAGAGAAAATAAGATTTGTTTTAGATGAAGTAACAAATGCAGGAGGAATTAAATATGCTCATAAAAAAATGAATGAATACAGAGATGAGGCATTGAAAATTTTATATGAATTTCCCGAAAGCGATGTACGCAAAGGCCTGGAAGAACTGGTAAGGTATACCACTGACAGAAAATATTAATGCAAAAAAGGTGGACCATATTAAAGACAGACGAACAAAAAGTTGAGGCACTACAACAAGCTCTCGCTATAAGCAAAGTATTATGCAAAATACTTGTACAAAGGGGCATTGATACATTTGAAAAAGCTAAAAATTATTTCCGTCCACTGTTAACTCATCTGCATGATCCATTTTTAATGAAGGATATGGACAAGGCAGTGGAGAGAATTTTAACAGCAATAAAAAACAATGAAAAAATTCTTGTGTTTGGAGATTATGATGTAGATGGCACCACCTCAGTGGCAAGCATGTATAAATTTTTGCAAAAAATTTCTTCTCCACATACAATCGAGTTTTATATACCGCATCGTTATCGTGAAGGATACGGTATAAGCAAGATGGGGATTGACTTTGCTAAAGAAAATAATTTTACACTCATCATATCGCTTGATTGCGGCATTAAATCAATTGATCTTATTGATTATGCTAAAACTTTGGCGTTAGATTTTATTGTTTGCGATCACCATTTACCTGATGATGATTTACCACCTGCTGTTGCTATTTTAAACCCAAAACAAAAAGATTGTAATTATCCATTTAAAGAATTATGTGGATGCGGCGTAGGTTTTAAACTAATTACTGCACTTTCGCAACGATTGAATATTCCGGAAAGTGAATATCACACATACCTTGATCTTGTTGCGACAGCAATTGCAGCTGACATTGTTGCGCTTACTGATGAAAACCGGGTGCTTGCTTATTATGGCTTAAAACAAATTAATGAAAGCCCCTGTGCAGGAATAAAAGCTTTGGTGCAGCTTAGTGGTGTTAAAACAAATTTCAGTATTAATAATGTGGTTTTTATAATTGCGCCAAGAGTAAATGCTGCAGGCAGAATGGATGATGCAAGAAAAGCTGTATTAATGTTTGTGGAAGATGACCCTGATAAGGCTTTGGAATATGCCGAAATGCTGCAGAGCGATAATTTTGACCGAAAAGATGCTGACACCACAATTACTGAAGAAGCATTATCCATAATTGATGGTGATGAAGTTTTAATTAAAAGAAAATCCACTGTACTATTTAAAAGTCATTGGCATAAAGGGGTTGTAGGCATTGTAGCATCAAGATTGATTGAAAAACATTATCGCCCTACAGTTGTGTTAACGCAGAGTGGCGATGTGGTTTCCGGCAGCGCAAGAAGTATTACCGGTTTTAATTTATATGAAGCCATACATGCTTGCCGTGAATACCTAATCGGTTATGGCGGTCATTTTGCAG
This sequence comes from Chitinophagaceae bacterium, assembly GCA_036007525.1. Lineage (GTDB taxonomy): Bacteria > Bacteroidota > Bacteroidia > Chitinophagales > Chitinophagaceae > Ginsengibacter. The sequence continues at coordinate 19,667 of DASYOS010000066.1, read as the reverse complement.
CGGCTGGTTTAACCATGTTGCCGGATAACGTAGAAGCCTTCAGTAATAAATTTGAGGAGATAGTGGAATCCCTTATTGAGCCACATTTATTAATACCTGAAATAATTATTGATGCAGAAGTGAGTTTTAAAAATCTTACCAAAAGTTTTTATAATATCATTTGCCAGATGGAACCTTTTGGCCCGCAAAATATGCGGCCGGTTTTTATTACAAAAAATGTTGTTGATACTTCATGGTCAAAAATTGTAAAGGAACAACATGTGAGGTTTGTAGTAAAACATGAGGATATTACTTTTACGGGGATAGGCTTTAATTTGGCAGATAAATTTTATTTATTACAAATGAATAAACCACTTGATATTGTTTATACGTTGGATGAAAATGAATGGAATGGAGAAACAAACCTGCAATTAAAAGTAATTGATATCATGTTATCCGAATCGCAGGTAGCTTAATAAAATTTGATGAAATATTTATACTACCTCAAATTATTTTCATTTATTTCTTTTAACTGGAATATCAGGCTGGCATGGTTTACGGTTTACCACGAAATAAGGGGAGAAAAAAAATACAACCTTAATACTTCGAAAATAGAACATGTAAAAAAGCTTTCCATTAAAGGAAATAATGTTGAACATGCTGAAATTTACCAGGGAGCAAACTATTACCTGATTGAGAAAGTGTTTGATCATCTTCAAACCATAGAAGCCAATGAAAATATTTTAGATTTTGGTTGCGGCAAAGGCAGAGTGCTTGCTGTGGCTGCGTATTATGGATTTTTAAAGCTCACAGGTATTGAATTTGCCAAAGAATTATGCGAAGCGGCCAGGAAAAATATTATACCCGTACAACAAAAATTCCCAGAGAAAATATTCAACGTAATTCATGCAAATGCAATTGAGCATAAAATCGAAAATGATACCAATGTTTTTTTCTTCTTTAATCCTTTTGATGAGGTAGTGATGCTTTCTGTAGTAAAAAACATTTTACTTTCTTTGAAAGAAAATCCCCGGGAAGCTTATGTAGTTTACATCAACCCCGTTCATAAAGAAATTTTTATGAGTGCAGGTTTTGAACAGATATATCATCTGCAAAAGCTTAAATACATTGAGGCTATAATTTTTATGTTGGATGTACGAAGTGCGATGTACGAAGTTTAGAATTTCTGAACAGCAAAAGTATAAAATGAGAAGTACCGTTTTTGTCTATGATAGGTTCCCAAACACATTATAATTAATTGAAAATAAAGTGTATAAAAAATTATCTAGCCTAAAGAAAAGTTCCGATATTTATGAGTTGTACGCAACGTTAAAGCCTTCACCATTGTCAAACTGTTTATGAGACTGATACTACTTATTTGTTTGCTTCTTTTAAACTTTCTCGCCTACAGTCAGACCTTAAAAAAACAAAGCCTTGAATTGACAACTCAAGTGAGGCGGGAAAAACAGGCTGACTATACAACGCGATTTGGAACGGTTTCCTATCAAAATACTTTACAACTTTACGGAACAAGTATTGGATTTGACATTGGCTATAAACAAATTTTAAAAGGCAGTTGGTTTGTAAGACCTTCCATTGGGTTTTACAAGTTCTCTGTTGATAAAATAACCAACTACCGAATACCTGCACGACCAAACGACCCAGCCAGCTACAGACCGATAGACTACCGACCTGACAGTACACCTCTCGGCTACTCAACCAGTAAATATCATTATAAAAATTTTTCTTTGGGTATTGCTGTTGGAAAAGGTTTCAGTTTAAACAAAAACTTTGCGTTGACGACAGACCTAAATTTTACCTATCTCGCTACTTTTTCGCAGCACTACAAAATCGAAAAAGGCTATACGACAACAAACAACAAAAGATTAGGTTATTTAGTTGACTATAATGTCGGGGTGCAGAAAGAATTCAGAAATATCTACTTAGCATCATGCTTAATCATTCCAATTTACAAGAAGTGGAAAAACGATGCGGTTTTTTTAGAAAATCCAAATGATAAAGTTGACATTTGGTTCGGTGGCTACGGACTATCCTTTACGGTAGGAAAGTTCCTTAAGTAGACAACGATGCGTACAACCTGGTATTTCTGTAATAGCGGCGGAAGAATAAGTGCTGAACAATAGAACATTATTCAACAATAGTAATAAATTTAGGCTGACGAAACACGGAATTCCGCTACTGCAGAAATACCTGTTCCGTTAAATCTAAACAACATCACACATCCACAATAATCCTGCTCTTCTTTTCGCCCTGCATCATCTCAACACTCCTGTTTATAAAATTGGTAAGCTCACCTCCTTTTAATAATCCCTGGGAAAGCAAGGCAAGGTCAGTTAAATTTCTAACCTGCTTTTCCTGCGTTTCTTTATCATCTTCGCGTAAAATATTTTTATATATAGAATGATTGCCATTAACAGTAAGCGTAACTTCTTCCGGCATAGTTCCATAAAAACTTCCCATACCGCCGCCGCCATGTTGCGACATATCTTTCATTCGTCTCATAAATTCCGGACGGGTTGCAATTACAGGCGGAGTTTCAGGATTTAATCCTTTTATTTCTACGCTAACATGCATCTCGGGAACTTCAATTTTAAATAATTCTTTCAGTTTTTCTTCTTCCTCTTTAGATAAAACACTTTCAGCACTCTCACTTTTATCAATAAGATTTTCTGCAATGTCAGCATCCACTCTCACGAATTGAACATCTGACCACTTCATTTCCATATTATTAATAAAAGCAGCGTCAACAATGGTTTCAAGCTTTACCACTTTATAACTCTTTTTAATCGCCTCCTGAATATAACTATCCTGCTGAACAGGATCGGTCGTGTACAACATCACCAGTTTACCTTCCTTATTTTTTTGTAATGATTCAACCGCACTGCGGTATTCTTCAAGGGTATAAAACTTTTTGTCTGCGGCATCCTGAAATATGTTGAACTTATTTGCTTTTTCTAAAAATTTATCATCAGTCATCATCCCGTATTTCACAAATAATCCAAGACTTTCCCATTTTTCTTCAAAAGATTTTCTGTCAGAATTAAAGATCTCTTCTAATTTATCCGCAACTTTTTTTGTTATATGAGCATTTATCTTTTTTACATTCGGATCGCCCTGTAAATAACTCCGGCTTACATTTAAAGGAATATCAGGACTGTCAATCACCCCATGTAATAACATTAAAAATTCAGGCACTATATCTTTTACCTCATCGGTTACAAAAACCTGGTTACTGTATAACTGAATTTTATCTTTTTGAATTTCGTACCGCTCTTTTATTTTAGGGAAATATAAAATACCTGTAAGGTTAAAAGGATAATCAACATTAAGATGTATCCAAAACAAAGGCTTTTCTCCAAAGGGATAAAGCTCTTTATAAAAGTTTTCGTAATCTTCTGTTGTTAGTTCACTTGGTTTTCTTGTCCATGCCGGTGAAGGATTATTAATTTGTTTATTTTCTATAGTAACTTCTTTCTTATCATCATCTGAAATTTTTTCTTCAGCAAAAAGAATAGGTACAGGCAAAAACTTACAAAATTTTTCTAGAATAGATTTAATTCTATACGGCTCTAAAAATTCTTTGCTTTCTTCATTTATATGAAGAATAATATCAGTGCCTCTTTGTTCTTTTTCAGTTTCTTCCAAAGTAAATTCAGGGCTTCCGTCACACTCCCAACGAACAGCTTTCGCATCTTCTTTAAAGCTTTTTGAAATCACTTCCACTTTATCACTAACCATAAAAGATGAATAAAAACCCAATCCAAAATGCCCGATAATATTGGCTTCGTTCTTTCCTCTATATTTTTCTAAAAATTCTTCTGCACCACTAAAAGCTACCTGGTTTAAATATTTATCAACTTCTTCAGCCGTCATCCCCACTCCTTTGTCAGAAATTGTGAGTGTCTTTTTATCTTTGTCAATTTTTACTTCAATGTTGGTATCCCCTATTTCACCTTTAGCTTCGCCAATGGAAGAAAGCGTTTTTAATTTTTGCGTGGCATCAACAGCATTACTTACCAGTTCACGAATAAATATTTCATGATCGCTGTATAGAAATTTCTTTATTATGGGAAAAATGTTCTCTGTTTGAACGCGAATACTTCCTTTTTGCATATGACGAATTTTTGCGGTGCAAATTTCAAATAAAGTGCCACGATAATTTTGCTGACAACATGGCAAAAAAGACAATTATTGTGGAAAACTTTACAGTAATTTAATCTTTACAAAAAGAGGAATAAATAAATTAAAAACTTAGCTTGCGTCAGCTGTTTAAAAATGCAAGAATTCTAAAATTATATTTTCTCGTAAAAGCCTTATCTATATAAAAAGTTGTCCGCCCCTCTTAGATTTATCATCATCTAACTTATTGGAAAACCTTAAAACCTATACATGAAGAAAATCTTTACTCTTATCTTTTTACTATATTCTTTTTCCTCAAATTCCCAGGTTGTAATTAATGAAGTGTATGGCGGCGGGGGTAATAGTGGTGCTACCTATAAAAATGATTTTATTGAGCTATATAATAATGGCTCATCAGCAGTAAGCTTGGCAGGTTGGTCAGTACAATATGCAAGCTCAACAGGCACAACCTGGTCGGTAACAAATTTATCAGGATCTATACCGGCAAAAGGATATTATTTAATTCAGCAAGCCGCAGGTACCGGTGGAACAACCAATTTACCAACCCCCGATGCAACAGGCTCCATTGCTATGAGCGGCACTAGCGGGAAAGTAATTTTATGTAATGTTACTACGGCACAAACAGGCGCAGATCCCGTGGGCACGCAAATTATAGATAAAGTAGGTTATGGAACTAGTGCTAATGGTTTTGAGGGAACAGGACCTACAGCAACATTAACCAACTCAACTTCAGCACAAAGAACGCCTATAGGTTTTGACAGCAATAATAATAGTTCAGATTTTACTACAGGAACACCAAGCCCAACTAATGCCGGGGGAGGTGCAGATACAACACCGCCAACAATTTCAGCTTTATCGCCGGCAAACGGAGCAACTAATGTAGCTACCTCTTTCACAGCTACAATAACATTTAGCGAAACAGTTAAAAAAGGTACATCTGGAACAATAACAATAAAAAAGTTTTCTGATAATACAATTGCGCAAACAATAAATATTACTAATACCAATGTAGTAGTTTCCGGAAGCACAGCATCTTTTGATGTTAGTTCTTTCGCTTTTAATACGGCTTACTATGTAGAAATATCCAATGGCGCTTTCACTGATCTTTCCAATAATGTCTTTGCCGGTATATCAGGAAATGCAACATGGAAGTTTACCACTTCAGCCACTGCACCGGCCGGATCATTAGGAACTACTTATAATTTTAATACATGCACTACTGTTTTACCCGATGGATTTAGCCAGTACAGTGTATTAGGTGATCAAAAATGGGGCTGTACAACATTTGGAACTGATGCAACGCATACACCAACCGGGAGTGCACCCAATGGAGTTCAGATCAACGGATTTTTAGTAACCAATATCCCAAATGAGGATTGGCTCATTACACCTTCATTTAATCTTACCGGCACCGCATTTCCATTACTTTCTTTTTGGAGCAGAACAGCTTTTAACGGCGCACCTCTCCAATTAAAGATCTCGACTAATTATCCGGGAACTGGCGACCCAAGAAATTTTACCTGGACAGATTTGAATGGACGGTTTCCAAATCAGACCTCAGATGTTTGGACATTATCTAATAACATTAATTTGTCTGCATTTAAGCAGACTTCAGTTTTTATCGCATTTGTATATACTTCAAGCCTTGATGATGGTGCAAGATGGACATTAGACGATATTAGGATTGATAACTCAATATCTGCGCCACCGCCCACACTAACTGTTAACACCACAGATATTCAATACACCTACGTTGCAGGCGGAGCTACTGCTGATAAAACATTTACATTTATTGGTAATGATCTTACCGCTGGCGTGATACTAACATCTACCGGATCATTTTTATTATCTAAAGATGGTATAAATTTTAGCCCATCAATTACATATACTGTTGCGGAGGCAAATGATATTAATAAAACCGCATTTGTACGTTTTGCGCCAACCCAACCTAATCAGAATTTTACAGGCACAGTAACGGTTGCAACATCATCCTTATCATCAACCATTAATTTAAAAGGAACAAGTATTGATCCCGCCACTACTTTAGAAGTTGTAAATTGGAATATGGAGTGGTTTGGAAGTACATCATTTGGGCCAACCAATGATGATTTGCAGGAACAAAATGTAAAAACCATTTTACAAAATATTGGTTCAGACATTTACGGGTTAGTAGAAGTTGTTGATACTGCAAGGCTGGGAAGGATAGTAAGACAAATGCCAGGGTATAGCTACGTTGTTGGCAATTTTGGCTCACGCGTAAACCCACCAGATCCAACCGGTGGGCCTATATCGGAAGCCCAGAAACTGGCTTTCGTTTATAAAACCGCAATGTTTAAAAATATTACTACCAGGCCTTTAATAAATAATCAAAATGTTTCCAGTACATCTTATAATAACTGGAGCAGCGGACGGTATCCATTTTTAATGACAGCTGATGTAACGTTGAATTGCGTAACAAAAAAGATAAATTTTATTTTGATTCATGCTAAAGCAAATACTTCACCAACGGCAACATCATATGCTCGCAGGCAGGCTTCAGCAAATGAATTGCATGATACTTTAGTGGCTTATTTTCCTAATGATAACATTATTGTGTTAGGAGATTTTAATGATGATCTTGATCAATCTATTACGGCCGGCTTTACTACAACATCTTACAGCTCATTTACCACAGATAATACTAATTTCTTTTCGCCAACATTAGCATTAAGTCTGGCAGGAAAAAAATCGACCGTAAGCTATAATGATGTTATTGATCATGTTATATTATCTAATGATATACAGCCAGATTATATGTCATCCACGGCAACAATATTAACTGATGTAGCGTCGCTGGTTAGCAACTACGGCAAAACAACAACTGATCACTATCCTGTATTTACCCGTTACCAATTTAAAAATACAAATCCTCCGGTAGTTACAATTCGTGATGCGTTTGCGATTAATGCCGGCGGACAACTTAATACAGTATATGTGGGCTATAGTCCGGCATCCAGCATAACCCTTACGTCCAATGTAACTGGAGGCACACCTGCCTATTCTTATATGTGGTCTACCGGCGCACTTACCTCTGCAGTTACAGTGAGCCCGGTTACTAATACAAATTATACCCTTACTGTTACAGATGCAAATGGGTGTACGGCAACAGCAAGCAAAAGCATAGCTGTAGTTAATGCTACCGGAATTAATAACAGTGGTAATGTTATGATCTGTCATAACTCAAATGGACAAATTAGTACATTGGAAGTAGAACAAAATACTGTGGCAGCACACTTAGCACACGGCGATTTATTAGGTGGATGTTCTTCTACTTCTTCTCCATCAACTCATATTTTTGTAACTGCAAGTCCAAATCCTTCAACAAATTATTTTACCATTACAATAGAAGGAGGAGATCCTTTACAGCCTGTAAATGTTAGAGTATTGAACACGGCTGGCAAAATAATAGAACATACACTAACCTTTACTAAGTCTTTCCGACTGGGTGCTAATTATATGCCTGGTTTGTATTTTCTTCAGGTGAGGCAGAAATTTGAAAAACATACAATTAAACTGCTTAAACAATAATCTTAATTATTAATTTAGAAATTAACCTCAACCCACAAAGCAATTTTATTATCATTCTACTACCAAAATTTTTGTATGAAGAAATTATTTACGCTTAAGACTTTATTACTTCCGATTATTTTATTTGTTTCTATAACTCCAAAAAATGGATTGGGGCAAATTGTTGCCTGGAATACTTTTGGTCAAACTGCATATGGTACTCAAGGCCTTGCCCCCATTACAAAAGATGCGAATGTTACAGTTGTTGGATTAACAAGAGGAAGTGGATTAACCACTTCTGGAACTGCAGCTGGCAACGTATGGGGAGGTACAGGATGGAGCCTTGTAAGTTCTGCTGATGCAATAACCAACAATAAATTTGTAACCTATAGCATTGTTCCAAATCCGGGGTATAGTATGTCATTATCTTCTTTAACTCCTTTTATTATTAGGGCAAGCTCAACCGCCCCTATTAATGTTCTTGTACAATATCAGGTTAATTCAGGATCATTTATAGATATCGCCACACGATCAATTACCAGACCTTCAAGCACCTCAAATTTTACACTTGCTTCCATTGATTTATCTACAATTTTAGGACTTCAAAATGTCTCATCGACAAGCACAATAACTTTTAGGATTGTACCTTATACATCCACCAGTACATCGGGTGCATGGTATATAGGAAATCAGTCAAATACAAACTCATTAGCAATAAATGGAACTGTTATTACTGCCTGCACTAATCCTTCAGTATTTAATATAACAGGTGGTGGTTCTTATTGCTCAAATGGGACCCACCCAAACATTGGTATTGACAATTCACAAGTTGGTGTCAGTTACCAATTAAAAAATGGAGGTGCGAATACTGGTACTGCTGTTGCAGGGACTGGTTCATCAATAAGTTTTGGACCTCAATCTGCTGCAGGCACGTACACTGTTGTTGGAACCAATGGTAGTTGTAATTCAACTATGAATGGATCGGTTACAATAACAGTTAATTCATGTGGCACTCCAACAATCTCTACAACCTCCGCCTTAGCAGATTTTGGAAACGTATGTATTAATACAACCACAGCCCCTAATTCATTTACCATTGATGGCAGTAATTTGAATGGAACAAATATTTCTATTGCTGCTTTAGCAGGATTTACATATTCAGAAAATCAGAATGGCTCTTACACTAATACTTTAAATTTTACATACTCAGGCACAAGTTTCACAGGAAAATTGATCTATGTAAAATTTAATCCAACTGCTGTACAATCTTATAATGGAAATATTGTTTTAAACGGAGGTGGCGTTACAAATTATAGCGTTCCTGCCTCAGGCGCAGGTGTTAATACTGCAGTAAGTATTACAACAGGTGGCAGTTCAAATGTTACTCCAACATCAGCAACAATTTCAGCAACCATAAATAACCCTGGATGCAGTGCTCAAACTAATTATGGATTTTTTTACAGCCTGAATTCTGGTTTTCCAAATGGACAAGGCACAAGAATATCAGCAACAAATTTAAGCTCAGGGACCTTTAGTATTAACCTAACCGGGCTTGATCCAAATGCAAGATATTATTACAAAGCATATACTACCACTGGAACAGATACTGCTTATGGTTTACAGAATGCTTTTACAAATGCGCCATTACCTGTTCCAATGGCATCACAGCCAGGGTTGAGCTATACCGAAGATTTTCATGATATAGCCAACTGGACCAATTTCTTTGTATCAGGAACAGGAGCAAATCATTGGGATGGGCTAAGTGCAACCGGTTCAGGTGGAATACCCAACGGAACAACAATTACTGCATCAACATTAAGTTTCCAATCAGGCACTTCTGCAAGCCCTTCTTCATCAGGTGGGGTTCATAGAGGCACTGACCAGGCAACACCAATTCAATCAATCGTACTATTATCAACAGGTTCAACTGATAATACTACTTCTGCAGCCATAGATTTTTATATGGATTTTACCGGAGTAAATGCAGGCACTCTAAGTTTTGACTGGGCATCTGTGAATAACTCTACGGGTGACAGGAACGGATCGATGAGAGTGTATTATAGTACCAATGGCATTGCTTTTACAGAACTTACCGCAGCTGCGGTTTTAAATTTTAAAAATAATGTCCCTACCAATGGCTCGCAATCTAACATTGCATTGCCGGCTGCATTCAATAATAGTCCTTCTGCTATATTAAGATTTTACTATTATAATGGAACAGGTGGCACAACCGGTTCAAGACCTAAACTCAGCGTTGATAATCTAATTGTGACTGCAGTACCATCAACGCCATGTACAACACCAACAGCACAACCAACTTCAATGGTTTTTGGCACAAAAACAGATGTGTCAATCCAGGGAAGCTTTACTGCTGCAAGCCCTTCATCTGATCAATATCTTACAGTAGCAAGTACAAGTAATAGTCTTACTTCAAACCCGATAGATGGTGTGATCTACAACATTGGAGATGCTCTTGATGATGGAACTGTTATTGCAAAAGGAAGTTCAGTGAACTTTACTGCAACAGGTTTATCTCCATCAACTACGCATTACTTTTTTACGTTTGCTGTAAATGGCGTATGTACAGGAGGCCCTAAATATTTAACAACAAACCCACTTACAGGTAGTGCTGAAACAAATGCTGCGTTACCTTCTTGCACAGCACCTGCGTCACAAGCAACCAATTTCGTTTTTGGAACTACAACTACGAATTCTATACAAGCTTCATTTACCGCTACCAATGCAGATGAATACCTTGTGCTAAAAAGTTCATCATCATCTTTAACACAGTTACCGGTAAATGGGCAACTATATAATGCAGGCGATGCAATAGGTAATGCTACTGTAATACAGCGAAACAGCTCTACGACTTTCACAGCATCTGGATTATCACCGCAGACACAATATTATTTTTATATTTTCAGTTCCAATTCACTTAACTGTGTTAATGGCCCTGCGTATAATACTGCTCAGCCTTTAACGGGTGATCAAAGAACACAACCATTGCCTCCATGCTTAACACCAACAGCGCAGCCATCAACGTTATCACTATCCGCAGGTAATACTTCAATTTCAGGAGCATTCAGCGCTTCAGCCAGTGCTGATAATTATTTAATAATAAGGAGCACTTCTTCTACATATTCTTCAGCTCCAAATAATAATACTGATTACGTTATCGGTTCCAGTATAGGCGATGGCGTTGTAATAGTTAACAGCTCTTCTACAAGTTTTACTACAACTAATTTAAATACAGGTACTACCTATTACTTTTATGTGTTTGCGGCAAATAAAAATTGCTCCGGCGGAACTAAATATTTAACTACATCTCCTTTAACAGGAAATGCGACCACTACTACTGCATTGGTTAATAATTATTATTTTGGTTCTCTGCACTCTCACTCTGATTACTCCGATGGTAACAAAGATCGGCCAGGGTATACACCTGCTAAAGATTATGAATATGCAATGACTGCACAGTGTATGGACTTCCTCGGTATTTCAGAACACAATCACTTTTCTTCACCTGATAATCCCGGAAATACAATTACAAATTTTATGAAGGGCCCGGTTCAGGCAGATAGTTTTACAAACGTTCATCCTAACTTCTTAGCATTGTATGGTATGGAATGGGGTGTGATCAGTAATGGAGGTCACGTTGTAATTTATGGTGATGGAATGAATAAGCTTTATGGCTGGGAATCAGGAAGTGGTGGATGGGGAGCAACTAATAATTATGATGTTTATGTTCCGAAAAGTGTTTACACTGGCTCAACAGGTTTGTTTAAAGCAATTAATAATGACATAGCAACTAATACGTTTGCCACATTAGCTCATCCTAATAGTACAGATTATAATAATCTCGCTAACACAGCATATGATATTACTGCAGACAATGCAATAGTTGGATCTGCGGTAGCATCGGGTCCGGCTTTTTCTACAAATACTACATATTCAGATCCTTCCTCGATGTCTTATTTATGGTATTACCAAACCATGTTATCTAAAGGATACCATTTAGGACCAACTATCGATCATGATAATCATAATACAACTTTTGGTAAAACTTCAGCTTCAAGAACTGCTGTAATTGCACCTTCTCTTAGTAAGACTGATTTTGTAAAAGCCATGAGAGATATGCATTTTTATGCAACAGAAGATTGCGATACTAAAGTTGATTTTACAGTCAACACAAAAATAATGGGTACTGTATTTTCAGATAGAAATGCGCCTGTAATCTCAGTAACACTTTCTGATGCCACTACTTCAACTTCTTCCGCAATTATTAGGATCATTTCCGGAAGACCCGGTAGTGGGGTAACGCCTGTAAAAATTGATTCCATTATTGGCAATACATTATACTTTGTAGATAATTCTTTGAACAATGGAGAAACTGCATATTACTATGCAGATATTAATAATGGTAGTGCACGGATTGTAACATCGCCTATTTGGTATACAAGAACCTGCAGTAACAGTACAACAACAGAAAATACTACTGCCTGTGATTCTTATACATGGCATGGCAATGTTTATACAACAAGTGGCGATTATACTTATGAGTCGCAAAATGCTGAAGGATGCACAAATACTGCTACGCTACATCTGATAATCAATCACAGCAGTACATCAAGTGAAACAAAAGTAGCATGCGATAATTATACATGGAATGGGACTGCGTATCCAGAATCAGGAACCTACACATATAAAACAACCAATGCAGCAGGTTGTGATTCTACTGTAACACTTAACCTTACCATAAATAAGAGCACAACATCAAGCACAAATGTTATCGCATGTGATTCTTACACCTGGAACGGAAACACTTACACAACTTCGGGAGTACGTACTTATCGTACAACAAATGCAGCAGGTTGCGATTCAACAGCAACGCTCAATCTTACTATAACCAAGAGCACAACATCAAGCACAAATGTTATCGCATGTGATTCTTATATATGGAACGAAACCCTATACACACAATCAGGAACATACACATATAAAACAACCAATGCGGCAGAATGTGATTCTACAGCAACGCTCAATCTTACTATAAATAAAAGTTCAACATCAAGCACAAATGTTACTGCATGTGATTCTTATACGTGGAATGAAACCCTATACACACAATCAGGAACATACACATATAAAACAACCAATGCGGCAGAATGTGATTCTACAGCAACGCTTAATCTAACCATTAACAAGAGTTCAACATCCACTACAAATGTTACAGCATGTGATTCTTATACCTGGAACGAAAACACTTACACAACTTCGGGAGTGCGTACTTATCGTACAACAAATGCAGCAGGATGTGATTCAACAGCAACGCTCAATCTAACCATTAATCATAGTAGTACCTCAAGTGAAACACAAGTTGCCTGCGACAGTTATACATGGCATGGACAGGCTTATACAGAAAGCGGTGATTATACTTATCAATCACCAAATGCTGAAGGCTGCACTAACACTGCAACACTTCATCTAACCATCAATCACAGCACAACAACAAGTGAAACAAAAGTTGCATGTGATAGTTATACATGGCATGGACAGGCTTATACAGAAAGCGGTGATTATACTTATCAATCACAAAATGAACAAGGCTGCACTAATACTGCAACGCTTCACCTGACTATTAATCGCAGCACAACAACAAGTGAAACAGCAACTGCATGTGATAGTTATACATGGCATGGACAGGCTTATACAGAAAGCGGAGATTATACTTATCAATCTCAAAATGCGCAAGGTTGCACCAACACTGCAACGCTTCACCTAACCATTAATCATAGTAGCACCTCAAGTGAAACAGCAACTGCATGTGGTAATTATACCTGGCATGGGGTTACATACACAACTTCAGGAAATTACACTTACCAATCAGTAAATCCGCAGGGCTGTACAAATACTGCAACATTGCATTTAACCATAAATCCAAAACCATCGGTTATTATTGCTAATGCACAGGTTTTGCCTAACGGAGTTAATGTAAATACAGTTTATATTGGCTATGCACCGGCAGCCACGCTAACGGTAATAGCTAACGGCAGTGGAGGAACGCCGGTTTATTCTTATAATTGGTCAGCCGGCTCCGGATTGGGAATTGTGCCAGGAACATCAACCCAAAGTTCAGCACAGGTTTTTGCAAGCGGGTTAGGAAATTATTCTTCAAGCCTAACTGTAACAATTACAGATAGTAAAGGCTGCACTGCCACTGCTACTGTACTTATATACGTTATAGATCTGCGCACGAGAAATAAAAATGATAAGATAACGATCTGCCATAATGGAAATGCGCTTGCTGTTGATGGCAATTCAGTTCAGGCTCATTTAAAACATGGAGATAAACTTGGTATGTGTACTTCAATAATAACTTCTGCACGTACAACCAATAATGAAATAGCTTCTAAAGGAAATATTTCTGAATCTCCAATAAAAGAAGGTATATCAATACCAGGGAATTACACTCTTTCAAATTCCCCTAATCCTTTTAGCATATCCACAATTATAAGGTATGAATTGCCTGTGGACAGTAAAGTGTCTTTAAAAATATATAACGCATTAGGGCAAGTGACAGCAACATTATTTGAAGGAGAAAGAAAAGCGGGGTCATACTTTGTTAATTTAAATGCATCTAAATTAACCCCGGGGCTTTACTATTGCAAATTAATTGCGCTCTCAGATAAAAAGAAATTTATTCAATCAATAAAGCTATCAGTAAGTAAATAAGAAAGGTAGTTTTACATATTCTAGAGCGGCAATTTATGCCGCTCTTTTTTATATGCCTTTATTTTTCTGCCTGAACAGAACCGCTCCCTGATGTTTTAATTTGAGGAGATTGTGGATTGCCACTGTAATATATATCACCACTACCGCTGGTCTTAGCATCTAAATGTACGCTGGCAAATATATAAGCGCTGCCACTGCCGCTAACCTTTACTGCTACATTTTCACTTAATAAATTTTTGCATTTCAGGTCTCCTCTACTACTTGTACTGCCATTAAAAGTTTTTGTTCTGCCTTGCAGGTTTATACTTCCTGATCCGCTAACGCCTGCAATAATTGAAGGCGCATCAACCAATGCGTCAATATCCCCGGAAGATGACGTTTTTATTTCAATATGATCAGCATCTTTTAAAGTACCTTTTGAAGTAATACTACCCGACCCCGACACCATTAGTTTTTGTAAAATTGGCGTACTAACATATACTTTAGCATTAGTATTTTGCAAAGAGATATTTGGCTTATAATAAACTCTAAGAGTGCCATCTTCAACCTCTGTAATAATATAAGGCAATATATTATCATCAGCTTCAACTTTTACTGACTGATCTTGTTCATTCATAACTTCAATATCTATTGAGCCTGATGTTTTAACGCCTTCAAATTTACTTAGACTTCTTGTTTGCGTTATAATATTTCCGCTGCCTGTTTTAGATTGGCATGAGCAAAAAATAATTGCTGATAAGAGGACGGTTAATAATGGTTTCATAAAACAGTTTTAAATAAAGCTATGAATTAAAACGCTGTAACTTTGCAGCCCATGGCAGAAAAAATTTTGATCCTTGATTTTGGCTCTCAATATACACAACTAATTGCCCGTGCAGTAAGAGAAGCGAATGTGTATTGCGAAATAATTCCTTTCAATAAAAAGTTTGACTTTGATAGCTTAAAAGGAATTATTCTTTCCGGCTCCCCTTTTTCTGTTAATGACGATTTGGCCCCGCAAGCAGACATAAAAAAAATGTTGGAAAAATTGCCTGTACTGGGTATTTGCTATGGCGCACAGCTTGCAGCTAAAGATTTTGGCGGTATTGTAGAAAAAAGTGATAAAAGAGAATATGGCCGTGCTGTTTTAAGAGTTTTAAAAAAGGATGATCTTTTCAAGGATGTGGAAGAAACCTCCCATGTATGGATGAGTCATTCTGATAGTATAAAAAAGCTTCCTGACAGGTTTGAAATATTAGGGACTACTGAAAACATCCCTGTGGCTGCCTTTAAAAAAACAAACTCAACAAATAAAACAATTTATGGTTTGCAATTTCACCCAGAGGTTTATCATTCTGCTGAAGGCAAAAAAATAATAAAGAATTTTTTAATTGATATATGTGACTGCAAACAGGATTGGACTCCTGCTCACTTTATAACAGATACTATCACTGCTTTAAAAAAACAAATTGGCGATAAAAAAGTTATAATGGCATTCAGTGGTGGAGTAGATTCAACTGTGGCTGCTACATTAATTCATAAAGCGATCGGAAAAAATCTTTTTGGGATTTTTGTTGATAATGGCCTCCTGAGAAAAGATGAGTTTGAACAGGTTTTGTCTACATGCAAAAATTTAGGGCTAAACATTAAAGGCGTTGATGCAAAAGATCATTTTTATGCAAAGCTTGCGGGAAAAGTTTTACCTGAAGAAAAAAGAAAAGCAATCGGCAAAAGCTTTATAGAAATATTTGATAAAGAAGCTCATAAAATTTCAGGCATTGATTTTCTGGCTCAGGGAACTATTTATCCTGATGTAATAGAGTCGGTATCGGTGCATGGCCCCTCGGTAACTATAAAATCTCACCATAATGTGGGAGGGCTTCCTGCAACAATGAATTTGCAATTGGTAGAACCGTTGCGTTCGTTATTTAAAGATGAGGTAAGAAAAGTTGGAAAAGAGCTTGGCATTCCGGATGAAATTTTATCCCGGCATCCATTTCCCGGCCCGGGCTTAGCAATAAGAATACTGGGAGAAGTTAACGAGGAAAAGGTACGATTGTTGCAACAGGCTGATGCCATATATACAGATGGTTTGAAAAAACATAATTTATATGCAACTGTTTGGCAAGCAGGCACAATCTTACTTCCGGTAAAAAGCGTAGGCGTAATGGGTGATGAAAGAACATATGAATTTACAGTAGTATTAAGAGCAGTAACATCTGTAGATGGGATGACGGCAGATTGGGCTCATTTACCTTATAATTTTTTAGCAGAAATGTCCAATGAGATCATTAATAACGTAAGGGGAATAAATCGTGTAGTGTACGATATCAGTAGCAAGCCCCCTGCTACAATTGAATGGGAATAAAATTTGCTAACTACAATCCGAAGAATATTTATGAAGAAATTAGTTTTATGGTTTACGGTAATCTTATTCAGCCTGGGATATCAAAATGTATTGGCCCAAAACAATACTAATTCCCCGCAAAAAATTTACAAAGTCGGTGTTTTTGCTCCTCTGTATCTTGATTCTGTATTCAGGAATTCACAACTAAGGTCAGAAAAAACATTACCAAGATTTATAATGCCCGCAGTTGATTTTGTACAAGGTGCAGAAATTGCTTTTGATACTTTATCATTATATAACGAGCGTGTAGAAGCATTTATTTATGACACCAAATCATTTTTACAGCCGCTTCCGTGGCTGATTCAAAACCGGCAGTTAGATAGTCTTGATTTGATAATCGGGTCGGTAAAAGATCTGGATTTTAAACAATTATCTGATTTTTCTGCAAGCAGAAAAATCCCTTTTATCTCTGCGACATATCCAAATGATGGAGGTGTGACAGATAATCCCAACCTTACAATAATGAACTCTACATTAAAGGCTCATTGTGAAGGTATTTACAGTTACATATTACAAAACCATGGTACAGATAACATTATACTTATAAAAAAAACAGGTGTACAGGAAGATAAAATAGCATCTTATTTCAAGGTATTAAACGAACAGGAAGGCAAATTGTTATTAAACATTCAAACAACACAAATAGACAGTACGCTAACATCATATTTTTTAAAAAGCAGGTTAGACAGTACAAAACGCACAATAATTATTGCAGGAAGTTTTGATGAGGCTTTTGCAAAAAAAGTTACAGATGCATGCTATTCACTTCGCAAAAATTATCCTATAAATCTTATAGGTATGCCAAACTGGGCTGACTTTAAAATTTTTTCTGCTAAAACAATTTATAAAGATTTTCCGGTTCGTTTTACTTCACCCTTTTATAATTCAAAAGGCACTTGGTTTAATACAATTTTAAATAATGAATATTACAGGCGTTTTAAAACGAGGCCATCAGAAATGGCATACAAAGGTTTTGAAACTGCTTACATGTTTACAAAGCTTTTACTAAAATATCCCGGTGAGTTTATATCACACGTTAATGATAAATCGCTTAATATTTTTAATGAATACAATTTCAGGCCTGTGTATTCAAAAAATAATCCCGGTAAAATTGATTATTTGGAGAACAAACATTTGTATGTTATGCGAATAATGAATGGCGTTACAACAAAAGAATGGTGATCCTGGTTTTACATTTATTACATCTACTTTTAAACACAATGTACCTTTGTATTCAACATCATCGCAGATAGATGAATCTTATAACCTTTACTGATAAAGGGCTTTATTGCCCGCAGGGCAATTTTTATATTGACCCATGGAAACCTGTAGAGAAAGCGATCATAACTCATGCACATAGCGACCACGCATACTTTGGACATAAATATTATTTATGCCATCATCATACAAAACCTTTGTTGCAACTTCGTTTAGGCAATAATAATTATGAAAGTATTGAGTGGGGAGAACCTATTTCTATGAATGGTGTAAAGGTTTCCCTGCATCCTGCTGGTCATATTATTGGTTCATCGCAAATACGGGTGGAATACAATGGAGAAGTATGGGTTGTAAGCGGTGATTACAAAACAGAAGATGACGGGTTAAGCGGAAAATTTGAGCCAATAAAATGCAACACATTTATTACGGAGTCAACGTTTGGTTTACCGATTTACAAATGGAAACCACAATCGGAAATTTTTGAGAATATAATAAACTGGATTACCAGGAACAGAGAAAATGGAAAGACAAGTGTAATACTTGCTTACAGCCTTGGCAAAGCGCAAAGGGTTTTGCAACATATAAAAGAAACAACGCAAACCATATTTGCACATGGAGCAATTTTTAATACGCAACAAGCTTTAATAAATGCAGGCTGGAAAATACCTGAAGTAGTAAGAGTAACACCTGAAACACCAAAAGAGCTTTTAAAAGGCACAGTGGTAATAGCGCCACCCAGCTCAGACGGAACTCCGTGGATGAAAAAGTTTTCACCATATTCTGTTGGTATATGCAGCGGATGGATGCAGGTTCGTGGCAATGCCCGCAGACGTAATGTTGATGCAGGTTTTGCTTTAAGCGACCATGCAGACTGGAATGGGTTATTGCAAAGTATAAAAGCCACTCAGGCAGAGAGAGTTTTTGTAACACATGGTTTTCAGGCTGCATTCAGCAGGTATTTAAATGAAGAAAAAATTGCCATTGCTGCTGAAGTTAAAACGCAATATGGTGCAGAGGATGAAGAAGCCCCTAAGGCAGAAGAAAATGAAAAAGATCTTAAGGATGAAAAGATGTGCCTGAATTGGAAACCTAACAACTACAAACCATAAATTACAAACATGCCTGGGGATGAGCAAACAATAAGTGAAGAAAGTATTGTGGAGCAAACAAACGGTCTTGCCATGTTTGCAGCGCTGGTTATTCAAATAAGTTCATCAACAAAAACTAATGATAAGCTCGATGCCTTAGCAGAATATTTTACACTGGCAGATGATAAAGATAAGGTGTGGGTGATAGCAATTTTTTCAGGGAGAAGGCCAAAAAGAATTGTGAGCTCAACCTTGTTGGCAGAGTGGTGCACAACGCTTGCAAACATACCGCCATGGCTGTTTATAGAAAGCTACAGCACCGTTGGCGACCTTGGTGAAACCATTGCATTGTTACTTCCTGACCCGATAAATCAAAATAGCAAGGGAGAAAGCCCCGTCCGAACGGTTCCGCCGGGCGGGCTTTCTTATTACTTAGAAAAATTTATTGAAATAGAAAGGCAGGATGAATCAATACGAAAACAATTTATTCTTGATAGCTGGGAACAAATGAACCATGCAGAGCGGTTTGTTTTTAATAAACTCATTACAGGAAGTTT
>DASYOS010000065.1:0-1909 GCA_036007525.1 Chitinophagaceae bacterium | reverse complement strand
GATTTTGTGCTAAGATTTAACATGCTACCCATCAAGTCTTTAAATTCTATTTTCCCTTCAACTACTTTTTTACTTATGAGAGAATGTGTAGCCAATCCATGCAAAACAAATTCCATCAGCAAAGCATTTTCTTTAGCATTGGCATTTGGGAAATATTTTTTTACAAGGCCATATAATCCATCCACTTTGTAAAGCAATTGCACTTTATCATCATCTTTGCTTTCAAAGAAAACATTCAAATGATTACCTGCATCAAACCATCTGGTAATAGCACGATAAGGATTTTCATCATTTGCGCCTGTTGCCGTTTTTTTCTTTTTAAATGTTTCAGGATTAGGAAAATATTTTGAAAATTGTGTACGTATGGCTTTCTCCATTAAATTAAATGCTACCTGATAAGGACCTTCCTGCTCACCTTCATACACCAGTTCAATTTTACCGGTTATAGAGGGGATAATTCCTGTAAGGTCACTTATCCAAACCTGTGTTTCTTTTTCTTTATTGATAATCGCTCTTCTTTCTGCAGCACTAACCGCATTCTCAAATGCAGCAATGGTAAGCCTTGCAGATACACCGCTTTTTTTATCTACGTATTCGCTTCCTCTTGCTTCAAAGGCAACCTGCTCAATTAACCGCTTAACCAAATCACTAACCTTTACTTTCTTTGATTGATCTTCATGTACATCAGCCTCCTGTTCAGTAATTAAAAGAGATGTTTCAATTGAAGAAGGGTAATGCGTCAATATCTGACTTTCGATCCTGTCTTTCAGAGGTGTTACAATTGCACCACGATTGGTATAGTCTTCGGGGTTAGCCGTAAAAATAAATAAAATATCCAGGGGCAATCTTAATTTAAAACCTCTTATCTGCAGATCACCTTCTTCTAAAATATTAAAGAGAGAAACCTGTATCCGTGCCTGCAGATCAGGCAATTCATTTATTACAAAAATGCTTCGATTGCTACGTGGGATAATTCCATAATGAATTACACGGTCATCTGCATAACTTAATTTTAAATTAGCAGCTTTTATCGGATCAATATCTCCAATAAGGTCAGCAACACTAACATCCGGCGTGGCTAATTTTTCTCCATAGCGCTCACTGCGATGCAGCCATTCTATTGGCGTTTCATCACCTTGTTCTTCTATTACATTTTTTGCATAGCGGCTAAGCGGCGCAAAGGGATCATCATTTACTTCACTGCCTGCAATAACAGGAATATATTCATCAAGCAAATCTGTCATTTGCCTTGCCATTCTTGTTTTTGCCTGTCCCCGCAATCCTAAAAACAAAATATTATGTCGTGATAACAAAGCTCTCTCTGTATCAGGAATTACTGAATCCTCATATCCCAAAATGCCTGGAAATGTGACCTCACTTTTACTGATCTTTTTAATAAGATTTGTACGAATTTCTTCTTTAATGCTTTTAGAAACGTATTTGCTTTTCTTTAATTCGCCGAGGGTTTTAATTTTATGTATATCCATTAATTAGCTCAAAATTTAAAATATAAAATTTGCACATCTGTGATTTTCGCATCTGCACGTTAATAAACTGTCTTTCTTTTACCGCTTTCAAAATCTTTAAAAATAAAAGCCCCCAACTTGTCAAGAGATGCAAAGAAGGCTTTGCCATTATTGGTTTCTGTAAACTCCGTTACAAAGCGCTGAAGATATGGATCGCTGGCTATCATAAAAGTTGTAATCGGGATCTTTATTTTTTTACATTGTGCAGCAAGATTCATACACCTGCTTAAAATTCTTCTGTCTACGCCAAAACTATTTTTATAATAACGTTTACCCACTTTTAAACAGGTTGGCTTACCATCCGTTATCATAAAAATTTGTTTGTTAGGGTTTTTTCTTCTTCTTAAAATATCCATAGCCAATTCCAATCCTGCAACAGTATT
>DASYOS010000064.1:0-8065 GCA_036007525.1 Chitinophagaceae bacterium | reverse complement strand
CTTTTGTTCATGAAAAAATTGAACATCTTTTAATTTATTAAGATGGTAAAAAGCAACAGGATCTATCTTTGTGCTTACCATCCCTGTATTATATGGAAGTGGCAAGGATGATACTTTTAAATTTCCACTAACATCATACAGATTTACATCCACTGCATGAATTTCAGCTAACTGATTTATGGTGAATTCAAGTTTTTCATTTGGCAAAAAATCATTCACCTTCAGTTTCTCATTATAAAAATAATTGGTATCAAGCGACTTTCTTACTTCGCTTTCCATTATATGAATTGTTCTGCTAAGCCTTTCACGATTAGTGCTATGGTATCGGTTTATAAAAAATAAGATAGTGGCAATACCAATCACAATAAAAGAAAATATGCTTATGAGGATGACAGTACCATGCACCTGGTTACGTATCGTAAAGGGCAACAACAATCCCGTTCTTCTGAAATTAAATTTCCCTTTGATAAGGACATTCAACAAATTAAACAGGCCTGTTATTACCAAAAAAGAAAAGAACAGGTAAGCAAACAGGGTAATACTTTCTATAAAAAAATTCTCCTTTTTAGCTATAACAATAATTTTATTATCACCTGCATTATACCAAAGCTCATCGTAACTACCGTTTCTTTTTGTAAGAAATGCATTGTTAGTAAGCGACACATTTGAGATAATAGTTGGAAAAGGATAGTTGTTGTAGCTATTGCCAAGATGATTTTTGTTATATATCGCAAATGAATAGGTGGATGAGCTTTCAATGGAGTTGGAAGTTCCTTTAGAAAATAATTCAGGATACAATGCATCGCTTTTATATTTTTTAGGCCTTGAAATAATAAATGCAAAACCCTGCAATGCGCCGGCTCTGTTTTTAATTTGTTTCTTACTTATATAGTTAAACCTATCATATGATACATCGTAATAAAAAAGATCTGAATATGCTGTAGGCTTAGCTTGTGTTTCCAAAACGGTATTTAGTGTATTGTAGGTAGATGAATCTCCATTAGATAACGGTGTTTTATCAGCATCAAATGTGTATATTTTAGTATCGTATTTATTTAGATATCCTGAAAAATTTTCATTGATAAGACTGTCTTTTAAAAATTTATTATCCTCTGCATCTTTAAACCGGGGAAATATCTCTGATAAAAAATCATTTCTGAAGTCTGTTAGCATGATGTTCATCATCCTCTCCCCTGCGGGATCGGCTTTGTTAGCAAGGTTTTCTGCAAAATGCTTACGCTCATTAAGTTCTTTTATTTGATTTTGCGAAGCAATAACCGCAGTTATAGAAACACAAAAAAAGAATACCCAAAAAATAAAACGTGATGAAACAATTTTAGAAGCATGCAATGAGAGATGGCTATAATTCATTAAAAACACAAAAAGCAAAAGCCATAATATAAGAAACAGATCAAAAGAAAGATTGGGAGAGTTTATTTTTAAAGTAAGCATTATAAGACCTGCGATAGCTAATGCGATATATAATACATATTGTTGGTGGCCAATACTTTTTACCACGTATAATAATATTTGCATTAAAAAAAAGTAACCAATAGCTATACTGCACAAAATAATAAAACCGACAACAGTGTAAATATTTAATGTAAAAAAATTAATTACATCAAACGATATTTGGGAATCAGCAACGAGGCTGCGAATAATATGACCACCGGCAATTGTAAGAATTACCATAAATACTGAAATCCCAATAACTATTAAAAAATTTATAGCCCGCTTATCAGGGTTTGTTTTAGTATTAAACTTAAAATTATCATCCTGAAAATGATGCCTTAGGAACAATACAATCCACGCAAATAATATCGAATTTATAAACAGGTCGCCCAGTGATCGTAAAATCATATTAGCCCCATAAATAGCAGGATCAAACATTTCTAACTGTCTAAAATTTATCGGTACAGGTAAATAATAACCTATAAGTCTTAGTGTAACTATGCATAAAACTAAAAATGCAAAGCCTGCCAATAGCCCTTTTTTTCTAACATAAAAGTTTGCTGTCAAATGGATATACAAAAGCACTAATAGCGATGCCAAAATCCGCAGCCATAATGAAACAGGATTATTATGTGGTACTGTATTGGCATTTGTTTGTTGTAAGTAAAAAAGAACATGGCCATCTATGCCATGAATCGCAATATTACCCTGCCTGGTAATTACCTCATATTGGTTTTCTAAACCATCAATTGCAACAAATGAATTTTGTAAATATTCATTCTGAATATAATAATCCCATTTAACCGGAATAAGAGAAATTATTTTATAAGAGAAACTGTCATGTGCTGAAATTGTTTTTTTGTTTACAACATACCATCCATTAGCCAGCAGAGAAACATAGTTACTATCACCTGAAGTAATTACGGCTTCATCAGGTTGTATAATTTGTGTATCCCAAAAAACAGGCGTATTGCCTGAAGCGCTATCAGATCGATAGATGAAGACAAAATATTTTTTTTTTGAGAAGCCTTCTAATGTAGCTGAAGTATATTGTTTGTCAGCAAGCTTGTTTATTAATGCAGTATCCTTAGAAAGAGACAGAAAATCTTTCTGCTTTTGTTGAATATCTCTCTCTATAACTTTTTTTACAACGGATGGAGAGGCCGTGCCCCAATAAAAATCAATAATAAATGATACAATTATAATACAGGCGGCAGTTATCAATAAATAGCCGTTTCTTTTTAAAAAAAAGTCGGTGTTTTTTTTTAATATCACGCTTTTTTAGTTTGTAGCTTAACCGCATTCCAAATTGCATCCATTTCTTCAAGCTTCATTTCATAAAGGTTTTTTCCTGCTGCCTTAACCCGGTCTTCCATTTGAGTAAAACGATCAATAAATTTTTTATTAGTAAGCTCTAAAGCATTTTCAGCATCAACATTTAAAAATCTTGCATAATTAATAATAGAAAAAAATAAGTCGCCAACTTCCTCTTCTATATCTGTTTGATTTTTTGATTGCACAGCTTCTAAAAGCTCCTGTTCTTCTTCTTCAATTTTTTTCCAAACATCCTCTTTTGTTTCCCATTCAAAGCCTACCTGTTTTACTTTCTCCTGCAAGCGCATTGCTTTAACCATGGCCGGCAAAGATCTAGGCACCCCGCTTAAAAGAGATGGCTTGCCTTCCTTCAATTTTATCTGCTCCCAATTTCTTTTTACATCTTCATCATTGTTAACTTCCACCAGCTTTTTGGGATCACCATAAATATGAGGATGCCTTACAATTAATTTTTTACAAATACTTTCAATCACTTCATGCAAAGTAAATTGTTGCTGCTCTTCCCCCATTTTAGCATAAAAAACTATATGCAATAAAAGATCTCCTAATTCTTCTTTAATACCCTCCCAGTCTTTATCAGTTATGGCATCCACGAGTTCAAAAGTTTCTTCAATAGTTTGCTGACGAAGCGTATGGATTGTTTGCTTTTTATCCCAAGGGCATTTTCCCCTAAGCTCATCCATAATGGTAACAAGGCGTTGCAGATCAGCATTTACATTAATAGACATAGCACTTTATATACTAAACATTGAGAGAAATAGGAATATTATAAACATAAGAACAATTGTTATTGAAAATGAAAAAAGCAGGATAAAATACTTTACAATTGTTTTTGCCCTGCGTTGCATGTAAAAATTTCTCAAGGCCTTATAAAAATAAAAGAAGATGCTAAGAATAAAAATTGCCCCAATATATCTTAGCCATTCCCAATGCAACAAGCTTCTTAATTTAGAGATACCAAATGTTATAAGCATAACTAAAAAAGTAAATATGTAAAAATGGATTGTAAAAATCACATGATCTACATAATAAAATTGCTTTTGCCTTATATAAACCAATTTTAAGATTAACGCTAACAGCGGAAGAAGTACAAAAAGCATTTGTGGCAAAGAATGCATAAACCTGTCGAGCAATGCTACAATAATAAGCTTGGGATTGGAACCATACTTTTCTTTGAGATCAAAATTTTTATAAACCAGTTGTCTTTCAATCCAGTTATGCTTTTTTGCACCTGTTTTCAATAAAGAATCATATTCTCCTTTTGAATGGTAATTACCAGGGGTTATTTGAAAACCGCCTGAATCTATGCGTGCCAAAACCTGTGCTCTACTCAATGGTTTACCCTTATTTATTTTCTTGCTAAAATCACTTAGCGTAGCTGAATCCATTTTTGATATTTCATCAGAAGTTTTACCCGCAAAACGAAAATTATCATTTAATTTTTTTTCATTTACATTATAAATTGAAAAAAATACCAAAAAGAAAACTGCAGATGTAAATACATACATCCTTATTGGGTTAAGATAACTGGCACGCCTGCCGGCAATGTATTCTTTTGATAAAAACCCGGGGTTAAGAATAAGCACTTTTAAAGAAGTGAAAAACTTTCCGTCAAAATGAGTGACATCATTAAAAAAATGGGTTACCAGGTGCCATACGGATTCTTTGGGTTCAATATTTTCCTGGCCACAGTTATGGCAAAACCTGCCAACAACTTCTGTTTCGCAATTCAAGCATTCCTTTTCTTTCCTCTGTGGCAGATGTGACAATGTATATGGTTTTGGATTTATAAATTCTGGTTAAAAATAATAAAGAAAATTCGCATCCGGTATTATTGGCATATTTTACAATGTAATACCGGCAGCTTATTTTTCGATATAAAATCCAAATTAAAAATGTTTCAATTTTGCTCTAAATTTTTCATAAGTATAACCTTATTAATTGCTCTTTGTGTAGATGCAAATGCTCAATATTTTTATAAAGATATCTGGACTAATCAACAGCTTACTAAAGAATTTTCTATTTTAAAAAATGAGAACATAAAATATGTTTCAGTTAAAAGCTTTGAAGATGATGGAGAACCTAGTGATGGATTTTTTTGTGAAAAGAAAATAGATAAAGACTTCACTAAATCAGAGATGATATCCCGTTCTTATATTACCAACCAATCATTACTGGTTGGTTATTACAACGAAAAAGGCTGGATTACAAAAACCGTTGACAGTACGCAAACTTCTCTTACTACATCAGAATATGCATATGACAATAAAGGGAGAATTATTTTAATTACAAATTTTACAAAAGCCAACGGCGATGCCGGCGGAATTACTGAAACCCATCAATATATTTATAACACTGCCGGCAAACCTGAGAAAATGATAAAAAGAAAAAACAATATTGATGTATCAACTATAAATTTTACCCTTGATGATAAAGGAAATACTATTGATGAACAGGAAATTATTAAAGGAAGAAAGGGGCGAAAGTTTTTTTATTATTACGATGATAAAAACCGGCTCACAGATGTAGTGCATTACAATGCCAGGGTTAAGCGTTTACTTCCTGATTATATGTATGAATACACCCAGCAAGGCCAAATAAAACAAATGATCTCTACAGATGATAACTCCAGCAATTATTATGTTTGGAAATACTCATATAACGAACAAAGATTGCGGGACAGTGAAAAATGTTTTTCCAAGGAGAAAAGGCTTTTAGGAAGTATTCAATACCTATACAAATAATTTACGCCGTCCTCTTTAATTAAAATTTGAAATTACAGCAGTTGAAATATGGTAAGAAAAAAAATCAATGCTGCAATTATAACAGTCAGCCACATGGTAATTCTTAAAGATAGCAAAGGCTGCTTAAAACTTTTAGCAGCTAAACCCATGGCTATAATACAGCATGCAATTGAGATATATAATATCATTTTGTAATCGCTCATTAACGAAGGGAAACGATCGGTAAACGCATCTATTTTTTGTGCCTGGCTTATATCCTGACTGAAAACATTTGTCCATATCCCAAATATGTACAATGCCGGGAGCAAAAAAACGACAGCTAAGATTGCGGTTATCTTTTTAGGGACTTTATGTGTTGATGTCATTATAGTATTTACGCTAAATGTAATCAACTTCTATAAGTAACAGCCAAAATATAATATATCTTCGGTAATTGCTACTCATAAATTATTTACTGTGAATGATAAACCAACAGTTCTTATTGTAGAAGATAATGTTGATCTTGCTGATGCCACAAGGCGTTATTTGGAAATAAAAAGATTTAAGGTTTTAATTTCTAATGGAACAGATTTGCAGCAGATACTAAGTGAGCATCAACCGGATATTATAATTCTTGATATTTTTTTAGGCTCATTAAATGGAAGAGACATCTGCAAATCGTTAAAAGAAAACGAACAAACAAAAACAATTCCTGTAATTATGTTATCTGCACATGAAAAGCTTTCCAAAGCTTATGATGATAATTGTGCGGATGGGTATATAATGAAGCCCTTTGCATTAGATGAATTACTTGAGGAAATACAATCTCTTATTAAATTACCCAGGTAACACTTTCTTAGTACTTCTTTTGTCCCTGCTTGCTTTTAACACAACCCTCAGCATTTGTAACGCAACGGCAAGCAATATCAATCCTAATCCATAATAAAAACCTGCGCTTAAATATTTATTCTCTTTAAAAATTATAAAAGCCAGTATTATCCCATACACAGGCTCCAGGTTATACGCAAGGTTGGCAGTAAAAGGAGAGATTTTTTTTAGTGCATTTAATGCAAGAATAAAAGTGAATACAGTACAAAGCCATGCAAGCACCAGTAGCCAAAGCCAGTCGTTAACTGTGGGTAAATAATATGTTGCAGGAAACAATTGCAAGTAAAATGGCAGTATAAAAGTGAGTGCAATGAGCCCGCCGCACATTTCGTACAACGTAAGAGTTTTTGCAGAAAACTGCTTTAATAGATTCTTATTGAAAATAGGAAACAGGCTTGCCAATAACGCTGAAATAATTCCAAACAAAATCCCCAGTTTGTACTCAGGATAAAAATCAAATATTAAATAAATACCGGCAATAGCCAGCAAGCCCAAAAAAATTTCCATTATATCTATCCTTCTTCTCATAATTAATGGATCTAAAAAAGCAGTAAAAAATCCAATAGCAGATAGACATGTTAGTGAAACTGAAACATTAGAATACTTTATACTCCCATAAAACGTAACCCAGTGCAATGCGACAATAGCACCCACTCCAAAAAGTTTTAGTGCAGCTTTTAATGATAGTCTTTGCAGTTCTTTTCTAAAATATAACAGCACTACCAGGGTTAATGCTGTTATCAGCAATCTGTACCATACCAATATCCCTTCGTTAAGCGTTATCAGTTTGCCCAATATGGCTGTAAACCCGGCTAAAAAAACAGCAATGTGTAATTGGATAAATGCTTTTTTCATGCAGGCGCAAAAATAGCTCCTTTCAAGTACAGCCTTATTAACAATCCTTTTTAAACAAAATATTTTAGCGGCTGTATTTCTAAGCTTCATAGTTTTATATTTGCTGCTCTTTTATCACAGGAATAATTCCAAAAAAATTATTCTTTCCGAAAATTCGGGATTGTTCAACTAAACTCCGCAAATGCGGAGCAGTTTCACAAACAAAACCAAACTATGAGCTTTAAAAAGATCAACAACATCACAGGCTGGGCAGTATTCCTGATTGCATCCATTGTTTATTTAATGACGATGGAGGCCACCGGTAGTTTTTGGGATACGGGAGAATTTATTTCCAGTGCTTATAAACTTCAAATTCCGCATCCACCCGGTGCGCCGTTATTTGTGCTGCTTGGCAGGATTTTTACTATTCCTCTTGATCCACATAATGCAGCATTGGGCGTTAACACAATGAGTGCCTTTGCAAGTGGGTTCACCATTTTATTTTTATTCTGGACTATAACTCACTTTGCAAGAAAAATAGTTCAAAATCATTTAGACGTACTAACAGGCAACCAGGTTTTCAGCATAATGGCTGCCGGGGTTGTTGGCGCTCTTGCCTATACCTTTTCTGATTCGTTCTGGTACAGCGCTGTGGAAGGGGAAGTGTATGCTATGTCATCTTTTTTTACTGCTATAGTATTTTGGGCTGCTCTTAAATGGGAGCATGAGGTTACGGAAGAACAAAGAGAAGGCATTAAAGGAAATTTTACAAGAGCAGACCGCTGGCTTATTTTGATATTCTACCTTATCGGTCTAGCGGTAGGCGTTCACCT
>DASYOS010000063.1:0-18398 GCA_036007525.1 Chitinophagaceae bacterium | reverse complement strand
GCCTTTTTATCGAAATCATACCTGGCTAAATAATTTTTTCTTGATAAGCTATCTCCAAATTTTAATTGAGCCGGCATCAGGTCTTCATCCTTATAATTCCATATATCTACATTCACTCTTTCAAATTCCGGCAGTGTTGTATCTTTTGGAGGAAGAATGGGTGCAGTGCCAAAAAATAAACGCTTACCACTTTTACTAAAAGAGATATTTGCAAATTCGCTTACTCCCCATTTTGCCGGAATGCCTGTTGTGTTTTTATTCGCCAGTTGTAAAGCACTATCTCCATTATTATGATAGTAAAGTTTATAAAACTTTTGAGATCCTTTTTTATTGCTGTCACGCTCTGCAACAAAAGCCAGTTGTTCTCCTTTTTCATCTAAGGCAAAAGACCTGGCATCATTAAAATTTCTTAATACAGTATCTACTCTATTATTATTTAAATTTCTTCTTAGTACAAAAGGCTTTGCTGATGTATTTCTGCTTTGCCTTGTGGTTTTAAAAACCAATGTATTTCCATATTTGCTTAACAAATAATCATTTACTAATTTATATCTATTCTCACTGCCTGTACTTAAGTTTCTTACGATCAATTCAGTTCCCTCGTCCGAAATTTCCTCAGGTCTTGCCTCTTCAGGTAACCTGGCAGGCTGTAATGTAGCAAGGCCCATCATTTGCACCTGTGCTAATTTATTACGAAGGCTATCTGCCACCCTTGTTAAGCTATCAATAATATTTGAGATGGCTTTTATACGGGAAAGAGAGTCAAGTTCTCTTTGCTGCCTTTGCACATCAGCCAAAGGTTTTTCCATAAGGTAAGCCAGCCATCCTGAATTTTTTTCAGGTAGCTTGTAGCTTTTTACTCTTGCTATTTTCTCCAATTTTAATGACGCAATTTCAATAATCGCAAGGGTATCCTTAGGCATTTCATCGGGCTTTCTTTTTTTTATTCTTGCATCCCTGGTTTGTTTGTAAGTAGGTTTTATTTTAAAAATTAGAAAGCGGCTGTCTTCGGTAAAATTCAAATTATATCCCCGTGGTATTTCAAAAAGCTTTTTGCCATCAGGTTGTTGAAGTGTCATTGTTGCATCTCCTTCTTGAACCGGAATGGTATAAGCAACTGCTTTTCCATTATTACTGATTATCCTTTCACCAATACTTTGCCAGCTATCGTACACACTGTGATCAAGCGGTTTTTTTTGTGAAAAAGTATTTAGCGTAATAAAAATGCAGATAAGAGAGATAGTCGTTTTCATTTGTCAGTTGGTTGAACTTAAAAGAGAGGTATTAAAAAATATATTTTTATGCCTTACAGTTCATTTTCAGGTAGTGGAAAAATTACATATAAAATTGTTCTGAAACAATCTTTCCTTCCTTAACTGTGTAAACACAAAGCTCAGTCATATCCATTTTGCCTCCATCCTCCATAGTAACATCCATTTTCATTGTGCAGGCAAATGAATTAGCGGCAACTAAAGGTTCAGAAACGGTTATACTATGCATTTCCTTTACCATAGCATTCCATTTTTCTGCTTTTTCATAAATTGCAGGCAACCCTTTTGTTTCTTTTTCAAACTCAGGAGTGGCATACGGTTCAATGCTTATTGCATCATCTGCATATAATTCTGTTTGTGCCTTTTTAAATGCACTTTCACGGCAAACCCTACAAGGCGGGTTGCAATTTCATGTATTGTCATAATTAATTATTTATACTAAGCTATGAATTTTTTTTTGTTATAAAATGGTTTGAAATAATAACACTAGGTAGTAAACCAGCTTGATATTTACAAAAATTATTCAACACATATTTTTATAAAAAAATGGAGAGTTTAGCTCTCCATTCAGGAATATTACAGGGAAATTTAAAATATCTCTGGCTAGCAGGCGAACGAATTTATCATCATTACAAATGCACGCCTGGTATCTTCAACTTCAGGATGTAAAATACTATGCATTAAGGTACCTACAATAGCAATGCAAATTGCCAGTAAAAATGCGGCTCCCCAACCTTTAACTTCAAAGCCGCTGAACAATTTATCTGCAAGCTTAATCATAACTGCGGAAACAATTAGTCTTACTACAAACGATAATAAACCGAGGGTTACGATATTTAAGGGTAATCGCAATAGCCAGCCAATTGTTGCATTTAAAATACCAATAACCAGCGCCACAAGAATAGCTGTTCCATAGTTTTTAATATTTACTGACGGTAACAAATAGGCCAGTAAGAAAAGTACACCGGCGTTTACAAGTAATTCAAGAATGAAATTCATAAAATAAGATTTAATGGGTTAAGAATTTATCATTAATACTTAAGAGATATCTATTGTTACAAAACAAATAGAATATAACATAGGAACTATAAAACATTCAAAAACTATACAAAGATTAAATTTATGTAATAAAAATATTTTCTTGCACTTTTCCATATAATTAATATTTTTAGGCCTGAATTTTCTTACTATAAATTATGAAAGCAAAATCTATATTATTCCTTTGCACGGGTATTACAATTGGTGTGTTTGGAAGTTTTTTATTTAGTTCTACTAGAGGAGTTAAATCACGAAAGGAGTTATTTAAAAAAACTAAAAAGTACAAAAAGGCGTTCAGGGAAACTGCTTCTAAATACAAGGAAAAGCTGGCAAACACGTAACTTTTGGCCTAACAAAACCAAACAGTTTTTTATCTTAAACTAAAAATCTCTGAAGCTGAATTACCTTATCCTATAATCATTAAATAAGAATAGCCCATGCGTAATAAAATGCTTAGGCTATTCTTAAATGTTTTACAACTAAACTTATTTGCTCTTTACTTTTCTATCTCCGTCTTTATCAATTTTTATTTTGGTATCACCGTCTTTAATTTTTACGTCTCCATCGGACTGAACTTTTTTCTTGTAATCACCTTCCTTTACTTTGGTATCCCCATCACCATCTACCTTTAATTTAGCGTCACCATCAATTACTTTAATATCGCCATCCGCTTGGTAGGTATACCTTCCATCGGGATGCTTAACAACAAAATTGTTTATAACCTTCCCCGATCTCCCAAAAATGGTATCATGTGTTGCCGTGTTTACATAAATGCCTACTGGTTTTTTTGTTTCTGCATTTACCATGTATCCGGTTGTTGAATCTTTTTCCAAGGTAATGGTTTGTCCTGTTTCAAGATCAACATAAGATTCTTTTCTGTCACATCCTGTAAAAGATGCAAGTGCAATAGCTGCAAAAATAAATACTGAAAATATTTTCATAATAAACTACGTTTTAAAGATTAATAATTTTATTTACATTAGCAAATTACTAATTACCAATAACTTTTATCATTGTACCGGGAGTGATTCTATCAGTTAATCTCATTCCGTTAAGGATCGCTAGTTCCTGAAGGGTTTTATTATCTCTTACAGAATAATTCCGCAATGCCTGTTCAAGTGTAATATTACTATTAATGGTTTTTATCCTAATACGATCTGCTTTTTTATTCAACTTGCTTTGATCGGTAAGCTGCCGAAAACCTTCCATTGTATTAGTAAAATAGGGTACGAACTGGTTAAAATCATTTATTGATGAAACACCAAGCAAAAGGTATATTGCATTTGCATGTTGAATTAGATAGGCAAGTATCCTTATCGGTTGTTGCTGTTGTTGTTGTTGTTGGGCTGGCCCCGCAACCAATGCTATTGCCGGAAGTCCGTTTACATTTTGTTGTTTTGAATCTAATAACTGAAGATTATTTTGTTGTAGGAAAGTATTAGCAGCCTCCTGCAGGTTATTACCCGGCGCAAGCGTCATCATCATTAATGCCCTTCCATCTTTTGGGGCTAACTGTACCCGTTGTGGTGTATTTTGATAATTCCATCCCTGGGGAACCGGAAATTGAAATTTAAGCTGAGGATGATAAAAAACACTGTTCTCTAAGAAGCCCTGTTTAGGATCTTCACCATATATAAGCCCTTCAATCCTTTGCAGGTAACTGTTGCGATTTACAATTGCATTAGTAAGATTTAATTTTTGCTTCCATTCCTGCGCAAGTTTAGTCACTGTTATATTTCTATTACCTGGATTAGGATGTGTTGATAGGAATTCAGGTAGCTCAGCAGCCCCGGTTCCTTCACCTTTTCTTTCAAGAGTAATAAAAAAATCTGCCATCTCTTTTGCATCGTATCCTAATTTGGAAGAATATTCTACCCCCAGTTCATCCGCCTGCTTCTCTGCATCTCTACCAAATTTTAAAAATAACAATCCTAAGCCCTGGGATGCTGTTTCAGCAAAACGGCCAAAAGCAGGACTCACAACAGATCCTAAAATAATACCAAACTGGCCCAGTTGTGCATTTCTTTGTTGTGATACAGAGTGTCGTGCTGTGATATGTCCCGTTTCATGTCCCAAAACACCGGCAAATTGAGCTTCATTATTAAAATTAGCCATTATACCCCTTGTGAAATATACATATCCGCCCGGCGTTGCAAATGCGTTCAATATTTCTGAATCCAGTATTTTAAATTCGTAATTAATATTTGGTCTATGAGATATTGCTGCCAGTTGTTTCCCTTTTTGCATTATAAAATCCTGCAAAGCTTTATTTTCATATAACCCAAATTGTGCGATGATCTGCGGGTCTGCTTCCCTACCTATAGCTATTTCCTGAGCTTCGGACATTAATACAACCTGGCTTTTCCCTGTTACAGGATTGCGGGCACAATTATTAAAAAGGAAAACAGATGAGGTAAGGCAAGCAATTAATGTGAGTTTTTTCATTTTAAATGTTTGAATATATTTTTACAAAGATGGTACCAAAGCTATCTTTACTCACCTTAGACTTAAATGCCGGAGGGAAACTATTCGTTTAACCCAAGGAAGACCTGGCCGAGGTAAAGTTGTTAACAACTGTGCAAAAGCTATTTTTATATGCAAGAATTTACAGCTAAACACAAATAACTTTTAACCTGATCCCCAAATATGAATTTCTGGCATAGATATTTCTAATACAATATAAACACTAATTATATGAAATATTTTTACACAGTTTATACTAAAGCCCTTCAAGGCACAAACCACTACTTTGTAAAGAAATTTATCACCTTTCCGGAATATAACAATGTACCGGATGTATTAGAGAGTTTCGGAATGCACAGCGATTTTAATGAAGCCTGCAGGATTGCAAAGGTTGTTGATGAAGAAATCAAGCAACAGCTATTAAAGAATCTGGAAGATAGCGTGGCAAATGCAAAAGTAATTCCTATGAATGTGGTAAAACCTTTGAGCTCAAAGCATGCGTAACCGCTGATTAACATTATTGATTTAAAGATTAATACTCTCTTCTTAAATCATTTAATCAGTTTCCCTCTCCCATTATTTACTACTCAGGGTCGCTATCCTGTCTGATCCTTGATTTTTCAACACCTTCTTTAGTTAATAACTTTCTTTATTAAACCTTTGTTATCAAAATACATTCTATCAATACAGGTAACCCTTGAATTGCCATCCGTTTCACCCAATTGCCTAATTTTCTATTAGCCATTGTAATAAGTATATGTTGACCGAAAGAAGAAGCTCCTAAATTTTATTTAATATATTGTTTCTCTTTAATTATTTTACTTACCCGGTACACCATAATTATATTTATTACACTTATTACAATTATTACATAACCCAGCGTATCATAGTGTTGTAATGGACTTGTTTTTGTTTGTTGCACTACTATCATTCCGCCCACTCCTGCTGCTATACCACCTGCTATTTGTTGTAAAGAGGAATTGATGCTCATAAAAGCGCCACGATCCTGCATTTGCGGCAGTGCAGATGTAAGCGCCATTGCAGGCGTCATCCTGCTCATTATGCCGATCATCATCAGGATGTTCATAATAATAATTATTGCAAAAGGTACAGGAGTAAGATTGGTGTACACCAAAACTGTTACCATTAACCACATTGCTGCAATAGTAAAAATTTTAAACTTATCAAATTTGTCGCTGAGCTTACCAACCACCGGCATTATAATTAATGCCACTACCCCACCCACCATAAAAAGAATGGGAAGTTGGGTGTATGATACATTTAAATTGTTTACTGCGAAAGCACTGCCCCATGGCATCATCATAAAACCCCCGAGAGATAATAATGCCGTTGTTAAAAACCCCACTCGGTAATTCCTTTGCTTAATAGTATGCCATAGATGAGTAAAGGCGTTCTTATCATTCTGCAATGCAAGGTGTTTTGTAACAGGTTGTAGTTTTAGCATTACCATTAACCAAATAATGGTTGCTAACCCTACAATCATAATAAATGGCGACTGCCAACCCCAATGATTTGCAATGTAAAGGCTGATTGGAATGCCAAGCACCTGGCTTGCACCAAACCCCATCTGTATAAATCCCATTGCCCTTCCACGTTGCTGTAATGGAAAAAGATCAGCAACTATGGCAAGCGAGATAGAACCTATTACACCACCGAATAATCCAGTAAGTATCCTTGCTGCAATTAACGTAGGATAGTCGTTTGCTAAACCGCAAAATAAAGTACCCGCAATAAAGCCTACATAAAAAAACAATAAAAGTTTTTTACGGTCAAATC
Organism: Chitinophagaceae bacterium; assembly: GCA_036007525.1. Classification (GTDB taxonomy): domain Bacteria; phylum Bacteroidota; class Bacteroidia; order Chitinophagales; family Chitinophagaceae; genus Ginsengibacter. Next base: position 11,829 of record DASYOS010000063.1, on the reverse strand, counting down.
TGTCTGCAAAGCCTGCTGTTAATAAGCCTGAGATACCTGCGCTAAATGCATAAGCCGATACAGCAAAACCGAATTGTTTTGTAGTAAGTGACATGGATTTCATCAGCATGTCTCCCAGCGGCGACATAACCATAAAATCCAGCACTACAGTAAATTGGGTAAGTGATAGCAGTATAATTGCCACTACCTGGTAAGAAGAGAATTTTTTTACGTCAGTTGTATTATCCTCTATGATATTTTCTATACTCGACATTCATCATTGTATTTTGGTTTCAAAAATAATTCATTAGGCAAAGAGAAGTGGAAATGAAAAAGTTGAGTATGCGAATGGAAAAGAAAATACTTATTTAGTAAAAGATGTGATTATGATTTTACCAGCTACTTCCTCCGCCACCGCCAAATCCTCCACCTGAAGAGCCACCACTACTAAAGCTGCCGCCACTGCTTCCACTATTACCGGGAGCACTATAAAAAGTGTTTGACATCGATCTCATAGAATTATCAAGGTTGTTCATGAACATGTGCGTACTAAAAGTATTTCCTGAATACGCCCCGGAATACCATGTTGGCGGCGGAATATCAAGGCCTTTAAATTTATCTTTCCATTTATCAGCTACATTAAAAACAATTGCATAGGGAAGCACTTTGTCAAAATAATTTTGATCCTGTTTTAGAAATTCCTGCAAGCGGCCTTTTTCCACCGACATGATAAATTCTTTAAAGCCCATTAATTTTTGGCAAACACTAGATCCTTTTACGGTTTTTTTAGACATTAATAATCCAAATATTAAAATGAGGATGGCACTTGCTATTAATGCAATGCCTAACCATTTATTTTCGTACCATAGATTAAGTAGTTTTATAATGCTATATATCAACCCTACAATTCCCAGTAATGTAAACACTCCTGCCATTCCCCTGGAATATTTTACATAATAATCATTGCGGTCAATTTCTGCCTTAAGCTGCTCCTTGGCCTTATTCATAGATATATATAGTACATCTTTAAGATCACTTAGTTTAATATGATCGCCTGATTTAAATATTCCATTAAAAAATGTTTTTTCAAACGTAGGAGCATCTTCATTAAGCTCTTTGAGTTTTACAAATTCATATTCCTTTGTTTTATAAAGGCCCAATAAATGTTTTTCTTCTGTTTCATTTATTTTTAGATAACCGCCTGCGCCCCAATAAGGAACCAAGGCGGTTAGATCTCTTCTATCCAGCTTTCCATCAATAATATATCCCGATATTGCCGGGCTTATATTTTCAGGGGAATAAAATTCTGTCTGAACTGTTATCTCATCATCTTTACCCCACCTTTTCCATATATAAAACATTACTGCAAAAACGAGTAAAGGCAACAGCAGCCAGAAAATTCCATTGAACCTATAATCGGGTTTAGTTAAATAATTATTTGATAAACTAATACCTACCGTTACACCTTCGTTAGCGTTTAGTGGCTGAATTGTGGTACCCGAAAATGTTTTATTATCTTCCCATTTTGCTTGTGTATTATTTTCCTTTGATCCTGTTATACCGGTTGCAACAAAATAATTTGATGTATCAGTTACTGGTTCCGGTAATTCGATTGTAAAATTTACTTTAGCAATTGTTGTAGCCCATTGGTCACCTACAAGATTAAAATATAGCTCAGAATGATCTTTAAAAAAATTGATCGCATTTAATACACGATACGTTATAATGTATTGCTGGTTGCCACTTACATATTTATCAGCCGAGCCTATTTTAATTAATTTATAATCTCCGGAATTGCTCACTTCATATTGAAAGCCCCGCACTTTAATATTTTCAATTATGGTTCGGCTGTAACCGCCTGATTGCATTTGCCGCTCTGCCTGTTGCACGCCATTAGGTAAAGGTTGCAGCTTATACTTATTGGGGATTTTTCTAATAATGCCGTGGCGCTGTTCAGTAAAATGCAGCTCTATTTTTTCGGCAATATCAAGCGATGCATTTTTATTAACTTTTACATTAATAGTATAATTGCTGATGGTAAAATATTCCTGTGCAGATGTTCTGCCAATAATAAAAACGGAAAATATAATGATCCCAAAAAGTTTCTTCATTTAAAATGAATTAAAACTTTACTTCCACATTTTGCGCTTCACTTTGGTTTTCCAACTCATAAAATTCTCTTGTCTTAAACCCGGTAGCGTTGGCAACTATAACTCCCGGAAACTGCTGTATGGAAGTATTATAATCTCTTACGGTTGCGTTATAATAGCGCCGTGCATTTCCCAGATCATTTTCTATGGATTGCAATGCATTTTGCAATTCCAAAAAGTTTTGATTTGCTTTTAGATCAGGATAACTCTCTGCCAGAGCAAATAAGCCTCTTAGTGCTCCGCCTAAAACCTGGTTTGCCTGAGCTGCACCCTGGACATCTCCCGGAGCAACCGCTGCGGCTGCATTGCGGGCCTGCACTACTTTTTCAAAAGTTTGACTTTCGTGTGATGCATAGCCTTTTACAGTGTTAACTAAATTCGGAATGAGATCAAATCGCTTCTTTAAAAAAACACGAATATCGCTCCAGCTGTTATCAACTTTTAATCTTGCTCTTACCAGGCCATTATACATGGCAATGATCCAGATAATAAGGAGGGCAATTATGCCAAGAATGATCCAAAGTAGCATAGTAATTATTTTAAGAGTTAAATAGATATTAACAAAATGAACTTAAGATGTGCAATATAATAAATTACACAGGAATATAGGATGCCGTGTTGTCAACACATTTTGTAAACATCACCAACGGCGAGAAAGGCACTATGACTGATAATTTATTATCCTGCACTATCTCACCTGTATATCCGTTAATTTTATCTTCTCGTTAATATTCATAAATTTTTAGTATGAAAAATATATTCAGGAAAAATTGTTACTTATTGTTTATTGTTTGTTTGGTTTTTGTTTCCTTATCAGCTGCAGGTAAAAAACAAAAAGATTTTTACCAGATAAAAGTTTATACTTTAAAAGATAATGCACAATTGCTTGCTGTTGACCAGTATTTAAAAAATGCTTACCTGCCCGCATTGCATCGTGCCGGTATAAATAAAGTAGGTGTATTTAAACCAATTGCCAACGATACTGCACAGGTTAAAAAAATATTTATTTTCATCCCGTTCAGTTCGATAAAGAAATGGCAAAGCTTACAGGAAGAACTTGATAAAGATGCTGCTTATCAAACAGCCGCTAAAGATTATACAGATGCTGCAAGTGATAAAAAACCTTTTGAACGTATTGAATCAATCTTGCTGGAAGCCTTTCCTATGCACGCTAAATTTGAATTACCCGGTCTAAAAAATCCGTTGGTAGAAAGGGTATATGAATTGAGAAGTTATGAAAGCCCTACAGAGCATCTCCATAAAGTAAAAGTGAAAATGTTTAATGAGGGAGGAGAAATAGCGCTGTTTAAAAAGTTAGGATTTAATGCAGTTTTTTATGCGAAAGTTTTATCAGGAAGTAAGATGCCTAATCTTATGTATATGACCACGTTTGAAAACAGGGAAGATCGTGATGCACACTGGAAATCATTTGGAAGTTCTCCGGAATGGAAAAGGTTATCTGCGATGCCGGAGTACGAAAATAAAGTTTCGGTATCCAGAAATGAAACTATCCTGATGCACCCGGCAGATTATTCTGATTTTTAATGTTGCTGTTCATCCCTTTCACTTTGCATGGCAGATGGTTTGCTAAACCATTGTCGGGGATAAGGAAATAGAATCTGTATATTTAACCTAACCGTATTCTTTAAATTATGTTCTCTTCAAAATTTTTAAGCATGTTAAAAAAAATGCACAGTGGCTTTGCCATAATTTTAATAACGATTTTATTAACAGCTGGGCAAGGATGTAAAAAATCTACAACTCCTCCACCTGTTGTTCCGCCACCGGTTGTTCCGACTCCTGTTGTTGTAAAAATTTATAGCCCGCTTACAAAAAAAATTACTGATCAAACTAACCTGATAAAAACATTTCTATCCGATACACTAATTCAAATTTCACAGGGTCTTTCTGAAACTGTTATAACATATCTGAACACATCAGACCAACAATGAAAGTTTTTATTCTTGAAGTTGATTTAACTAACCCTACCCTTCGATTGAAAGCTGGTACGCCAAATAATAGTCCGGCTTTTGCAAGGCAAACCATGTCGGATATTGCCAGGACACAGGATACAGCAGGCAACCGTGTGCTTGCTGCTGTTAACGGTGATTACTTTAACCTTACTACAGGCGTTCCCTCAAGTGCAATTTATAAAAACGGAATACCTATTAAATCGCAGTATTGCGCCTTATGTACTTTCATGTCAATTGATGATCAGAATAAAGCGGCTATTATAAGTAAAGACAGAACAGTGGATACCACAAAAATAAGAGACGCGATAGGCGGGTACCATTACCTGATCAAAAATTCTCAAAAAGTTACTCAGGGTGATGTATCTATTGAACCACGGACTACAGTTGGCGTAACTGCTGCTAATGTTGTTTATTTTGTTTTGGTTGATGGAAGATCTGCTTCTTATTCAAATGGTATTTCTTTCAGCCAATTATCGGATATGTTTTTTGCTTTAGGAGTTAAAGATGCCATCAACATGGATGGAGGCGGTTCTACTACACTTGTTGTAAAAGAAGGCGCTTCGTGGGCTGTGAAAAACAGGCCTTCTGATGGTACACAAAGAGCAGTGGCAAATGGATGGACAATTGTATCAACTCAATAATATGAACACGCTGAAATATATGGAATCATTTATAACAACTAACAATCTGCACAATTTCCTTATCTAATAAAGCTCCCAATTTTTACTTTATGCTGAGCCGTTTTCTCTCCTCTTAGGTTAGAGCTGGGCAGCACACGGCGTCTATTGTAAGTCTCTGCTAAGCCATGTCTGGTGCACACAATGCTCTTAGGGAGACACGGCAGTGGAAGAGTTAAGTCATTCAGTTAATAAGCAAAACTATTGCTGTGGTATTTCCTTTACTATCTTCATCGTTTCCACACTTACTGTACAAACTCTTTTTAATAGGTCAATTACCTGCTCTTTATAATCAGCGAATTTGTACGTGTTGAATTTTTCTGCAATGGTTGGGTCAGTTGGTTTCTTCTCTTTGTATTGATCCAGTATCCATTCCAATGCGCTGCGGTTGCCCAGTTTATATTCCCATGCTTCTTTAGGTACGCCATGCAGTTCTGTATTATCATCCAATACGATTACACCAGTATCTTTTAAGGCTTTTAGTTTGGCTTTGGGAGTTCGCACATCATTGCGAGGAGCTTTGGATTTTGTTGAATTGCCATCGGAGATTGCTTCGTCGTTCCTCCTCGCAATGACGTTGAGCGGATAAGGCTCTCCGGTTTCATAACCAATGTGCAGGTTCATTAATTGCTCTCCCCATATTACCCATTGATAAAAATTGTCGTAAAAAGGTATGCGTGGAAATTCTCTCTTTAAATTAAGTTCATATTTTTTGCGGTAGGGAGGATGGTGAAGCACGGCATACACATAATGGAAAATGGATTCCTTAGTAATTGTTTTGTCGGCATAATTTTTTTGAAATAGTTCTAAAGACCAATCAGTGATATTGTCAAGTTTATTTCCATATTCATCATAACGATATAAAGGAAACATTTGAGTACCTCTTGAACCATATCCGGCATCAGCCATTTTATCAACAGCATGAATTAAAAATTCAGTTTGAGGATGATTAGTAATCATTAATAAAAGATTTTCTCTATTTAGCTTGGGTCCAAATATTTGATAATGATTATCAGTTAGCCTGTCATTAATAATCTTTTCGCTATAAAAAAATTGCTTAGTGAATGGACGCCAAAAAGCTATTATAGATTTATTGCTGTCATATGTAAATCCATTACTGTTGCTAAGTTTTGACTTTAAGTCGCTACTCCATTTTATGGAATTAGGTAAATTTTCCTCCCTACTTTTTAAAAATCTATTAAAAGTTTCAGAAAAATAAACCATCTTTTTTTCAAGCGTATCATTATTGAAATCATATACCCATTCATCCCGATTAGATGAATTACCCCAACAAAACAATTTAAATATCGCTTCTTCTGATTGTGATGTTTTCACTGCTTTATCTGCCAATGGAATTAACTCATCAAACTCATCATTTGTCAACCAGTTATTATTTTTATCAGGAGTAATATTTTCAAACTCTATATTATTTAATTCATGTTGTGAAAACCATGCAAGCTTTTCTTCCTTCTTCCAATAATCATCCATAGCCACATATTCAATCTTGCATGGGTCAGTCTTTAATTTTTTATGTGTGCTCTTTACTAAAAACAAAACAGCAACACCAGCCTGTATCCCAAAAACATTATGTGCTGTTCCTGAAATTTTTGGGTTAGCCCTTACATCGCTTTTTGTATCAACAATATAAATATGGTCAAAGTCTTCCTGCACTGTTTTCCTAAATCCATCAAAGGTTCTGCTGTCAATAAAACTCCTGTTGCTTATAAAAGCTATTACCCCATTATCATTCAGCCTGTCCATTGCCCAGCGGTAAAAGCGGCTGTACATATCGTACATCTTTGTTTTTTGCGCTGTGCTGTTCTTTATAAAAGTTTCTTTTATGCGCTTATCAATTTCTGTATAAGCCCTGTTCTTATTGTTGTCATTTTCATTTTGCTGGTTGGCATTGTAAGGCGGGTTGCCAATCACCACACTTATCCTTCTTTCATTCTGTCTTTTTATTCTTTGTGCATTTTCTGCAGTTACGCCAAACAGGTCGCCCTGCTTACCTACCCAATGAAAGCCGGTGTTATCAAGCGTATCTACAAAACATAAATTATCAAACTGCTCATACTCCCCCATTTTTTGTTTGTAAGTGTACTCAATATTTAAGTTGGCAATGTAATAAGGCAGTATTGCCACTTCGTTTGCATGCAGTTCATTCTTGTATTTCTGTTTCAGTTTTGCTTTGGGCAGGTAATCAATAATGTCAGTAATAAAAGTGCCGGTGCCGGTTGCAGGATCTAATATCTCCACGTTCTTATCACCCAATGTTTTTCCAAAATGTTTATGTAATAAATAATCTGTACTGCGTATCATGAACTGTACTATCTCATTGGGTGTGTACACAATGCCCAGCCTGTCTGCCGCTTTTGGGTTATAGCCTTTGTAAAAATTCTCATACACTACTTTTAAGAACTTTTGTTTTTCGTGGTGATCTGCAATAGATGCTGCCCGTGCATTAATGGTATCGTAATAATGCTTTATCTGCCCCAGTGTTTGCCTGCGTACATTGCCTGTAAAAAAAGTGTCGATCACTTTATTAAGCTCACGGGCAATATTATTTTCCTGGTGAAAGTGAGGCTCATCAAAAATGGTATTGAAGATGTCGGCGCTTAGTATGTGCTGTATCATCATTTCCTTTACATCATCTTCATTAATATCAGGATTGATACTCACTTTAGCCATTGCCAGAAAACCTTCCTGCGCTTTTTGCAGTTCAGCATTTGTTTTTTGCTGTGCATCAATTATGTCACGTATGGCAACAGTAACTTTTGGTATGTCCTGTTTAAAGTGTTCGATCGCTTCCCTAAAGTCATGCACTTCCGGACGCTCATAATTGAGGAACTTTGTTAGTACCTCATGTAGTTGTTCTTCATCCAGCATATTGCGGCGCATCACCTCATCGCCGTGCTGGTATAACACTGCGGTTTGCGAATCTTCAAACAGGATATTATCAGAGGGATAACCTTTATTAAATTTGTTTCTTATCTCATCGTTTATGTCATCGCTTTCATCCTTGCTTTCCCAATAACCCCAGTCGTTGCGGATGCTGTCTTTAATTGTTCCGTCAGGTGTAATTATTTTTCCTGCTTTATTCTTTGTAGAAATTTCTGCAATCAGCATCAGGTCTTTGCTGTGTGCATATTCATTCAACAGGTAATAAAAAGCATTGCGTATGGCAGTTTCCTTCTTACTTCCACCGTAATGAATAATTTTCTCTAATTCTTTATGGTATTGCTGAATGGCGTAAATACTCATAAGTTAGTTTATTCTTGCTTTTGTAGTGTTTTGGTGATTTTCAAATATAAGGAGTTATCGTGATTGTAAGCCCCCATCCGTGGTTAGTTTCCTTACCAAACATTCCTTATCATTTCGATTTTCAACATTGGCCAGTGAGGGCACTGGTCACGGAGAATGGGAATTAAAAAAATTATTAAATTTGAAAGGACGAAAAAAAATCTGGCGAAGGGGGAAGGTAGATTCTTTTTTCAATCTTTCTCTTTCAAAAGAAAATTATTGATCTACTATATTATCTAGTCCCTCGGGAATTAGGTACAATGGATGCAATGTTGGCAGCAGTTATACAAATTTTGATCTTAGCACTTCGATTTCTTTTTGGCGTGAAGTTTTGGTTATTTCTAAATCATTTTCTTTTTTCTTAATAAACTCTGTTAAATACGAGTTATGCCAATCTGCCATCCATTGGTATTTAGCTTTGACTTTAGAATCTTCATCTTTAAGTCCTGCAAAAATTAAATCTAAAAAACTATCGTCAAAAAGCCCCTTCTTTTTTGTTGTGGATTTTTTGCCTAGATTGATGTAATGCGGATAATAATTAATGAAATATTCGTAATCAAGAGGGTCTACGATAAGCAATGAATTCTTTTCGGTATAATCATAATATTTGGAATCGGTTTCAGTTTCTAATTTGAATTGGGTTACAAGCTCTTTGTCTACAATAATTCTGGGAAACTTTACTTTATCTTTTTCTAATAAGTAAGCATCAATTAAACCTGGGCCGAAGATTATTCCATTTTGATGTAGGATTTTACCTTTTATAATAATCCCTCTTAATAAAAGCTTTGAGTCAATAAAGGAATGTGTTAATTCAGTTAAATCATTTATCAAATCAATAATTGAAGTTTTAGTAATTGGGCAAGTGATAATGATTAAGTCAGAGAAATGCGTTGAGTGTCTGTCAGCTCTTTTAAGGGGATGAGCATTTGCTAAATCTTTAAATTTAAATAGTATTCGATATAACTCATTTTGATTTTCCTTTAGAGAAGTTTCTTCAATGTATTTCTTAAACCCTAAGATATCAATGTACGCGATTATACTTTCTTCGTAATTCATAAAAGTGTTACAATAATTGAAGGGCAAAATAATTGCTGCCAACGCAACGATTCGCGTTTATTACTTGCAATATAAAAAAATTTACAAACATTAAAAATCAATTAATTAGCATTATGCTTTTTGCATTGTTGTTAGAACAATCCATCTTTATTATTTTAATAATATTCATTTAAAAAGGTATAAATATTCACATGCTCACTGGCTGCCTGATGGAAGCGTATATCACGCTGAAGATTTTGTGCAAAGGTTTTCCCGCATAAGCGGGACAAGTCGTAGCGGAGTAGCAGCGTACAGTAGTAACTGGAGTTGAGTAGAGTTATAAAGTTTACAGCCCCAAAACATATTCTCTTTAATTATGAGATTGCTTCGTCGTACCTCCTCGCAATGACGTTAATTATTTCAACCTCTCCTTCAAATCCAAATTAAACTTTCTAGCATAATCTTTCGCAACATCATAACCTGCATCCGCATGCCGTATTACGCCCAGCCCAGGATCGTTACGCAGCACACGGCTAAGCTTTGTGGCTGCCTCATCAGTACCATCGGCAACTATAACCATACCGGCATGTATGCTGTAACCCATGCCCACACCGCCGCCATGGTGCAGGCTAACCCAACTTGCGCCGCCTGCCGTATTTACCAGCGCATTTAATATGGGCCAGTCGGCAACGGCATCACTACCATCAAGCATTGCCTCGGTTTCCCGGTTGGGGCTTGCCACAGAGCCTGTATCTAAATGATCCCTTCCAATAACGATAGGCGCTTTTACCTTTCCAGTTTTTACAAGCTCATTAAATGCAAGTCCGGCTTTTTCCCTGTCGCCCTGCCCTATCCAGCAAATGCGTGCAGGCAGTCCCTGGAAAGCAATTTTTTGCTGCGCCATTTTTATCCATCTTATCATTCCTTCATTGTGCGGAAATAATTTCATCATCACTTCGTCGGTTACGGCAATGTCGTTAGGATCGCCGCTCAGCGCTGCCCAACGGAACGGGCCTTTGCCTTCGCAAAAAAGAGGACGGATGAATAAAGGGACGAATCCCTGGAAGTCGAAACAGCGGTGGAGTGGTAAGTGGTAAGTGTTAAGTTGTAAGTTGGCGTCAGACTTATTACTTACAACGTATGACGTATAACTTTTGTCTTCATACTCTTTGGCTCTTGCACGGATGTTGTTTCCGTAATCGAAAGTGATGGCGCCTTTGTCCATGAGTTGCAGCATGAGTTGTACATGGAGGTACATGCTTTCGTAGGCAAGTGAAATATATTCTTCAGGATCTTTTTCTCTTAAAACATTTGCTTGTTCAACTGTGAGTGTATGCGGTACATAACCAACTAACGGATCATGCGCAGAGGTTTGATCGGTTAGCGTGTCAGGAATAATGTTTCTTTCGATGAGCCTTTGTAAGAGATGAACGGCATTACAATGAACGCCAATGCTCTTCCCTACACCTTCTGACTTATATCCTAATGCTTGGTCTATGGCTTCATCAATATTATCAATCATCACGTCTAAGTACTTTGTTTCCAGTCGTTTTTCTATTCTCCATTTTTCAACTTCTGCTATTAGAGCAACGCCTTCATTCATAGTGATTGCAAGAGGTTGTGCACCACCCATTCCGCCAAGGCCAGCGGAAACATTTAGGGTTCCTTTTAAGGAAGCATGTTGTTCGTTGTTCGTTGTTCGTTGGTTGAAATGCTTATTCGCTACTGCGTTATAGGTTTCATAAGTGCCCTGTACTATTCCCTGGCTGCCGATGTATATCCATGAGCCGGCAGTCATTTGTCCATACATCATTAATCCTTTTTTTTCAAGCTCATCAAAGTGTTCCCATGTTGCCCACTTTGGTACGAGTTGTGAATTGCTGATAAGAACTCTTGGCGCATCCTTGTGTGTTTGTAAAATGCCAACAGGCTTTCCGCTTTGTATTAAAAGTGTTTCATCATTTTCTAAATCTTTTAATGCTTTTATAATTAGGTTGAGGCTTTCGAAATTTCTTGCGGCTTTGCCACGTCCTCCATACACGATTAGTTCATCAGGTTTTTCTGCTACTTCGGGATCGAGGTTGTTGAGGAGCATGCGCAATGCGGCTTCCTGTATCCAGCCTTTGCAGGATAATTTTGTGCCGGTTGGGGTTTTATATGGCCCCCTCCCAGCCTCCCCCCTTAGGGGAGGATCACCACTCACAGAGCCGTCCTCTAATGATTTGATCATCGTTTGATTATTTAAAGTATCACAAAATTAGATTTGCAAATTAAGAAATGTTTCAGTGATGTTTATTTGTGCATAAGAATACTAATGACGAAATGGAAGATATAATATTTGGATTTATTTTACAGTACTGCCTCCTCTTTTTGGGAGAGGAGGTTAGGTTGTGAGGCCTAAAATAAATATCTTCATTAAAAGAAAGATAGAATGAGTTTACATATTAGTGCTAAGGAAGGAGAAATTGCAAAGATCGTTTTAATAGCAGGTGATCCTTTACGGGCTAAGCATATAGCAGAAAATTTTTTAGACGATTTTAAGTTAGTAAGCACTACACGCAATGCTTTTTATTATACAGGAACCTACAAAGGAACTTCTGTAACTGTTGGCGCCAGTGGAATGGGTTGTCCTTCTATAGGAATTTATTCTTATGAATTGTTTAATGAATATAATGTTGAATGTATTATCCGTATCGGAACTGCCGGTGGTTACAC
>DASYOS010000062.1:0-29984 GCA_036007525.1 Chitinophagaceae bacterium | reverse complement strand
CACATCTTTCAGAAAAATTGCATGTAGGTATTCATACATACAACCCTGTGGGAGGAAGGTTATCAAAAACTGATGAGGAAAAACTGAGTTCAATTTATAAGTTTGGAATAGGGTATGAAGCGTCAGAAAAGTTTTTTGTAAGTGCTGAAATTATTAAAGAAGAAGATCAGCCTGTGAATGTTGTTGTTGGAGTTGAATACAATTTTATAAAGCAGTTTTTTGTAAGAGCAGGCATATCAACAGAAACAACAAACAGTTATGTAGGTGCAGGGTTAAGTTGGAAAAACTTTCGTTTGGATATTACTGGAGGTTACCACCCTCAGCTTGGTTTTACCCCGGGATTAATGATGATTGTAAATTTTAATAAAAAGGAGGAGTGAAGAAATCCAATTCCATAAAATTTTTAAGCGCAGTTAGCATTCTTATTCTCCATTGTATTTTATATTCAGTAAAGGCACAAGAAACTCCGATAGCACAACCAGTTATTGTGGAGCAGCAACTGGAAAATATTACTGAAAACTCAGAAGATGCAGAGCCGGAAGATGATTCATATCTGCAGCAGTTGGGGCACTTTCTAAAAGATCCTTTAAATCTTAACTATGCAACAGAAAATGATTTAAAACAATTAATAATACTTTCTCCATTACATATCCAAAATATAATTTTTTACCGAAACCTTTTTGGAAAGTTTATTAATATTTATGAGTTGCAGGCAGTGCCCTCGTGGAATATATCAATGATAAAAAAATTACTTCCTTATATTACTGTTAGCGATCAGCCTTCCTTATTTACTTCCTTACATACCCGGTTAAAAAATGGAGAAAAAACCATTCTGGCAAGAGTAACACAGGTCTTGGAAAAATCAAAAGGGTATTTACTAGACAGCAGCACTGCGAAGAGTTTTTATCCCGGCAGCCCACAAAAACTTTTTCTCCGGTATAAGTATGCTTTTAAAAACCTGTTGCAATATGGCATTACTGCTGAGAAAGATGCGGGGGAACAATTTTTTAAAGGTGCCCAAAAATCGGGGTTTGATTTTTATTCTGCGCATTTTTTTGCAAGAAATACCGGGCTAATAAAATCGCTGGCACTTGGCGACTTCCAGGTAAACCTTGGGCAGGGGCTAACGCAGTGGCAGAGCCTTGCTTTCAAAAAAAGTTCTGATGTTTTAAATATAAAAAGACAGGCTGACGTTCTGCGGCCATATAACTCTGCAGGAGAAATTTATTTTCACCGCGGCGTAGGCATTACATTTATCAAAAAATTTTTGGAAGCCACTGCATTTGTTAGCTATCGAAAAGTGGATGCAAACTTTGTTGTTGACACTTTAAATAACGAAGATTTTGTTTCTTCCTTACAAACTTCAGGTTATCACCGTACAGTTAATGAAGTTGCTGATAAAAATTCTCAACGCCAAATTACGTTTGGAGGAAATATGTCTTTTAATAAAAACAGATTTCATGCAGGTGTAAATGGTGTACATTATAACTTTAAATATCCTATAAATAAATCGGACGGTCTGTATAATAAATATGCATTAAGCGGCAATAGCTGGGGTAATTATAGCATTGATTACAGCTACACTTTTAAGAACATGCATTTTTTTGGAGAAGCAGCAACTACTGAAAAATTTGCTAAAGCATTTATAAATGGATTATTAATTAATACAGATGCAAGAGTGGACATGAGTTTCTTATACAGAAAAATTTCCAGAGGGTATCAATCGCTTTATACAAATGCTTTTACCGAAAGCACTTTTCCAACTAATGAAAGTGGCTTCTATGCAGGCATCAGTATTAATCCTACTGATGTTTGGCGGGTAGATGCATATGCTGATCTGTATAGTTTCCCATGGTTAAGATATAGAGTTGATGCCCCCACAACAGGTAATGATTATTTATTACAGATTACATATAAGCCCAATAAGCAAACAGAAATATATTCAAGATATCGTTCAGAAAAAAAAGCTATTAATTATAATCCGAATGGCTTTGTCTTAAATCCTGTTATAATAAAACCAAAACAAAACTGGCGAACGCAGTTGATCTATAAAGTAAATACAGCTTTTACATTTCGCACAAGAATTGAGATACAGTGGTATGATAAAAGGGGAAATACTCCCGAGCAAGGTTTTTTAACTTATGCAGATGTAATATTTAAGCCTTTGCAAAAACCTTTTTCAGGTAATATAAGATTACAATATTTTGAAACGGATAGTTATAACAGCCGGGTATATGCTTATGAAAATGATGTGCTATACAGTTTTTCCATCCCGGTTTATTATGATAAAGGGTATCGGTATTATGTAAATTTCAATTATGATGTAAGCCGTAAATGGACTTTTTGGCTGCGATTTGCTCAAACAATTTACCCTGATAAAAACACAATAGGCAGCGGGCTGGATGAAATTAAAAGGAATAAAAAAACAGAACTTAAACTACAGTCAATAATAAATTTTTAATTTTTTTTTTGAGATGCAGCATTCCCATAAGGATATATGTCCTATTAAATAAGAAAAAGTTCGATTTAAAATTAATTAACATTTTTTGGGGGTCAAAAAAAACCCCTGTATATTCGCCACCTAAAAAAAACTAATTTGCACATGAGAAAATTTCTAACACTGTTTGTAATGGTTATGCTCAGTGGCATACTGGCATTTTCACAAAACCGGGTAGTGTCCGGTGTAATTACTGACGATAAGGGAGTTCCTGTGGAAGGAGCTACTGTTCGGGTAAAGGGTTCTAAAACCGGCACCGCAGCGGATCTTAATGGCGCCTTTACAATTTCCGTACCATCGGGAGCTACTTTAATTATAAGTGGTGTAGGCATTACTCCTCAGGAAATTGCTGTCGGTAATCAATCTACAATTAATGTAACTATCAATAGAAGCGCAAGGGTAGAAGAAACCGTTGTAGTAACAGCTTTAGGTATCAGGCGGTCTGAAAAAGCGCTGGGTTATGCTGTTACCAAGGTTGATCCTAATGTGGTATTGCAAAAATCTGAACCTGATCTATTAAAGGGGTTACAAGGTAAAGTTCCTGGGGTTGATATCAGAACTTCACAGGGTACACCTGGTTCTGCAACAAGAATACAGATAAGAGGTAATTCCTCTTTTGGTGGTGAAACACAACCGCTTTTTGTAGTGGATGGCGTACCATACAGTAACACACAGCTTACTACAAGCTCTCAATCTTCAGCTGGTGGTGCTTATGGTAGTGGGATTTCTGATCTTGATCCTAATGATATTGAAAGTTTTAACGTACTTAAAGGCGCAGCCGCAGCATCTTTATATGGTTCAAGGGCTTCAAGAGGGGTTATCGTAATTACAACAAAATCCGGTAGTGGTAAAAAAGGCCCTAAGCCTTTAAATATAAATTTGAAAAGCTCCGTTTCTTTTGAAACCATCAGCAACTTGCCTGATTATCAAAATGAATTTGGAACAGGTGCTGAACAAAGAGTAGGCGGAGGTTCCAATGGTTCTTGGGGTGGCAGATTTGGTTCTGGCAACGTTTATGATGCAGGTGGTAATGTAGTTCGTAAAAGTTCCTCCGGTGTGGATTCGGTACCGGCATGGACACCTTATCTTACTGCTTATCCGGGGCTTTTCGATAAGGAAGGAAGAACAGCATATGTAGCTTATCCCAATAATGTAAAAGATTTATTTAATACGGGTACAGTTTATGAAAATTCTTTGGGCGTAAATGGTGGTGATGCTAATTCTAGTATTGGATTAACACTTTCACGCACAGATCATAAAGGGTATGTTGAAAATTCAAGTTATAAAAAGACTAATATAAGTATAGGTGGTCAAACACGATACAAAGGATTAACTTTTGGTGGAAATTTCGCTTATACTAGATCCAAGCAATTGGGTGGATTTTTTGGTCAAGGACAATCTTTTACAACACAATTTGGACGTTCACTTATCATGGGTAGAAGTTGGCCTTTACCTTATTTACCTCCAACAGATCTGGCAGGCCGTCCGCTTGCTTTTATTGCGGGTCAATATACTAATCCTCTGTGGGGTGCCTATCATAACACAATTACTACATTTGAAGACAGGACTGTGGTAGGTTTCCGTGTAGGGTATAAAGTAAATAACTGGATCAATCTTAACTATAATATAGGATCTAATATTACAGGTACTGACAGGGATGAGATAATAGACTTGTTTTCTCCCGGAGTAGGTGCTGGATTAGGTCAAATTACTGAAGATCATTTTAAATTTACAGAAATTCAATCAACTATAGTTGCCTCTTTTACTCCTAAGATCGGCAATGATTTAACATTGGATTTTAAAGTAGGAAATGACATTAATGATAGACGATCAAGAAGACAAGCAGACATAGGATCTAATTTTATCGTTCCTAATGTTTTTAGTCTTACTAATACGTCAACAAAAACTTTTGCCGCAGACAGCAGATCTAAAAGGAGGATAGTAGGTATTTTTGCCGACGCTTCTTTTGGCTATAAAAACTTTGCCTTCATAAATGTTTCAGGACGTAATGATTTCACATCTACCCTGCCTTTTGAAAATGCAAGTTATTTTTATCCCGGGTTTTCTGCGTCACTTGTATTCAGTGATGCTTTGAAAATAAAAAATGATTGGTTTGACTATGGTAAAGTACGTGGAGGATGGGCCAGAGTAGGTAATGATGCTCCGGCAAACAATGGTCAGGATGTTTACACAATAAGCTCAACTAATTTTTTAGGACAGCCTTTTACAAGCCGCAGTGGGCAAACTATTGATGCCGCTTTAACTCCGGAATTTACTTCAGAGGTGGAATTGGGCCTAGACCTTTCTTTCTTTAAGCGCAGGGCAAACCTGGAATTTACATGGTATGATAAAAAGTCAACAGATCTAATTTATCCAATTGATGTACCTGTTACTACAGGCTATACATCTTTTAATACTAACCTTGGAGAAATAAGCAACAAAGGTATTGAAATTGGCCTTTCTCTAAAACCCATCGTAACTAAAAACTTTAGCTGGGATATCAGGGGAGCGTTTACAAAAAATAAAAATATAGTAGTTAGCCTTGTTCCTGGGTTACAAAGATCTTTATTGGGATTTCTCAGTTATCTTGAACCAGGGCTTCCTTACGGATATCTTAGAGGCACCAAAGCTAAGAAAACGGATGACGGGCAATTGCTTATTGATGGTGCAACAGGCTGGGTAGTTAAGGACTTTGATGAGCAGATGATCGGCGATCCTAATCCGGAATGGAAACTGGGTATAACTAATACACTTTCTTTTAAAGGAATTACACTTAGCGCTTTGTGGGATATGACAAAAGGAGGTTCTTTATACTCAGAAACTATTTCTTCATTATTAGGGAGAGGTGTAACGCTTGATACGAAAGACAGGGAAACAGGATTTGTAATTCCGGGGGTATATGCAGATCCTTCCAATGCACAAAAACCTTTATTAGTTGGTGGAAAAACTGTTCCAAATCAAACGAGGATATCTACCAATGATCTATATTTTTCAACTTCATCAATTGCAGCTTCATTTGCTATTAATGGCATACAAGAATACCAGGTATTTGATGCCACAGTTTATAGGTTAAGAGAACTAACACTTGGGTACGATGTGCCTAAATCTATAGTAAATAAATTAAAGCTTGGAGGAATTGTATTTAGTGTGAGTGGCCGTAACTTATGGTTCCTTGCCCCTAACGTACCAAAGTACACTAATTATGATCCTGAAGCAAACTCTCTTGGTTCCGGTACGCTGCAGGGTGTTGAATTATCTGCTGCTCCAACTACCAAAAGGGTGGGCGTTAACCTAAATATTACTTTTTAATTAATTACAAAATTTAGATATGAAACGAAATAAAATATTCCTTTATATTCTCACATCAATCCTCCTGGTTATTGGGCCTGGTTGTAAGAAATTCCTGGATGTAAATCAAAATTTAAATAACCCTACTGTTGTTCCGGTTTCTACACTGCTTACGGGATCAGAACGGGCTATTGGAGGTAATTTGTCATTAGGCGGGTTGTCATCCGGTTTATCAGTTTATATGCATCAGAAAACTACAAGGGGTGGAGCTGATCAATATGGTATGACAGGTGATGATGGTGCTATTGAAAACCCATGGTATGGACTTTATGGGGCACTTAAAAACCTTAATGTAATTATCAGCCAGGGTACTACCGAATCACGGTTTAAATATGTGGGTGTTGCCAAAATACTAAAAGCATACGCATTTAGCCAAATGGTAGATGTATGGGGTGATATACCTTTTTCTGAATTTGATCAGTTTAAAACCGGTGTTCTTCAACCCAAATTTGATGATGATGCAGCAATTTATCCTCAATTATTAACCCTGCTTGATGCTGGTATTGCGGATATTAAAAATACAGCTGTTAATCCATCTGCACCAGCAGGTGATGATCTTATTTACAGTGGAAATATGACCCGGTGGGAAAAAGCTGCAAATACAATTAAGCTTAAATTATATACTCAAATAAGAAAGGTACAGAACGTTACTCCACAGGTAACCGCTTTATTGGCTTCGCCTGCTACATTGATTGCTTCCAATGCTGATATGTTTGTACTTCCTTATGGTCCATTAGGAGCAACAGATGATCGTAACCCGGGATTCGGAGATTATACTGCCTCACAAAGAGGGCAGAATGTAAGCCCATGGTTTTATGAAATAATGAAAGGTTATAGCCCAATGTTTGGAGGTACTTACCAGAATGTTTTCGCGGGTATTACAGATCCACGGATTCCTTATTATTGGTACAATCAAAAGAATGCTGTTACAGCCGGCGAAAATCGCACGGAATACAGAGATCGTCAGTTTATCACTATTATTTTTGGTTCTATTGGCCCTGACAGAAATGGATCACAACAAAACTCATACACATTATTTGGTATTTACCCGGTAGGCGGCCGTTATGATGACGGTGCAGGAATTTCAATAGGTTCAGGTTCCGGTCAAATAACATCACTTGCTGCGGGAACGGGCGCTGCACCTCATAAATTTATTACTTATGCTGACAGATTATACCTGGAGGCAGAATTAATAAATACAGGTGTTGTTCCTGGCAATGCAGCAACTGTATTCCAAAATGCTGTAACAAATTCGATATCGCAAGTAGATTATATAATTAATACTTATGTAAAACCTACACAAACGGTTCCTGTACTTGCAACACAAGCTGCAGCTACCACTTATATCGCTTCTATTATGGCTTTATTTAATGCGGGTTCAACTGCTAAACAATTGGAATATATAATTACACAAAAATGGATCGCCAGCTTCGGATCTTCAGTAGATCAATATACTGATTATAGAAGAACAGGTTTTCCTGTATTATTTGATCCAAGAAATACTGCAATGGCTCCAGGTGGATTTGTACAACCTCCTGTTAATGGTAACCCTACTCTTGTTCCACAGGCAAAAGTTGCTGTAACAAGGTCTAATGAGTTCCCTTTATCTTTACCATGGCCAAAATCAGAGCTTGATATAAATTCAAATGCGCCTAAGCAAAAGCCTTTGCCCATTGTTTACAAAGTTTTCTGGATGCCATAATTATTAAAATAAATTAAATATTCATAAAAATGAAAAAATTATTAAATTTTATATTACTTGCAGCTGTATTCTTTACAGGATGTAAGAAGAATGATGACAGGTATCCTACAGAAATACCATTGGCAAGAGTTCCTTATGTAAACGTGACCATTGATGCAACCGGCAGCCAGGCCATTAATTTACTTAATCTTGCTTCTTTCCAGGGTAAGTATTCAGTTAATCTTTTATACCCAAGCGATGCTCCCCCTTCAAAAGTGGATGTGGTTGTTATAAAAAATGGAGTAAACAGCAGCGTTAAGGTAATTCAAGCTGGCCTTGCTACTTTTCCGACTGCTTTAACCATTACAGCTGCACAGTTAGCAAGTTTATTTGGAACACCGATAGCGCTCGGAGATAATTATGATATTGGAGTTGATATTTATACAGCGGATGGAACAAAATACGAAGCATTTCCTAATATAAATACATTGGTTCTACCTTATGGTGGAACAGGTCAACAAAATCAACCTGGCTTTAGCCCTACAGCAAGATTTTCTGCTATTTGTGCTTATGATCCTGCTATATATCAAGGCAACTTTGTTGTTGTAAGTGATGCTTTTGGTGATTTAAACCCAGGAACAGTTGTAGTTTTATCCATGGTTTCTGCAACAAGCTTTAAAATGACATATCCTAATCCCAATGTAACTCCAACTTCACCAGTTCCTACGTTTAATGTTGTAATAAACACAGGTAATAACAATATCACTATTGCACAACAATCTATTGGTGCCACTATTTATGGTATTTATACAAATCCAACAGTAGAGGCCACATCGGGTTCAGTCGCCCCATGTGATAAAGAAGTTAGATTGAATATTACTTACAGGGTTACTCAAGGTTCTTTTGGGGGGCCTTATACATTAAGATTAAGAAAACAATAAGTTTTTAATAATTTTTATAACGGCTATTTCAAATATGAAATAGCCGTTTTTTTATTAAGGTAATATCAAACTTAAATCACACGTTCCTAAATAAAGAGTTTCGAAAATACTGTTTAACTAACATAAAAATTATTTATCCGAAGCAGCATTTTCATAATGATAATTGTCCTCTTAAATATGAAAAGCACCTATTATATTAATTAACATTTTTTTGGGTATTAAAAAATTCTTTATATTTACGCCTTCTAAAACTAAAAATCACAATGAGAAAATTCTTAACACTATTTACAGTGCTAATGCTCAGTGCAGCCTTGGCATTTACACAAAATCGAGTTGTAACTGGTACTGTAACAGATGATAAAGGCACACCTATTGAAGGTGCCTCTGTTAGAGTTAAAGGTGCCCGTACAGGAACCGCAGCAGACGCTATTGGAAATTTTAGCATATCCGTTCCTGCAAATGCAACACTGGTGTTCAGCGGTATTGGCATCGCAACACGTGAAGTTGTTGTAGGAAATCAATCTGTTGTTAATTTAAGTTTAGCCCGAACAGGCACTGAATTAACTGAAGTAATGGTGGTTACCGGTGTTGGTACTGCTACCTCAAAAAAGAAACTTGGTATTTCCGTAGAATCAATTGCGGGCAATAAGCTTCCCCCAGTTCCAACCGCCTCTATAGATCAGGCTTTGGTGGGTAAAATTCCGGGAGCTCAAATACAATCTATTGATGGTACTCCGGGAGCCAGAACTGATATTAAATTAAGGGGTATTAATTCAATTCAGGGAGGCACAAAACCTTTAATACTTTTAGATGGTTTAGAAGTTTATTCAACAGATATTAATTCATTGGATTTAACCAACATAGATAGGATAGAAGTAGTACAGGGTGCAGCATCGGCTACGCTTTACGGTGCACAGGGTGCAAATGGAGTAATTCAGCTATTTAGTAAAAGAGGTAAAAAGGGGCAGGTTAATATAAATCTTTCTACCAGTTATGGTATAGATAAATACATAAATGAAGGTGATGTGCACAAAGCAAGATTGCATAGCTATTTAACAAATGCGAATGGTGAAGTTGTAAGTAACACTGGTGTAGTTGCAAAACTTGATCCTAATGGGATTTATCAGGAGCCAAGGTTTGCTTTTTCAGCAGGTGCATTTCCATCAGCACAATTAAACCCCTCAAATATTTACAATAAGGCATACGATAAAAATTTAAAATATTATGATCATTTTGATCAGCTTTTTGCAAATGGATTTACCCGAAATAATTCTTTAAGTATTTCCGGTGGTGGCGACCGTATTGATTATAGTTTTGGGTTATCAAACAATCATCAAAGCAGTGCTATCCGTAATAACGGATATGTTGATCGTTCCAATTTTACTACTAATATCGGAGCGGAGCTTTTTAAAGGATTTAAATTACGTTCATTAACGGAATTAGTGTATACTAAAAATACGCTTAATCCTTTTTTCTCGGCAGGCCGTAATAGCGTTTTTGAGATGCTTAATACCTCTCCTTTTTATGATCTAAACCAAAGGCTTCCTGACGGAACACTTCCTTTTTATTTGGGTAATGATATTAGCACACACAGTGTTAATGGTTATAATCCTAATTATTATTTCGATTATGTACAGGGACGGGATTATACAACTGATATTATACAAAATCTACAAGCCAGTTATGCTGTAAATAGATTTTTAGATCTTGATGTAAAATACGGCATCAACCATACCCGCCAGGATGTGAATTGGTTATTTAAAGATCAAAGTCAAAATGTAAATGTGCAGTATGAACAGGATTGGGCATCGCAATATAACGGCGATGACCCTAATGGGGAAATAGATAATTTTAATTACAAAACTACTTTCCAAAATTTTATTGCATCTGCTTTTATTAAAACAGACTTTCAAAGAGATTTCAATATTAAATTGCCTATTACTACCAGTACACAATTAGCATATGATTACCGTAAACGTAAGTTTTCTGATTACACAACCTATGGTAAACATCTACAGCCTTATGCTGTTTATAATTTAAATCAAACAGCTAGCCAGGCTGTAGCCAGAGACTATGTTGAGCCTTTTGTTACTTATGGTTATTTAGTAAATCAAAAAGTAGATGTTGGTGATTTTGGGGGATTCTCAGTGGGATTAAGAAGTGATTTTTCATCAGCTTTCGGTCGCGGTGCTACTGCCGCAACCTTCCCTCGTGCCGATGCTTATCTTCGATTGTCCTCCTTCAATTTCTGGAAGAATGGGGTTGATAAAGTTCTAACAGAATTTAAAATAAGAGCTGCATATGGAGAAGCAGGGATACAACCAGGGGCTTTTGACAGGTACTTAACTATTAGACCAACGAATGTTGGTACAGGTTTAGCATTCCAGCTTCCTTCTACTATTAATAATCCTGATTTGAAGGTTGAAGTATCTAAAGAATTTGAAGTAGGAACGGATATGACTTTTCAAGGGCTTAAAGGAAACTGGTTTTCAAATATTGCTTTAAGTGGCACATTTTGGACAAGAAAAGGAGAAGATATAATTTATAATGTTTCAGCTGCTCCTTCTACAGGTGCAATCACAAACAAAAACAATGCACTTTTCTTATCATCAAGAGGTGTACAGGCTTCTTTAAATCTTTCTGTGTTCAAATCAAGGAATTTTACTTATGATTTAACCACCAACTTTGGTAAGCAGTCATCAAAAATTGATAAAATTATTGGTGGAGATATCATCTTAACCACAAGTGCAGGTTCTACTTCTTTAGTTTTAACTGCTGGTCAAAAAATTGGTCAGTTATTTGGATATAAAGCCTTTACCAGTGTAGAACAAACAAGAAAAGACGGAACACTCTATATTGCTAAAGCAGATCAGGGTAAATATCAGCAAGTAACTACTGCTGACGGAAAAAATTATATTGTAGATACCGCATCAAAAATTATTCAATTTACCAATGAAACGTTTCCATTGGGAACAGGAACTCCTAAATTTAATATGTCTTTCATTAATTCCTTCACTTTTAAAGATATCGTAACCCTTGGATTTCAATTTGATTGGATACATGGCAATAATTTGTACAATCAAACCAAAGAATGGATGTACAGGGATGGTATCCATGGAGATTATGATGAGGCGGTTACAATTAATGGTGTAACAGCAGCTTTTTCACCCTTTCACAGAAGTGCTTATTCTGCTGTTTTTGGGGCGCCTAATGGTGTGGGCCGTAATGGTACAAAGGATTATTTTCTTGAAGATGCATCCTTTGTTAGGTTAAGGAATTTGTCTTTAGGAGTAGATGTAGCAAAGATTACAACTGTAAAATTCTTAAAGAGGGCTCAGGTTGTGTTTAGCGGTAGAAACCTGTTAACTTTTACAAAATATACCGGGTTTGATCCGGAGATCAGTTCAGGTGGTGGCACATATTCTTCTTTCGATAGAGGTATTGACCATAATTCTATGCCCAATGTAAAATCATATTCAATAGGTTTAAATGTTGGATTCTAATTAAATTATAATATAAATTTTCAAAATATGAAACATATAAAATATTCACTTGTACTCCTTTTAGTGATATTACTGGGGTTTTCAGCCTGTAAAAAAGATTTGGATGTTCAAAACCCTAATAATCCTACCCTAACTGATGCACTGACGGAATCAGGTATAGTGTCCCTTGCCCAGGGTGCTGTTTATCTTAATGGATTTAACCTGGTATTTAATGCAGGCTTAAATCAATTAGGAAGCGGATTTACTTATACAGTATATGGGTATCAGGAATTGCTGGCTGATATTCTTAGCGCCTCTGCATCAAACCAAAATATAAATGTAATTAACTTACCTGAATATGTTATTCTGGATAATGGTACAAAGGTTAGTAGTGGTTCAACTCAAAGAAGTACCATACGGATAACAAATACAAGAAGCAATCGTTCTTCAAATTCTCTTTATTACGAATGGGCGTTTATGTATTCGCTTAATAATGCATTAAATAATGTATTAGATGTATTACCTAATGTAAAGTTCACCGGCGATGCAGCATCAAAAAGAAAAACTATTGAAGCATGGGCATATTGGTGGAAAGGATATGCTTATTCCAGGATAGGCTCAATGTATTATGCAGGCCTTATTAATAATACTACCAACAAGAGTAATGCAGACTATGTAACGCACGATGCGATTATCGTTGAGGCAAATAAAAATTTAGATTTGGCAACTGCTGCTTTAAATTCTGTTACTAACGCAGGAGATTATACTACTATTTTAGGTCAATTAATTCCGGCATTTATACAAGTTGGAAAGGGAGGCGTATTAACTCAGACAATGTGGAAAAATACCATTAATACCATGAAAGGACGCAATCTACTTGTAAATAAAAGAGTAAGTGCAATGACTGCTGCTGATTGGAATACCATCTTAACTTTAACTGCCAATGGTGTTACTCCTACAGATAATGTATTTACTGTAAGAACTACAAGTGACAATGGTATTTTAAGCACAGGAGCTAATGTTGTAGCAATATCAACCGGCCCTACTTCCACGTTTCGGATAAGTGAGCGGTTAATTCAGGAATATAAAACCGGTGACCAAAGATTGACAAATAATTTTAAACTGGCGAATAGCCCCCGTCTGGATCAAACAGGAGGTATAACGTTTAGTACCAGGTATTTCTTATTAAATGGTGACCCGGCAGTATCTGCAGCAAATCAATCACCAAGGCTACCCGGTGTAATATTATATAGCAATTCTTCACCAGGACAGCAGGAAATTTATGTTGGCCCAACTTATGAAGAAAATGCCTTAATGAGAGCCGAAGCATTAATATATACTAATCAAATAAATGCAGGTTTAGCTTTGATAGATGCTGTTAGGGCTTATCAAGGTGCAGGTATAGCGGCTGTTGCTAATACAGGCCTAACCCTGGCTCAGGCAATTGTAGAACTGAGAAGAGAAAGAAGAGTGGCATTAGTTTTTAGAGGTGTTTCTTTTTATGATTATAGAAGATGGGGTATAACTGATGATGTTTCAAAAGGCGGGGGAAGAACAGGTGCAGTTGTTTTAACAACAGCAAATGTTTTAAATACAAATTCCACTATCAATTATAATTTCCTTGATTATTGGGATGTTCCTCAAGACGAAACAGAGTTAAACCCTCCTAGTGCAGGAAGTGCACCGGTGGTTAATCCAAATTAATTTTAATAGAGCCCCTTTTTAAGGGGCTCTATTTTTAAGTAGCTAATTAGCTTAAGATTTTATGTATAAAAAAATTATTTTCTTAATTGGTTGTACTTTTTCTTCGCATTACGGATTTTCTCAAAACTCTTCGCCTACTGCTTCTAACCCAGCGCCACCAAAAATAATTACTCCTGATATAAATTATCGCAATCAGGATTTTACTGCCCAGCTTTCAATGATTGATCCCAGGACAGGAAGATCATTTAAAAATATTTACCCTGATGTAAACGGTTTCCCGTTTTTTATAGAGGATTGGAAATATTCATTAATAAAGTTGGCCGATGGAAGAAAGTTTGATATGATTCGAACCAAGTTAAACCTCTATACTAAAGAGCTTCATTTTAAAACAAATAATGATGTTGAAATGGCTTTTCCGGGGGGCTATGTAAGAGAAGTGAATGTATATGGTTCTCCGGAATCGAATAATATTATTTATAAATTTAAAACAGGATTTCCCAAAATTGATAATCAAGATCAAAATACCTATTATCAGGTATTATGTACGGGCAAAGCAACTTTGCTTAAACTAACAAGAAAGCAAATAACTGTAAACAAAAATGATTTATCAGGAGAAGTAAAAAAGCAATTTGAAGCTTATGAAGATTACTATGTTTTCAGTAATGAGCAAATGAAGAGCTTGAAAAAAGAGAAAAAATTTATATTGAATACTTTATCTGACAAAAAAGATGAGATTGAAGTATTTGTAAAGAAAAACACTACAAACTTTAAGAGTGTAAATGATATTGCAGACCTTTTTACCTATTATAATTCCTTATTCTAGACAAATATTTAGATAGTCTATGGGAATTTAGGTGCGCTTGTTTAGTTTTTAGACTCATAGAAAACTCTAAAATTCCCTTTGAGATATCAAAGAATTTCTTCATCTTTGTCAGAACACTGTGGATAACGTGTTGCCGGATAAAAATTACTGCTATGAAAATTATATATTTTCGTTACCTAACACTGCTTGCTGTCGTATGTATTTTCCATGCTTGTAAAAAAGTAGAAGTAATTAAGCCTGAGGATAAAGTATCATTGGTAACGAGTGCAATACTTGAATCCACATCTCTAAACAAGGATGGCTTATATAAATTGTATGGCCGCACCTTACGGGCAGGAGACCCTGCTAAAACAGGCGAATTTTCTCCTATAGAGATGACACTGATAGCAACAGGTAATAATTCAGTTGCTTATACTGATTTGCAGGTATGGGCTGACAATAAAGGAATAGGGATTGGATTGCCACAACTAAAACTTGATCCAACAACTAATCTTGTAACAATAAGTAGTGCAGGTGGTGCAATGAATACGTCTGCTGCTGCTAACTATTACAATCCGGTTACAAAGACCTTTTTTCTTGATTTTAACTGGGGCGATGGTGCTACCGCAAGAAGGGCCATAGTTACTTTACAGTATTTATCTTCTTTTAATAATAAGAGGAATACGGAGTAAATCGGTATATAAAGATAAATTACTAATAATAAGATATTAACAAAACGGCTGCTCAAAGCAGCCGTTTTTATTGAATCCTGAAAAATTACTGTATTAATCTTGTTTGGTAAATAAACTATTTTTGATAAAAATTTTAAAATGGATATTCCTATAGAACAACCCAGCCAATTAAACATTGAAATTTCAGAAGAAATCTCCGAAGGAAGCTATGCCAACCTTGCTATCATAACGCATAGCCATGCGGAGTTTATCGTGGATTTTGTGAATGTGATGCCGGGTACACCCAAAAGTAAAGTTAAGAGTCGTATCATTTTAACGCCTACACATGCCAAACGCTTTATGAAAGCAATGGTAGATAATGTAAAAAAATTCGAAGCTTCAAATGGAAGCATTCAGGATATTGAAGCAGTTGAACTACCTTTTAATTTTGGGGGACCTACGGCGCAGGCGTAATGGATTAGAGTTGGACATTAAAGCATTCCTTCATCAGCAAAACTATAATAGCCTTCTTCGCTTACAATAATGTGATCCATAACTTTAATGTCAAAATATTTTGCTGCCTCTTTTATTTTTACTGTAAGCTCTTCATCTGCTTTGCTAGGCTTTAAATTCCCGGAAGGATGATTGTGACATAATACTATTGACGTAGCATCTTGTTCTAAAGCAGTTTTTAAAATTCTCCTGGGATCAGCCACAGTTCCGGTTATCCCACCCTTGCTAATAATTTCAAAGTGATTAATTTTATTCGCTCTGTTTAAAAAAACTACTGCGAAAATTTCATAAGCATAATCCTTTAATATTGCCTTTAAATATTCAGCTATATCATTGCTTGATTTAATATTAGTTTTTGCAAGCGAAGACGTAGCCTGTCTTCTTCTTCCAAGTTCAAGGGCAGCTGCAATTGTTATTGCTTTTGCTTCACCAATGCCAGGAATTTTCATTAATTCTTTTATTGATATTTTGCCAAGTTCATTTAAATTGTTTTTTCCTTTTTCCAGCACTTCTTTTGCAATTTCAACTGCACTTTTACTTTTACTGCCTGTACTTATCAGAATAGCCAGTAATTCTGAATCGCTTAAAGCTGTTGCCCCTTTTGTAATAAGTTTCTCTCTTGGCCTGTCATCCGCTGCCCAGTTTTTAATAGAAGTGGAAGACTTGTTAGAACTTTCCATGTCACAAAGATTAATTCATCACAATATAAATTATAATTTTGCTGCACATTTTATTTGCCTCTTAAAATAAATCTATGCAGCATACAAACGTAAAAATTTTTTCAGGCACAGGATCTCATCAACTTTCCAATCAAATTGCATCAAAGTTTGGTGAGCCATTAGGCAAAATAAATATTCAAAAATTCAGTGATGGCGAAATCAGCGTAGAGTTTCAGGAAAGCATAAGAGGACAATTTGTTTTTTTGGTTCAAAGCACCTTTGCTCCTACGGATAACCTGATGGAATTACTTTTAATGATAGATGCTGCAAAAAGAGCATCGGCATATAAAGTAATAGCTGTTATACCCTATTACGGATATGCCAGGCAAGATAGAAAAGACCGGCCAAGAGTTGCTATTGGCTCTAAACTCGTGGCAAATATGCTAACTGCAGCCGGTGCAGACCGGGTAATTACTATGGATCTTCATGCTCCTCAAATACAGGGTTATTTTGACATACCTGTTGACCATTTAGATTCCTCTGCTATTTTTATCCCTTATATAGAAGATTTAAAATTAAAAAACCTCACTTTCGCCGCACCTGACGTAGGGAGTGCCAATAGGATTAGGGAAATCGCAAGTTATTTTGAAGTAGAAATGGTTATTTGTGATAAAACCCGGAAACGGGCTAACGAAATTACCAGTATGGTAGTAATAGGAGATGTAACAGATAGGGATATAGTTTTAATAGATGATATATGTGATACTGGTGGTACCTTGGCAAAAAGTGCCGGTTTACTTGTGGAAAAGGGAGCAAAAAGTGTGAGAGCGTTTTGCACTCACCCGGTTTTAAGTGGCAAAGCTTATGAAAATATAGAAAAAAGCGATTTAATCGAACTTGTTGTTTGTGATACTATTCCTCTGAAAAATACTATTCCAAAAATAAAAGTGGTTTCCGTGGCAGATTTGTTTGCTATTGCCATCCGCAATGCTGTTGAAAATAAAAGTATTAACAGCCTGTTTCTGCGTAGCAGGATGTTAAATAAGAAGTAATTTACGAGTACCTATTGAAGCTTTTTCCCTACCTTTGCGCCTCAAAATTATAATAATGAACACTATTACAATCGAAGGACAACTCAGGACCGAATTTGGTAAAACAGCCACCCGCCAACTTCGCTCTGAGGAAAAAGTGCCAGGCGTAATTTACGGCGGTGCAAAAGAAATAAACTTTTCAGCCCCTGCATCTGCATTTAAAAATCTTGTTTATACTCCCGATTTTATGCTTGCGGAAGTTAATATAGATGGAGGAACATACCGTTGTGTATTAAAAGATATCCAGTTTGATAAAGTCAGTGATCAATTAATTCACTTAGACTTTCTGGAATTAGTTGAAGATAAAAAGGTTACAGTTACATTACCTCTTAAATTTAAAGGAGTTCCTGCAGGTGTAAAAGCCGGGGGAAAACTAGTAACTAAAATAAAATCGCTAAAGATAAAAACGCTGCCAAAGTATCTGCGTGAGAATATTGAAATAGATATTAACCATTTGGAGCTTAATGATAATCTTCGTGTTCAGGATGTTAAGGCTGAGAATATGGAAGTTCTTAATTCTCCAAGAATACCTATAGCCTCTGTTACACTTACAAGGCAATTAAAACAAGAAGAAGCAACAGTAAAAACGCCAGTAGCTGCAGATGCTACTGCAACCGCTGTCCCTGCTGGTAAAGCTGCTCCCGCTGCTAAAGGAGCCCCTGCCGCCCCAGCAGCAGCAGCTAAAAAATAATAATAATAAAAAGCATCAAATATAAAATAATAAGTGCCCTTAATCAAGGGCATTTCTATTTGTATGATACAATATTAACTTCAAACTTGCTTACCTTTGCCCACCTCAAAGGAATTCCTTTGAGATAATTTTTTTTATATGGGAATGGATAGAAATACGATAATTGGGTTTGTATTATTAGCAGTTTTATTTATAGGATATTTTTATTATACCAAGCAAGGCCAGGTGGCTTTAGATAATGAGAGAACACATATACAGGATTCACTTAGCAGGGTAAAACCAAAAGCCGATACTATGGCGGCTAAAGCAGACTATGCAAAAAAGGATTCGGTACTAAAAACTACCTCCCCCACATTTCAGCAGGATTCTATTACAAATGTTGAGCAATTAACAACTTTAGAAAATGAGGTTTTAAAAATAACTTTTACTAATAAAGGAGGCCAGCCTAAAATAGTAGAGTTAAAAAAGTTTAAAACCTTTAATGGTAAACCTTTAATTCTCCAAAATGGAAGTTTTAATAAAATATCTTACGCCATAAATACAAGTGTAAACCAAACTGCTCAAACAGCTGATCTGTATTTTAAAATTCAGCAGGACAGCTCAGTAAACAAGCAGCATAATATAAATTTTATAGTTCAAAACGCTGACGGACAAATTATTGAACACCAATACAATTTATCAGATAGCGGTTACATGCTTGATTTTAATATAAAGCTTAACGGCTCTGATAAATTAATTACACAAAATAAGATCAACCTAACCTGGCTTGCACAGGCTCCTCAGGTTGAAAAAAATATTGAACACGAGAGAATACAATCACACATTACTTATGTAACGGATGGCGATTATGATTATGAAGATCTTGGCATTGGCAGTGATGAAAAATTTTCGAAACCGGTGGACTGGATATCTTTGAAGCAACAATTTTTTGCTACCGCTATTCTTGCAAAAAATAAATTTGAAAGTGCAGATGTGCAATGGACTGTTCCCAAGGATACTAATCTGCATATTATTGCACAAACAACTTCTAATTGCAGAATAAATGTACCAGGCGGCTCTGTTGCAAATATCCCCCTACAATTATTTTATGGGCCAAGTGATTATAAAATTTTGAAATCGTATGATAACCAAATGTTTAATATCGTTCCTCTGGGGAGTGGTGTTTTTGCATTTGTAAAATATATTAATCGCGGGTTTATAATGCCGGTTTTTAATTTCCTGGGTAGCAAATTTGCTAGCTATGGGTTAGTTATTGCTTTGTTAACAATTATAATCAGGCTATTGATCTCACCACTTACTTATCAGAGTTACTTAAGCGGTGCAAAGATGAAATTATTAAAGCCGGAGATAGATGCATTAAAAGTAAAATATGGAGATGATAAGCAGGCCTTTGGAATGGAGCAAATGAAATTATTTAAAAGTGCAGGCGTCAATCCTTTAGGGGGATGTATACCTGCTCTATTACAAATACCCATATTTTTTGCTTTATACAGTTTCTTTAATTCAAACATAGCATTACGGGGTCAAAGTTTTTGGTGGGCTAAAGATCTTTCCTCATACGATTCAATTTATGATCTGCCATTTACTATTCCATTGTATGGGAGCCATATAAGTTTGTTTACCATTTTTGCGGTAGTAACCAGTTTACTTATTTCCATATATGGTATGGCTAATATGCAGGATACAGGCAATCCTGTAATGAAGTACATGCCTTACATTTTTCCTGTTATTCTATTAGGCGTTTTTAACTCTCAGCCTGCTGCTCTAACATGGTATTATACAGTATCTAATGCTATTACTTTGCTTATACAATTCGTTATACAGAAATATATAATAAATCATGAAAAGATTTTAGCAAAGCTGGAAGAAAACAAAAAGAAACCAAAAGTAAAAAGTAAGTGGCAGGAAAGGGTTGAGGCCATGCAGGCAAACAATCAAAAACTGCAGAGTATGAAACAAAAAGTTAACAAGACCAAAAAATAGTATTCTTTGCAATTGCAACTATTTATAAAGTTGGCAAGTCTTTAAACTGACTATTGTACAAATTATAATAATAACTACATAAATGAAAATTTTAAAGTCAGCCTTTATAATTATCCTTTTTTTAGGCTCTTTTACTGTAAAGGCGCAGAAATTAATTTCTGAAGGTACTTTGGTTTATAATATCACAATTCAAACAGGAAGTAACGAAGCCGTAATGGCAGATATGTTGGATGGGGCTACTACAACAATTAATATTAAAGGCAACCAAAGCCGTAGTGAATTGGTTAGTGGTTTAGGAAGCGAAGTGACTATATATGATTCCAAAATAGGTACAGGTGTTATTTTAAAAGACTATAGTGGGCAAAAGCTTATGATATCGCTAACTAAAGATGATTGGAATAAAAAGAACAGCAAATATGAAGGCATAACATTTGAAACAACTAATGAAACGCTTGATATTGTTGGTTATAAATGTAAAAAAGCCATTGCTAAATTAAGAGACGGAAGTTCCTTTGTTGTATACTATACAGCAGACCTGGATATGGCTGATAAAAATTATGATTCTCAATTCAAAAACCTGCCGGGGCTTGCTTTGCAGTATGAATGGCAATCCGGAAAAATGAGATTTAAATATACTTTGTCAAAAATAAATTTTGATCCGGTTCCTTTATCAAAATTTGATATTCCTAAAGCCGGTTACAGGGTGATGACCTATGGTGAAACAAAAAAATAAGATGAATTGAAAGTGTAATAAAATCCTGAATTAATTTCGGGATTTTATTTTTAAACCTAATTATTTTATTTGGATCTGATTATAAGCTTATATCCTGAAGCCGGAGAATAGGATTGTATCAAAGCTTTTTGTTTATAAGGTAAAATATAGATTGTATTACCTTTTTGATAGCTTACTATCGAATTAGTAAATACCGAATTGCCAACACGATATTTATTTAGTACCGTATTACCTCTGTAAGCAAGGCCTGATCTTAAATTAAATGCAATAGAATTTTTTAAAGTTGAGAGTGTTTTTATATTAAAACTAACCCTATTCCTTCGCCCAAAGCCGCCTCTATCTGCTGTTGCAATATAAGTTACAAAGCAAAACAATAAAACAAGTACAGCTATTTGAATTTTTTTGAGCATTATTACCTTAATCCTGTTAACAAATTTAACAATAAAAATTGACATATCATATAAAATGCTGGAATATTTTAGATACTCTTTTAACGTATTAGTTTAAAGAATAGTATAGTTTTTTTATAAAAAGCTTTAATTTTCAGTTTAGAATGAGGGAAAACCAATATCGCCAGGATAAAGAGGGGATGAATGAATTGCTACAGCAATACACTAGCATGAAGCAAGGGAGGGGATATGCATTTATTGAAGAAGATGCCTTTGAACAACTTATAGATTATTTTGATGAGAAGGATGATCTGCACGCAGCCATAGAAGCCGCCGAGTATGGCATTCAGCAATATCCATATTCTTCCCTATTAAAGATAAAAAAAGCCGACCTTTTAATTGCCAAAAAACAGTACAGAGAAGCACTTGAGCTGTTAGAAAAAGCCGAGTTGTTAGACAGGGGAGATATTAATTTATACATACTTAAAACTGATGTTTACCTGGCATTAGATCAGCAGAAAAAAGCCGCTGATCTGTTGGAAAAAGCAATCTTTTTATTTGAGGGAGAAGAAAGAATAGAATTGCTTTTTGAATTAGCCGACGTATATGACGATTATGAGGAGTTTGATAAAGTTTTTAATTGCCTTAAATTGATTCTTGAGCAGGACCAAACCAATGAGGAGGCGCTCTATAAAATTTGCTTTTGGACGGATTATACAGGACGAAATGAAGAAGGCATCAAACTCCATCAACAAATTATTGATGAACATCCGTTTACAGAGCTTGCCTGGTTTAACCTTGGCGCTGCATATCAAGGGGTAAAACTTTACGAAAAAGCTATTGATGCCTATCAATATGCTATTGCAATTGATGAAAAATTTGATTACGCTTATCGTAATATGGGAGATGCTTACCTGCGTATGCGAAAATTTAAAGAAGCTATTGAGGTATTGCAGAAAGTACTGGAACTAAGCAGGCCAGAGGATGTAATATATGAGGCTTTGGGACATTGCTATGATAAATTAAAAAATTACGCACAGGCAAGATTTCATTATCGCAAAGCTTCGCATCTAACACCCGATGACAGTCATTTACATTATAAAATTGCATGTACTTATATGAATGAAACCCAGTGGGAAAGTGCAATTAAAAACCTGGAAAATGCAATGCGTATTCAACGCTCACGTCCTGATTATAGTTTTGCATTAGCTCAATGTTACGTACAATTGAATAAAACAAAAGAAGCAATTATTTATTTTTCAAATTTTATAAAAGCCAGGCCTAAAAATGTTAAAGGCTGGAAAGAATTAATTAAATGTTTATATGATGCAGGTTTTTATGAAGAAGCATTGCAGCAGGTTCATAATGCTTTAAAAAACACTGTAAACAAACCTTTATTGATTTTTTATAAGACAGCCATTCTTTTTGCTACTGAAAAACAAAAAGAAGCTTTATTATTATTAAACTCAGCAATGGAAAAATATCCCAGGATGATAAAGCAATTGATTGAATTGGAGCCTTCACTATTACAAAATCCCCAGGTTATTTCATTGATAGCTAAATTTAAAAATAACAGATCTCCAAAATAAATTCATAGCCTTAATGATTTTTTGTGTGTTGTAACTGCACAACTTATCTTTACGCACCTTTAAACAACAATCATGAATTTTAATTTAACACAAATCCCTGAAAGGAATAAGAAGCCACGTGAACATGGGTTAACTATGGTTATGGATAAAGGGCTTAGTATTGAAGAGGCAAAAAATTTTTTAAGTGTTGCCCATCCCCATATTGATATTGTAAAGCTTGGTTTTGGAACTGCTTTTGTAACTCCGGACTTAAAACAAAAGATCGAAATCTATCAGGGTTATGATATTCCTGTGTATTTTGGAGGTACTTTATTTGAAGCGTTTCTAATCCGCAACCAGTTTCAGGATTATATTAATATTTGCAAACAATACAACATTACCTATATCGAAGTTAGCGATGGGTCTATTACTATCCCTCATGCGGAGAAATGCGGGTATATAGAAAAACTTACAAAGATTGGTATAGTGTTAAGCGAGGTGGGAAGCAAGGATGCTGCTCACATTATGCCTCCCTATAAATGGATAGAATTAATGAAAGCAGAGCTGGAAGCAGGTTCTACTTATGTGATTGCAGAAGCTAGAGAAGCAGGAAATGTAGGTATATATCGGGGGTCAGGGGAAGTGAGAGAAGGTTTAGTTCAGGAGATATTAACCCAAATACCTGAAGAAAAAATTATTTGGGAGGCACCTCAAAAAGCCCAGCAATTATATTTTTTAGAATTGATAGGCTGCAATGTGAACCTTGGAAATATTGCCCCCTCTGAAGTTATTCCGTTGGAAGCAATGAGAATAGGATTGCGTGGCGACACTTTTCATCTATATCTTGATAAAGAAACTGCGTAATGAAATTGTATGGATTGATAGGTTATCCATTGGGGCATTCCTTATCAAAAAAATATTTTACTGAAAAATTTAAAAAAGAAGGATTAGAGGATTGTAGTTATGAAGCTTTCCCGATCCAATCAATAAAAGATTTTCCTTCGCTAATAAATTCCAACCCGTTTTTAAAAGGCTTAAATGTTACTATACCATACAAACAGCAGGTGCTGAAATATGTAACAGAAACAACATCAGCAGTAAAGGATATCGGTGCAGCTAATACTATAAAGATTAAAGGAAATAAGTTGATCGCTTATAACACTGATATAATCGGTTTTGAAAATTCCTTTGTAAAGAAATTAAATCCCTTTCATAGTAAAGCATTAGTGTTAGGAACTGGTGGATCATCAAAAGCAATTCAATATGTATTGAAAAAATTAAGTATTGAATTTTTATTAGTTACCAGGAGTGGACAATCTGCTGAAATGATAAACTATTCGATGATTGATGAAAAAATAATGAATGATTATCATGTTATAATTAATTGCACTCCTGTGGGAATGTATCCTAATGTGAACGAGCATCCACAATTGCCTTACCAGTTCATTTCTAAAAAACATTATTTATTTGATTTGATCAATAATCCTGAAAAAACCTTGTTTTTAAAAAAAGGAGAAGAAATGGGTGCTGTAATTCAAAATGGATATGAAATGTGGCTTTTACAGGCCGAAGAAAGCTGGAGAATATGGAACGAAGATTAAAGGATAGCTTTTAACTTCTGAGGAAGCGAAACAACTTTTTTTAATTTATAATCAAAGCAGATCATTGTTGTTTTTGCATTTGCTATAACAATTTTTTTATTTTCTCTCAGCGTAGTCAGTTGATAAATTAATTCAAAACTTACTTTTGAAATATCACCTCTTCCTATTTTTACCTGCATGATATCTTTATAAAAAGATTCATTTTTAAATTCAACTATCAGGTCGCTCATTATTAAACCTATACCTTCAATGTTCAGTTCAGTATAACCGTAATGCTGTAAAAACTGCATTCTTGCCTCATGAATAATGGCCACCAGTGAATCATTGCCAACATGATCGCCATAGTTAACATCTGTAATTCTTACAGGGATATTTATTTCAATATTAAAATATTTTACAGGAAAGTCTATTTTGATTCTTGGCATTTAAAATTAATTTGCCCTAAAAATAAGGAAGAAATAAACTGAGGTTATTTCTTATCCTTTAGAGTTTTGGTAAGTTCGATTATATCTAAAAAATTGCGGGTAGTTGGGGCAAGCGTGTTAACTTTCATGATCTCCCGCCATTCATTTATTTTTTTATTCCAAATGGGCTTTGATGCTGTTTTTGTTTCAGATGAATCTATGAGCGTTGCCATTTTTGAAGAGACCTTTACCTGCTGGCCCTGCAAGCCTTCAATAGTAATATACCTTGAGGTTTTATTACTTGCCAATTGATTGTCCTTGTCAGTATTCGCGCTTTTAATTACTTCCCTGGTTTGTTTTTTATCAGGTCGATTTTTTTCAGATCTATTTCGAGTCTGCGATTCATTATTATTTTTAGCAGTAATTTTTTCATTAGATGGCACAGTGATTAATACATTATTATTATTAAGAGTATCCCTTTTATTTTCCGAAGAGGTAATTAATTTTTCATCTGTAGATTTTGAGAACTGGTTTGTAAAAAATACTAAGCAAAATAATATAATGGCAACAGCCGCGGCTGCTAAATAATATAAAGTTTTATTACTCCTCTTGGTTATTGGTATTACTTTAGCTAAATCAGCATCCAATTCTGCACTGATCGACTCCCATACTCCGGCAGGTGGAGGGGTTTCATAATTGTACATCTTGTTTTTAATATCTTCCATAATTATAGGCTCGCGGTGTTGTTACTTGTTTTATTTAACCTGCTCTCAACCATTTTTCTTAGTACCGTTTTTGCCCGTGCCAGTTGAGATTTGCTGGTACCTTCATTTATCCCAAGGATATCTGCAATTTCTTTATGTGAATATCCCTCAATAACATGCATATTAAAAACAGCTTTATATCCCGGCGATAATTCATTTATCATTTTCATAATGTCTTTCTCTGCTAAATTATCTAGCACATTCCATTCTTTATCCTCAATTGTTCTTTCCTGTGTTTCGGTTACATCCTGTAGATATACTTTTTTTCTAAAATGTTCAATAGATGTGTTTACAAAAATCCTTCTAATCCATCCTTCAAATGATCCATCTCCACGATATTTACTTAAATTTTTAAATATCTTAATAAAGCCTTCCTGCAAAAGATCCCTCGCATCTTCAGCATTACCTGAATAACGAAGGCAAACAGAGTACATTTTTGGTGAAAATCTATTGTAGAGCAATTCCTGCATTTGTCTGTCTCCTTTAATGCATCCATCTATTAAGTCGCGTTCATTTACTGTATGGTTGCTTATTGAGCTCAATGTGCTGTTAAATAATTTTTGAAGTCCACTTATTGTTTAGAAATGTTTTGCAGAAAATCAATCATTTTGTCCGTAGCCTTTTTGCGGTGGCTAAATTTGTTTTTTTCTTCCATATCCATTTCAGCAAAAGTTCTTTGCGATTCTAAAGGTAAAAATACAGGATCGTATCCAAAGCCCTTTTTACCAATGCTATCTGCAAGAATATTGCCTTTGCAAATTCCCTCAAATTTATATTCATTCCCTTTCAATATTAATGAAAGAATAGTTCTGAACTGAGCATTACGGGTTTCTTTACCTTTCATTTTTAAAAGTAATTTGTCAATATTTTTTTCGAAAGATTTCCCGTTACCTGCATACCTGGCACTTTTTACACCTGGTACTCCGTTTAATGCTTCTACTTCCAACCCGGTATCTTCACTAAAACAATCTAAACCGGTTAGCTTGTATATAACTGTAGATTTTTCTGTTGCATTTTCTTCTAAAGTATCATATGGCTCAGGAATATCGATGTCAATTCCTGCTTCCTTTAAACCTATGATGTGGAATTTTATTTCCGGTATAGACCTTATTTCATCTATTTTATGTTGATTATTGGTAGCAAATATTAATGTATCCATACTACAAAGAAAAAATTTGTTGAAGTACCATCCAGAACTTTCGTTTCAGTTCTTTATTGTTTTCTAAGGCGTGCAAAGATGGAACAGCTAAATAAATCTGGCTATTGAATGTTTGCCTTTGAAATTCAGGCATTACAAAAGGAAGTTGTATGGCTTCGGGTAAAATGCCAAACATTATTACTATTACAGGATTAAAACTTTCTGATATTGTTTTATAAGATACAGCCGGATAAGAAGCAATATTTACTAATCCCACATCTTCAAGCGTTAGTTTACATGCATTTAATATTCCTGATAAAAATGTAAGTTGGTGGTCAGTTACAAAAGCCACTTCGGGATGATTTACAAGTAAAATTATACGTTGTTTGTTTCCTCCAAAAAAATTTAATTCGCCTTTTTTCTCTTGCCCGTAATCAAAGGGCCCTTCATTTTCAAAACTATTTAGATCTACCAAAGTTTTTTGGAACAAATCTTGAATAACAAATGCCGGAAGTTGGATATTATCTAAGCTCATAAATAGTTTTGCATTAAGTTTTTTTCGTTCCTTTGTTACAAATTTACAGATATGATTGCAGCCGCTGATTTTAATATAACTAAGGTGGAAAGAAGTAAACTAAATGATCTCACTCTTCAGGACATTTCTTTCGGTAAATATTTTACTGATCATATGCTTGAAGCTGACTATGAAGATGGGGAATGGAAGAATGTTGAAATTAAACCTTATCAGCCTTTACTTCTATCACCATCAGTAGCTGCCTTGCATTATGGGCAAGCCATTTTTGAAGGTATAAAAGCCTATAAAAATCAGGAGGGTGAGCCATATATTTTTCGGCCTATTGATAATTTTAAGCGATTTAATATTTCTGCAGAAAGAATGGCTATGCCACAAATTCCCGAAGATATTTTTATGGAAGGCATGCGGCAATTAATTGATCTGGATAAGAACTGGGTCCCCCAGCAGGAAGATCATTCTTTATATATCCGGCCATTTATGTTTAGCAGCGATGAAGTAATAGGTGTGCGACCCAGCGACAGGTATAAGTTTATGATCATTTTAAGCCCGACCGGTCCTTATTATAATAATCCTATGAGAATATATGTAGAAGAAAAATATGTTCGTGCTGTTCCGGGGGGAGTTGGATATGCAAAAGCCGCCGGAAATTATGGGGCGGCAATGTATGCTACTGCGGAGGCTAAGAAAATAGGCTATGACCAGGTTTTATGGACGGATGCATATGAGCATAAGTATGTTCAGGAATGCGGCACTATGAATGTATTTTTCATCATTGGGGGTACTGCTATTACACCTGATCTGGAAGCAGGAACAATTCTGGATGGTGTAACCAGGGATAGCACGATTGTTATATTAAAAGAACTTGGGTTTAATGTAGAAGAAAGACCCTTGAATATTGATGATATTGTAGATGCGTATAAAGCAGGAATTTTGTATGAAGTTTTTGGTACAGGAACTGCAGCAACCATATCTATGATTAAAGAGTTGCGTTATAAAGATTTTACTATGCATTTTGATACCAATAAATGGGAAACTGCTCCTAAAGTAAAAGCTATTTTAAACTCTATTAGAGAAGGGAAAATTGAGGATAAACATGACTGGATGTATAAAGTATAACTAATTACAATTCTTTTCCCTTTATATTTTTACTTTATCATTAAATCTCTTACCTTTGCCGTCCAAAAAATTAAGGTTAGATAATGCCCACAATACAGCAATTAGTAAGAAAAGGTAGAGAGATCATAAAAGCAAAAAGTAAATCAAGGGCTTTGGATAGTTGCCCGCAACGCCGTGGTGTGTGTACAAGAGTATATACTACAACTCCTAAAAAGCCTAACTCTGCATTACGCAAAGTTGCCAAGGTTCGTTTAACAAATAAAATTGAAGTAATTGCTTATATTCCCGGTGAGGGGCATAATTTACAGGAACACTCCATTGTTTTAATACGTGGTGGAAGAGTTAAGGATTTACCTGGTGTACGTTATCATATTGTACGGGGAAGCCTGGATACTGCGGGAGTAAAAGACCGTAAAAAAAGCCGTAGTAAATACGGAACTAAAAGAGAAAAAGCCAAGAAATAAAACATTAACCTGTTAATCCGTATAAACGTTTAAACGGATGAACTAATAAACATAAACAAGAATGCGTAAAGCACAAGCCAAAAAACTCCCTCTAGCGCCAGACCCTAAGTTTAATGATAAACTTGTTACAAGATTTGTAAATAACTTAATGTGGGAAGGCAAAAAAAGTGGGGCTTTTAATATTTTTTATGATGCTCTGGAAAGAGTAAATAAAATGACCAGTGAAGATGGGTATGAAACATGGAAAAAAGCATTGACCAATGTTACACCTGCAGTGGAAGTTAAGAGCCGCAGAATTGGTGGAGCAACATTTCAAATACCAGCAGAAGTTCGTGCTGACAGAAAAACATCTTTAGCTATAAAATGGTTAATACGTTTTAGCCGCGATAGAAACGGACGCAGCATGGCTGAAAAATTAGCAAATGAAATAGTAGCGGCCAGCAAAGGTGAAGGTGCAGCATTTAAAAAGAAAGAAGATACTCATCGTATGGCAGATGCTAATAAAGCATTTGCACATTTTAGAATCTAATACTATAACAAGACTAATTGCTTAAGTCCCTTCTTTACCGGAAGGGATTTTTATTTCAAGTGATATTCTTTTGAAGAGTATTATAAGGTTTCAAGCTGACATTTAGTTCAAAATAGATTCAATACCAGGGATTTTTTTTCACTTATTAATTGTAGCTTTGCGCCTCGAAATTATATCATTATTTGTGGTAGAATTCTATCAAAATATTTTAAAAAAAAAGAATTTTCAATCTTCAATAAATAAATTGTCATGGGCGACTTAAGGTATCAAAGAAATTTTGGAATTGCAGCACATATTGATGCCGGCAAAACCACTACAACGGAACGTATATTATACTATACAGGAGTAAATCATAAAATTGGCGAAGTGCATGACGGTGCTGCTACTATGGACTGGATGGCACAAGAACAGGAGAGGGGTATTACCATTACTTCAGCTGCCACCACTTGCTTCTGGAATTTCCCTACAATACAGGGGGCAAAAACTACTGATACCAAAGAATACAAATTCAATATTATTGATACGCCTGGTCACGTGGATTTTACTGTAGAGGTGGAGCGTTCCCTACGTGTATTAGATGGTTTACTTGCATTGTTTGATGCTGTGAGCGGTGTTGAACCCCAAAGTGAAACCGTATGGCGCCAGGCTAATAAATATAAGGTGCCGCGTATTGGTTTTGT
>DASYOS010000061.1:0-13521 GCA_036007525.1 Chitinophagaceae bacterium | reverse complement strand
ACAGCCACACTCCGGTTCAGAAGTCCCTCGTTTGATGAAGCAAAGGCA
This sequence comes from Chitinophagaceae bacterium, assembly GCA_036007525.1. Taxonomy (GTDB): domain Bacteria; phylum Bacteroidota; class Bacteroidia; order Chitinophagales; family Chitinophagaceae; genus Ginsengibacter. Next base: position 13,473 of record DASYOS010000061.1, on the reverse strand, counting down.
AAACAATACTTTCCGGTTATTGCTGATTTTTTGCAGCTGGATTCAGTGAATAGAACATCTGCTAATTATGCACGGATACTTGAACCGGGGAGCAAGTCTTTAGAAAGCAGGCCCAATATAGTGTTGGTAATTGGCGAGAGTTTCAGTATGTATAAAAGCAGCATGGCCGGCAACCCGTTAAATACTACACCCTACTTTAAGGAGCTGTGTGAAAATGGGGTTTTTTTTGACAGATGTTTCAGCGCAACCTTTGGCACTGCCCGTGGTGTATTTGCAATTCTTACCGGCATTCCTGATGTTCAATTATCTAAATTCTCAAGTCGTAATCCTGAAGCTATTGATCAACATGTTATCATAAATAGTTTTGAAGATTATAATAAATTTTATTTTCTTGGCGGCAGCAGTGAGTTCAACAATTTTGAAGGATTGCTGAAAAATATAAATGGCATTAAAATTTATCAGGATGGTTCTTATAAATCGCCACAATTAAATGTGTGGGGCATCAGTGATAAAAATCTTTTTATAGAAGCCAACAATGTTTTAAAACAGCAGCAAAAACCTTTTTTTGCTATTATTCAAACTGCAGATAATCACCGTCCGTACAGCATCCCTGAAGAGGATAAAGATTTTGAAAAAAGAATAATACCAATTGACACTTTAAACAAATATGGTTTTGAATCTTTAGAGGAATTTCATGCTTTTTGTTACTCAGATTATTGCTTTAAAATATTTATTGAAGAAGCCAAAAAACAATCCTGGTTTAACAATACAATTTTTATTTTTACGGGTGACCATGGCCTGGAGGGAAATGCCGGAGAAATGTATCCCGCTGCATGGACAGCAAACCGTTTAAGCGATGAGCATGTGCCATTATTATTTTATGCGCCTTCATTATTATCTCCCCAAAAACGAAGTGAAGTAGTTTCACAAATTGATATCTTGCCTACAGTTGCAGGTATGATACATCAGCCATATTTAAACACAACACTTGGCAGGGATCTGCTCAACACAAAAAATAAAAATAATGCTGCATTTATCATTCATCATGATGAAGGGAATATTGGGATGGTGACAGATGATTATTATTTTATAAAAAATATAAGGATAAATAAAGAAGAATTGGTATCTGTAAAAACAAATAGGTTAAATCTAACTCCCTCTCAAAAAGATTCTGTAAAGCGTTCATTATCCTCATTAACCTCTGCTTTTTACGAAACCGCAAAATGGATGCTGGTGAATAATAAAAAGACGAAGGGAGAATTGACAAAATGAGACCATCTGCTTTTGCCCTGATTACGTCCTAAACACCTGATAAGTAAGTGAAAATAAAGGTTGTATAAATTTGATAGATTTTAGAAATACGTCTTATATTTATGAGTTAGCTGCAAATTCATTTCAATGCACAAACCATTCTTAATATTTATTGCTTTCTTTTTGACAAGTTTTGCAAAAGGACAGGACAATATTAAAAAGTATGTACAAGAAAATACAATTAGGGTATCGACCATTGAACCTGATTCTGTAAATTATTCAGACCTGGAAGAAATAGGAAAATCAATCGGGAATTCAAAAATTGTAATGCTTGGTGAGCAAGACCACGGAGATGCTCCTACATTTTTAGCAAAGACAAGACTTATAAAATATTTGCACGAAAAAAAAGGGTTTAATGTGATAGCTTTTGAAAGTGATTTTTTTGGATTAAATTTTGGCTGGGACAATTTATTTAAAACTCCAGAAAATGTTTCCCGCTTTATTCATCAAAATATATTTCCTATTTGGACTGGCTGTAATACGTGCCATCAACTTTTTAATTTTTATATCCCAAATAGCTATAACACATCAAACCCAATAACAGTAACTGGTTTTGACAATCAAATGATATTAGACTATTCGTCAAAGTTCTTGATTTTAAAACTAGACAGTGTCTTCCAATCCATAAATCTTCCTATTACAAAACAAGAAAATTATCGAACTGAAATTTTGACACTAATTGATTCAATGAGACTTTGGTATTTCCTGCCACCCAAAGACACAAGTTTATTTTCAAGATGTGGTCAATATTTAACTATAATAAAAAAGCAAGCGGAACAGAAATTAAATAAAAGCGGTTATTGGATGGCTGTTATTGAAAACTTAGTGCAGGAAAATATTACTTACCAAACTATTAAAAACAATTCCAGAGTTGGAAGCAATACAAGAGATTATCAAATGGCATCAAATTTAAAATGGCTCTCAGAAAATAAATATCCAAAAGAAAAAATAATTGTTTGGGCTGCAAACGGTCATATAGCTAAGTATGCTGACAGTACCAATAATGAAAAGAAATTAATTGCAATGGGCAGCTTTTTCACAAAGGATAGCGCATTAATGAATACCACTTACATAATTGGATTCGCTTCTTACAAAGGAGAAGCTGGAAGATTGGGTCGAAAAAACTTCGCAATAGTTAAGCCCAGGCCAAATGGTTTTGAAACCTGGATTAATGAAAACTATAATTATGCGTTTGTGGACTTTAAGCATTACACTAAAATTTTTCCTGGTAAATTGGAAAAATTCTTTTTAAAGGGTATGGGGCATATTAGTTTTAAAACTGAGTGGACTAAACTATTTGATGGGATCTTTTATATCAAGGAAATGTATCCTTGTCAAAAGTGATAATCTGCGGCTTCTCCCAAGCCGTGTCTCTACTCCTAGCTTTTAGCATAGCAGGACACGGCGCCAATCCTAAAATAGATTTGTTGTATTAGATCTTGAAGAGACTTGCCAACTACATCGATAAATAATTCACTTAACCAACTTCCTCGCTATCATAATCATCCTCGGAGATTTTTTTACGTCGTAATCATTAAATAAATAATCCCCAAAAACTTCCTGTATTTGCAAACCCTGGTAGGCAAACATCTCGGTAAAATCGCCTAAGGTAAATTTGGCAACTTTTTCTGTGTACTCCAATGGCTCTTCCAGGTTTTCATCTTCAACAACAATCTTTTTATAAAAATGTGTTTCATCAAACCATTTTGTTATGTAAAAATTTACATCATCAATTTCCTTTTCAATTTTATGCACCAAATGATTCTCAGCATAATGTACGTTGAGGTAATCCATTACAAATACCCCATTTGGTTTTAAAGATTGTGCAATGGTGCGTATGGCATTGTCATGCTCTCTTCTGGTTTTAAAATATCCAAAGCTGGTAAAAAAATTAAATGCATAATCAAAATAATTTATGCGGAAAGGCAGGCGCATGTCATGTACTGAAAATTCAAGGCTTTCGGTTTCATTTTCTTTCGCCTCCCTGATACTGTCTTCTGAAAGATCTATCCCTGTTACCCTAAAACCTTTATCTGCTAACTGTATGGAATGTCGCCCTTTACCGCAGGCTATATCCAGCATTTCAGCACTTTGCTTCGGTTTAAGATGTTCTATCAGGTGGTTTATAAAATCTGCAGCCTCTGCTTCATCACGCTTAAAGTAAAGCTGGTGATAATAAGGGGAATTGAACCAATCTTTAAACCACGTTGTTGCCATCATCTTTGTAAAATAAGAATGCAAATTACTTAAACGACAGGCAACAAAACAATCGGCTATTTTATTTACCTTTGCGAACTTTAAAACACCTGAAAGTGGCATTGATAAAAAGCATATCCGGCATTCGCGGAACTATCGGAGGGCAGCCCGGAGAAAACCTTACACCCTTAGATATAGTGAAATTTACAGCAGCCTATGGCAGCTGGATAAATCAAAAAAACGGCAACCTACCTTCTTTCCGTCAGGATGAACTTTTTGGACAACTACCGGCACGTAATAAAGTTATTATTGGCAGAGATGGGCGCATTAGCGGGGAATTGGTTAACCGCATTGTGGTAAGTACATTAATAGCACTGGGCTTTGATGTAGTGGATCTCGGTTTAAGCACCACACCTACTGTGGAAATGGCTGTGAAGCATGAAAATGCAGCAGGTGGTATTATCATCACTGCAAGCCATAACCCTAAAGAATGGAATGCGCTGAAACTTTTGAACAGAAATGGCGAATTTATAAATGCTGAAGAAGGTTCTGCAGTGCTGGAATTGGCAGAAAAAGAAAACTTTGATTTTGTAGCAATTGATAAATTAGGCACTTACACACTTGATGATTCCTGGATGCAGAAACATATTGATGCTGTAGTGAATTATAAACTGGTAGATATTACAGCAATAAAAAAGGCAAAATTTAAAATTGTAATTGATGGCATTAACAGCACAGGCGCCACATTTATCCCGGCATTGCTAAAAGCGTTGGGTGTAAAAGAAGTCATTATATTAAATGAAGAAGTTACAGGGCAATTTGCACACAATCCGGAACCATTGCCCCAACATTTATCAGGGTTAAGCGCTGCTGTGCAAAAAAATGAAGCTCACATGGGTATTGCGGTAGATCCGGATGTAGACCGGGTTTGCTTTGTTTGTGAAGATGGAAGTATGTTTGGTGAAGAATATACTTTGGTGGCTGTGGCAGATTATGTATTGGGTAAAAGAAAAGGGAATACAGTAAGCAATATGTCCTCTACAAAAGCATTGAGAGAAATTACTGAAAAACACGGTGGGAAATATTATCCTTCAGCAGTAGGGGAAGTTAATGTGGTTACAAAAATGAAAGAGGTAAATGCTGTTATAGGTGGCGAAGGAAATGGTGGAATTATTGTACCGGATTTTCATTATGGCAGGGATGCGCTGATAGGGATAGGTTTATTTCTTACACATCTTGCAAATTCTAAAAAAAGTATTAAACAGTTACGAGGTTCTTATCCCGATTATTTTATTTCTAAAAATAAAATTGCTTTAGAAAAAAATGTTGATGTAAAAGAAATATTTAAAAAGATAAAAGAGAAATATAAAAAGAATCCCATTAATACTGAAGATGGGTTAAAAATAGAATTTGATAATGATTGGGTGCACCTTAGAACAAGTAATACAGAACCTATCATAAGAATTTATTCAGAAAGCAATTTTGAAACAACAGCTGATAATATTGCCAGAAAATTAATGAAGGATATTAGCGAGGTGATGTAAGAATAGCGGCAAGCATATAGCTACATGCTACAAGCTTGATATTTTATAATTTTGATTTTCCTGCTGCAGGTAAAGCTATAAGCCGAATAAACCTACTTGCAGCTTGCAGCTTATAGCTTGACGCTTTACATGAGAATTTATTTCGATAATGCTGCCACAACTTCACTTGACCCGGAAGTGCTGGATGCAATGATGCCTTATCTTACCGAAAAATTTGGCAACCCCTCTTCTATTTATTCTTATGGAAGAGAAACAAGAATGGCAATCGAGAATGCCAGGAAATCAGTCGCAAAAATCCTAAATGCACATCCGGCAGAAATATTTTTTACCAGTGGAGGAACCGAAAGCAGTAACACTGCGATAAATTCTGCAGTTAATGATCTTGGGTGTAAACACATCATCAGCTCAACTATCGAACACCATGCAACACTACATACAGTAAAAAACTTATACGAGACTAAGGAAGTTGCATTGAGCTATGTAAAGCTTTTACCAAACGGGCATATTGACCTTGTTGATCTTGAAAAATTATTAAACGCAAGCAAAGAGAAATGTCTGGTAACCTTAATGCATGCTAATAATGAGATCGGGAACATTTTAGATATAAATGCAGTTGGCGAACTATGCAAAAAATATAACGCGATTTTTCATAGCGATACTGTACAAACCGTTGGGCATTTTCCATTTGACCTACGAAACACGCCAGTACATTTTATTACAGGGGCAGCACATAAATTTCACGGACCAAAAGGCGTGGGCATTTTGTATGTAAATAAAAATATTAAAATAAAACCTTTTGTGCATGGCGGTGGCCAGGAACGGAACATGAGGGCAGGAACAGAGAATTTGTACGGAATTGTTGGCTTTGCAAAAGCACTTGAAATTGCTACAGCAAATCATGAAGCTGATAAAACCAAGACAAAAAATTTGAAAAATTACATGATGGATGAGCTTAAAAAAAATATCCCATCTGTGGTTTTTAATGGCGACCCAAACGGGGGAAGTTTATACACTGTGGTAAGTGCCAGTTTCCCAAAGTCTGAAAAATCTGAAATGCTGCTTTTCAATCTTGACATTCATAATATTTGTGCAAGTGGCGGTAGTGCCTGTACTTCAGGAGCTGACGCAGGAAGTCATGTTATGCATGCTCTTAATAATAATTCCGATAAAGTAACGGTAAGATTTTCTTTTAGTAAATATAATACTGAGGAGGAAATAAATTCTGTTGTGGGAATTTTAAAGGAATTGATTTAATAATTTCTTTCACAGTTAGCTCAGCTAATTCGATTTTTGATCAGTGAGGCTCCTTCTGTTTTTTTAGAATTTTCAACAAGATTATTAATTGAATCAATTTCGACCTCCGTTAAGTATCTCCATTTCCCCTGAGCTATTCCCGCTAATGTAATATTCATGATCCGGGTACGCACAAGTTTGGTTACATGATAACTTAATGCCTCACACATTCTTCTTATCTGGCGGTTTAAGCCCTGCGTTAGTATTATTTTAAAAACAAATTTACTTTCCTGCTTTACAAAACATTTTTGTGTTACTGTATCTAAAATTTTTATGCCATTGCTCATACGTTTTATAAAATCAGAAGTAATAGCCTTATCAACTGTAACAATGTATTCCTTTTCATGATTATTACCTACACGCAAAATTTTATTTACGATATCGCCGTCATTGGTTAAAAAGATCAATCCTTCAGAAGGCTTATCCAGTCTGCCAATGGGGAAAATTCTTTTTGGGTAATTTATATAACTTATAATATTGTATTTGTCTTTTAAGTCTGTTGTACTGGAAACACCTACACGTTTGTTGAATGCAATATAAACAGGCTTCTCTTTTAGTTTTAAAAGCTCACCATCAATTTTAATTATATCCTTATGGCTGACACGGTTACCCAACTTGGGTGCTTTTTCATTTACTGTAACTCTTCCGCTTTCAATTAATTTATCGGCTTCACGTCTTGAACAAAAGCCTGTTTCACTAATGAATTTATTTAAGCTTATATCTTTTTGCTCTTCCATAATAAATTACAGACTACGAAGAATAACTTAACTTCTTTATCAATGCTTCCGGCAGTTTTGGCAATTTTTTTCTTTCAATTAAAAAAGTAGACAGCCCTTCAATGTCCCTGAAAACATTGTGCTTCGCCAATGCTCCTTCCAGATAGCCTGCACCGGAAGAGCCACCGGTACCCGTTCTCATACCTATCATCCGGCGTACCATAACCAAATGTTTATGTCGCCAGCCGGCCGTTTGATGATCTATTTCAATAAGATTATCCAAAATTTGGTAAGACGTTTGAAATACCGGAAAATCTCTGTACAACATAATAAATAACGCTGACCTCATGGCTTTTGCCGACAAACTTGTTTTATTTACATCTACCTGTTCATCGCTTAAGGTGTTTCTCTTCTCAAAAAAAAGGAGATCAAAAAGATCTATATTTTGTTCTTCTCTTTCCGTTAAGCCCTCTTTATAAATTTTTCTGTAATCGCTCCAGAAGGGATGCAGGTCATCAGCCGCCTTTTTATACTCTTTCCAAAATTCATCTTCAAAAAAAGGCATTCTCTCCAGCCAGTTATTAATAAGATGTAGTAAGGATTCCTTAGATTCTGTTTCATTTATTTTATGAAAGTCATCCTCATTAAATCCTCCTTCACCGGTACGTTTATAATATTCTTTGTGGTGACGGCTGTCCATAGCCAATCCCAATGCAGTTTCCACCAATCTGAACTGTAAGCTTTGAAATCCGGAAGATGGCGTCAGAAGATTTCTAAACTCTAAAAAATCCAAAGGTGTCATGGTATCCATTAAACCAACCTGCTGATTTAACAGGTCAAGTATGCGAACCACACGATGCAACCTATGCCTTACTAGATTTAGGTCTTCGGAGTTATCATCAATCTTTTCTTTATTAAATACATTACATACAAATTTCAATTCAAAAAGAATTTGTTTGAACCAAAGCTCATAAGCCTGGTGCACAATAATAAAAAGCATTTCATCATGCGCAGGCTTATTAACCTTAAAGCTTTCAGGATGTTGTGCATCGAGAATTTTATTAAGCTCTAAATAATCACTGTAATACATTTTTTTTCCCATATTAAACTATTCAAAAGATATTATGAATAAGCATCTTTTCTGTGTACAATTTTTAATATTTCAACAATAAGCACATCATTTTGTACTGAATAGATTATCCTGTAATTTCCGCTACGGATGCGATAGAGATTTTTAAATCCTTTTAATTTTTTATACCCATTCGGAAATGGATTACTCCTTAAAGTAAGTATGCGATCCTTTATAGCCAGTATTGTAACAGTAGGAAAATTCGCAAGCTCCTTCTCAGCTGATCTTTTTATTTTTAGCTGATATCTTACCATTAGAAGGTTTTGCTTTTAATATTTTGGAGACCGCCTTTTCAAAATCTACAGAAGGTTCGTGTAATCTATTTTGAGCATCTAAACCATCAAGAAAATCTTCTATTTCTTCTTTATAATTTTTCATGCTTATAACAACAGCAGTTTTATTTCCTTGCTCATCTGTTAAAAAATTAACACCTTTCATTTCGAATGTTTTGTCAAATTTAAATAAAATTTTTAGAGCAACCTGTTATAACGGAACGGATGTCATAAGGTGATATTTCTATTTCACCATATTTTTTACTTCCTGCAACTTTAATAATGCTTCCACCGGGGTAAGTCTGTTGATATCAACTGCTTCAAGAATTTTTCGTATTTCTTCAAATGCCTGTGAATGCGCATCAAAAATACTAAGCTGCAATTTTGGAGAAGCTAAGTTTTTTACTGCATCCCCAATATCCTCATTAACATGTTTAGATTCCAATTGCTTTAAAACTTCATTTGCTCTTTTAATTAATAAAGGAGGCATGCCGGCCATTTTTGCTACATGAATACCAAAGCTGTGTGTGCTGCCTCCGGCTGCTAATTTTCTTAAGAAAATTATTTTATTGCCTGCTTCTTTATGGGTAACGTGATAATTTTTTACACGGGATAATTTATTCTCAAGTTCATTCAATTCATGATAATGGGTGGCAAATAAAGTTTTAGGTGCATGAGGAGAACTATGTAAAAATTCCACAATACTCCATGCAATAGAGATCCCATCATACGTAGAAGTACCCCGTCCAATCTCATCCAACAGGATAAGGCTTTTTGCAGTTATATTATTAATGATGCTGGCAGTTTCATTCATTTCCACCATAAAAGTGCTTTCACCACTGCTGAGATTATCATTGGTACCTACCCTTGTAAAAATCTTGTCTGTTAAGGGAATTCTGGCCTCACCGGCAGGCACAAAACTACCCATATGTGCCATTAATGTTATTAAAGCAGTTTGCCTTAGAATGGCGCTCTTTCCACTCATGTTAGGACCGGTTAAAATTATTATCTGCAGAGAAGCAGGATCTAAAAATATATCATTGGGAATGTAGCTTTCACCTTGTGGTAAATATCTTTCTATCACAGGATGCCGGCTGTCTTTTAATTCTAATTCATTGCCATCATGTAACTGCGGTTTTTTGTAATTGAACTGCAAGGCGTTGGTAGCAAAACAGCAAAGGCAATCTAATACAGCCATTACATGCCCATTCACCTGCATGGGAGCAATGTAATCCTGCAATTCATTCAAAAGTTTTTCAAAGATTTGTAATTCTATCTGGAGAATTTTTTCCTCTGCCCCTGTAATTTTTTCTTCGTATTCTTTTAGCTCGGGAGTAATGTATCTTTCTGCATTCGTAAGTGTTTGTTTGCGTATCCATTCGGCAGGTACTTTTGATTTGTGCAGATTGGTAACCTCCAGGTAATAGCCAAAAACATTATTGAAACCTATCCGCAAGGAGGAGATGCCTGTGGCTTCACTTTCCTTTTTTTGCAATTGCAGCAGATAAGATTTGCCGTGTGTTGCGATATTTCGCAGATCATCCAGGCTTTCATCTACATTCATTGCAATTACATTTCCTTTTGATGTAGCAATGGGAGGGTTTTCAATGATCTCTTTAATGATCTTATCCGAAATATATTGGCATGGGTTAAGAGAATCTCCCAATCTTTTTAAGTATGCATTTTCAGAATCTGTGCACAACTTCTTTATTAATTGTACCTGCTGTAACCCTTTAGCGATTTGTAAAACTTCCCTGGGGTTTATTTTTTTCAAAGATATCTTACTAACTAACCTTTCAACATCCCCTGATTGTTTAATAGATTGAGAGATTTTATTTCTTACATCAACAGATTTTATAAAGAATTCCACCAATTCTAAACGCTCCTCAATTTTAATAATTTCCGCAAGAGGGAGTAGCAGCCAGCGTTTAAGCAGCCTTGCACCCATTGGCGAAACAGTATTATCTAAAACCTTAAGCAAAGAATTATTTATTTCTATGCCGCCAAGCAACTCCAGATTACGAATAGTAAAACGATCCATCCATAAATGATCAGCCTTGTCTATTCTTTGTAAAGATGTGATATGCTGTAAATTAGGATGTTCAGTATCTTTTAAATAATGTAAAGCAGCGCTAGCGGCAACAACACCATCATGCAGGTCATCCACACCGAAACCTTTCAAACTTTGGGTGCCAAAATGTTTTAATAAAGTTTCTTTAGCATAAGTTTCCGCAAATATCCACTCATCTAATGTGTAGGTATAAAATTTACTTCCAAAGCAGCTCTTAAAATGTTTTTGTTGATTACGTTGAAATACTATTTCTGCCGGCTGAAAGCTTTGCAATAATTTATCAGCGTATTCCCTATCCCCTTCTGCAATAAAAAATTCTCCTGTAGAAATATCCAGAAATGCAAGTCCAAAATTTTCTTCATTAATGTGCATGCCACATAAAAAATTATTACGATTATGCTCCAGTAACTTATCATTAGTGGCAACTCCGGGGGTTATCAGTTCTGTAACACCACGCTTAACAATTCCTTTTACAAGTTTTGGATCTTCCAATTGATCGCAGATAGCAACGCGGTACCCTGCTTTTACCAATTTATGCAGGTATGTATCCAGTGCATGATGCGGAAAACCTGCAAGCTCTGAAGCAGTGGGAGAATTATTGTTCCGCTTTGTTAATGTAATACCCAGCACTTTAGAAGCGGTGACAGCATCGGCTCCGAAAGTTTCATAAAAATCACCAACACGAAAAAGCAAAATGGCATCAGGATACCTGGCCTTAATGGCATTATGCTGTAACATCATCGGAGTATCTGCAGTTGATTTAGCCATACATTATATTGCCAAAAATAAGGCTTTACAATGTTGATTAGAAAGTTTGTGAGTATTGTGAATTACTTTTGCCACAAGGTAATTTTAGATGAAAAAACTTAGCATGGATGAGCTGGACAGGAAGACCGTTGAGGAATTTAAGCGTTCAGAAAAGTTCCCTGTAATTGTTATTTTAGAGAATATCCGCAGCATGCACAATGTAGGTAGTGTTTTTCGTACTGCCGATGCTTTTTTAATAAATGCGATATACGTTTGCGGCTATACAGCTCAGCCTCCACGTAAAGAAATTGATAAAACTGCTCTTGGAGCCACAGAAACCGTAGATTGGAAATATTTTTCAACATCGGAGGAGGCTATTAAAGAATTGAGAAAAAATGAATATAAAATTTTTGCTATTGAGCAGGTTGATAACAGTATCTCTTTAGAAAAAATGAGTGAATTAAATAATAAGGTGGCTTTTGTGTTTGGCAATGAAGTAAGCGGAGTAGAAGCAGAAACAATTTCTTTGTGTGATGGATGTATCGAAATACCTCAGCTAGGTATGAAGCATTCTTTAAATATTTCTGTTGCGGCAGGGATCGTTTTGTGGGAAATTGTAAGAACCAGGATAACCGGATTAAAAATTAAAAGTGAATAGTAAAGTAAAACATTATCTCTCTCTTGTAAAATTTTCTCATACCATTTTTGCAATGCCCTTTGCATTGATTGGATTTTTTGTTGCATTTACACAAACTAAAACCCTACCCCAAAAACCATGGTGGCAATTGCTGCTTCTGGTTATAGGATGTATGATCTTTGCAAGAAGCGCAGCCATGGCTTTCAATCGCTGGCTGGATAAGAAATTTGATGCACTTAATCCACGTACTGCAATAAGAGAAATTCCTTCCGGGATTATTTCAGAAAAAAATGCAATGCTATTTGTGATTGTTAATTGCGTAGCGTTTGTTGTATGCACTTATTTCATAAATCCAATTTGCTTTTATCTTTCTCCGGTAGCTTTATTTGTAATTTTATTTTACAGTTATACAAAAAGATTTACTGCGCTTTGTCATCTTTTACTGGGGCTGGGCTTAAGCCTTGCACCAATCGGGGCTTACCTGGCAGTAACAGGAGTATTTGATCTGCTTCCTGTTTTGTTTTCATTTACAGTTTTGTTTTGGGTGAGCGGTTTTGATATTATTTATGCCCTCCAGGATGAAGAATTTGATAAAGCAAATAATTTATATTCCATACCTGCAATTTTAGGGAAACCAAAGGCATTAAGAGTTTCTGAGTTATTACACTTACTTAGTCTTGCCTGTGTTATAATAGCCGGAGCGTATGGGCCTTTTAGTTGGCTATATTGGATTGGTGTTATTGTTTTTGGCAGAATGCTTATTAAACAGCATTCATTGGTAAAACCAAATGACTTAAGCAAAATAGATCTTGCATTCATGACATCAAACGGAATTGCTTCTGTAGTTTTTGCAATATTTGTAATATTAGATCTGTTTATAAATAAAAAAATCTCATTTAGAAATTAAACTATGGCGAGGATACTTTGCATTGATTATGGGGGTAAGCGAACAGGTATTGCTGTTACTGATCCTTTACAAATAATTGCTACAGGATTAACTACTGTGGATTCAAATGAACTCATTTCTTTCTTAAAAAATTACTTTTTGCAGGAAGAAGTGGAACAGATAATCATCGGAGAGCCAAAAAATTTAGATAATTCAGACACACACGCCACACCTTTAGTGAAAGAAGCTATAAAAAAACTTTTCAAAGAATTTCCGCAGATACCCATTAAAACGGTTGATGAAAGATTTACTTCTAAAATGGCAAAGCAGGCAATGATTGAAATGGGCATGAAAAAAAAAGACAGGCGAAATAAAAGGACTGTTGATGAAATTGCCGCAACAATGATGTTACAGGAATATCTTCAAAGCATTGGTACATAAGAAGAAAATTGTACCCTGTATAACGTAAATTTGCATTTTTTTAAACAATAAATTCTCCCTTAAGGGTATAGGATATGATTCTTCCGATCGTTGCTTACGGTTCACCGGTTTTAAGAAAGGTTTGTAATAACATAACCTCTGACTATCCTCAATTGAATACACTGATTGATGATATGTGGGAAACTATGTATAACAGCAAAGGTGTAGGTTTAGCCGCCCCGCAAATTAAT
>DASYOS010000060.1:0-4336 GCA_036007525.1 Chitinophagaceae bacterium | reverse complement strand
ATCAGCTTTTCCCGTTTCTGCTTCCTGAACTTTTCCTGAAAAATTTAATGAGTCAATGGTATTTCCTGTTGAAAAAACATAAGCAAAATCTTTTATTGCATTCTCTTCATTTATATCACGAATAGAATTTCCCAGGTTGATTGTATAGGTTGTGTTAGGCTCTAATGTATCACGCAGTCTTATGGTTACACTTTTTAATTTATAGTCTATATAAGGATTTTTTAGGGGCGTTGGAGAAACCAATAAATTTTGCTGCAAATCTTTTATCTGAACATACTCATCAAAATATAAAGAGATGCGGTTTCCTGTAAAATTTGTAGCCTCCAATTTTGGATTTGAGCTTACAAGCCTTGGGGGAATTGTATCTCTGGATCCCCCGGTTGGCGATACAATTTGAGCGCAACCGGATGTCAGAACCACGATTTTTGGGATTAACAGGATTAATAAGAGGAAATACAGGATTTTTTTCATCAGTAATATTATCAAACCTCTGCAAACATAAACAGTTTATCTATTTTTATTTCCCAAGAATCCCATAAATCCTGTTAATCGTGGTTCAGACTTCTTCCTCCATTTCATGCAGGGAGACAGCAAGCTTATTTTCTTTTACAAATTTGCACCACCGGCAATCTTCTTTTCCGCAGCCGGTATAAAAATCACGATTCTGAATTTTGTTCCAGACTTCGGTTATTTGCTGCGTTACAGTTTCGATATCCTGTGGCTCTATAATAATTTTTTGAGTGTGATATTTTTTGTCTTTATCGGGCTCTATAAAATCAAATGTTGTACTAACCGCTTTCCATTGTTTGTTTTCATATCTGTCTACCAAAATTTTGTAAAACACAGCCTGTCTCCAGTAATCGCCACCATTGGGTTGTTTATCATTCGGCCTCCATAATTTTTCCTTTGTCCATTTGCTTGTAGAATCGCCGGTTTTATAATCAACAACATTTACTTCTTTCCCATTAAATTCAAGTTTATCTATTTTACCTTTTATGGGAATATCATTGTAAACCACCTGGATACTTCTTTCAACAGCAATTATTTTATTCCATGTGTTTGCGTATTGGTCGTAATAATTATTTAATATTTCTTCTCCATATTCAAGCCTTCTTTCAAAACCTTCTTTTGTAAAATTCTCTCTATGGCGAACCATGTACCATTTAAAATCTGCTACCAAATCGGCTTTATTAAATTCCTGCTTCTCATTTCCCTGCATTTTTTCAAAAAGCCTTTGCACGGCAAAATGCATCGCACTGCCAAACTCAAGACTTTCTGATTTGCCGGAAGGTATGCGGATAAGGGTTTTGAAATAAAATTCCAGCGGACAGTTTAAATAATTATTAAGTGCAGAAACATTCATCGAAAATTTTTCCAGCAGCCGGCCTATAAAATCTTCCTCTGCTTTTTCTATCTCCGGTTTTTGTGTTATAAAATGAAGCATTTCAAATTCCATAACCTGTTCCTGGGGCAACACAATTTTTTCTATTGGTATTGGATGCGCTTGTAATATTTCATGAATAAACATTGAGGGCTCCACTTCTTTGCCGTCTGCCCTGTAAACAAAATATGAAATGTTTAAATATTGCTCGGCACGTGTTAATGCCACATAAAATAATCTGCGAAGCTCCTCTTCGGGATTGCAGACAGGTAAAGAAGAGAACATAGTGTCGGGAAACAGAAATCCTTTGTTGTTTACTTTCTTTTTCTCCCAAAAATGTGCATTGGTACCTGCAAAAAATACATGTTCAAATTCCAACCCCTTAGCTCCATGTGCTGTAAGAAGATTGACTCCATTATCACTGCCGGAAATTTGAACCAAGGGCAATGCAATACTTTCTTTATCCATCAAATCGAGTATTTCCATAAGCCCATGAACGGAAAGTAATGGCGCCCTTGCAGTTTCTTCTTTTATAAAATCAAACAAGGCTGTTAATATTTGCATTAAAACAATCTTGTCATTGCTTTGCATTATGTACTGCAGCACACCGGCTTCATTGATAACATTTTCAAACAACCCCTGCAATGTTAGATTGCTTACATCGGCAATTAGTTTTTCCAGAATTGCACTTACTTTTTTTAACTGTTCATCCAATCCTTTATCAAAAAGTGATGAAGGCGCCTGGTTTGATCTTTCAACTAACAATCTGCGTAAAGAGAATAATTCACTGTACTTTTTTTGATTTACTTCCACAGTAAGTTTCGCAACTTCTATCGGGGGAATATTGTAAAAATCAAAATGAAGGATTTCAAAAAGCAATTCATCACCGGCATAAGGGATTTCGTGTTCTGCTGCTGCATATCGCAGAATTTGAATTATCTTTTTTGCAAAGGCATTTTCCAGGATGTTGATACTTCTTTTAGAAAAAACAGGAAGTTTTTTAAGTCTGAAATATTTTATTAATTCTTCGCCATATTTATTTTCTTTATAAATAACGGCGATGCGGTTTGGCTCTATCCCTTGTTGTAACAAATTCTGCACCTGTAATGTGATATGAACCATTTCATCTTTCAAAGATTGGTATTCTCTAATTACAGGTTCATGAAGTACATCTTTTAATTCTATCCTCGATGAAATTAATTCTTTGCTTAGCCCGGGTAGTTTTTTTATAAGGCGTTCATTATTATTTCCAATTAATGTTTTTGAGATGTTTAAAATAGGTTGGGTTGAGCGATAATTATTTGTAAGCACCACCTTTAAAAGATCAACATACCCCTCGGCAAAGGTTCCCATATTTTCAACATTGGCTCCCTGGAATCTAAAAATACTTTGATCATCATCTCCTACTACAAATATGTTTGGCGATTGCCAGTAACTGATCAATAACTCAACTATTTTATTTTGTGTTCCACTGGTATCCTGAAACTCATCAACCAATATATATTGAAATTTTTCCTGATAATTTGCCAGTACATTTTTATTTTCTTCAAAAACTTTTATCACCCAATTGATCATGTCATCAAAATCGTACAAATTATTTTTGTGCATTAATTTTTGAAAGTTATCAAACTCATTTACTGCGCAACGCAGCCTCTCCATTTTTAGGTTTTCAGTTTCAAGGGCATTAATTTTTAAATCGCCTTTTTTAAATGGGCCTGAAGCTCTCTTATAAAAATATTCATCCCGTGTTGGCAGCTCTTTTACATACTCATCTATTTTTTTATTTATGAATGTGGGTGCCCAACCTTCGTTCTTCATGCCCGAGAATAATTTTGTAAGGCTGTATATTTCGCAATAAACATCTCCCCTATATCTTTTTAGCAAATGATTTTTGGGGAAATCATCGATCAACTCTTTCATGAGTTGTATCCGTTGCAGATCAGAAACTGGGTTTAAACTGTTCTTATCAAAAAGAGAAAGATTGTCCTGAATTACATCATTACAAAATGCATGAAATGTAAAAATATTTACACGGTATGCATCAGCCCCAATAAATTGGACCAGCCTGCGCCGCATAGCAACCACACCGGCATCTGTGTAAGTAAGGCATAGAATATTATGTGGCAGCACATCAGTTTCTAATAATATCTTTCCTATCCGTGCTGCAAGAATTTGCGTTTTTCCTGTGCCGGGGCCGGCGATAACCATCACAGGGCCTTCAATACTATCAACAGCTTTGCGCTGTTCAGTATTTAATTTTTCATATTCTTCTTTAAATTTTTTTTGGAGAATTTCCCGGTAATTCTGCATGTACCAAAGTTAATAATTGGGGGTTGAATTAAGTCATTAAGTCATTAGTCATTAGTCATTAGGTCAATAAGGAAAGCAAAAATCAAATAGAAAAAACATAATGACTTATTGACTCAATGACCCATTGACCAGTGTTTATCCCGGCATTCTGCTGATATATTTTTCCATTTGTTTCACCTGGTCTACAATCTGCGGGGTAGTTGGTCTAAGCTTTTTTACTTTTCTAAAATATTCTTTAGCGGCACGAAATTCTCTTTTGTTTATCATAATGGAAGATAGTTGCAACCATGCAGCAGCCTCATTCTCTTTATCAGGCAAGCCGGAACGTATAGCCTGTCTTATATAACTTTCAGCTTCTTTAGTATTTCCTTTTTGCATTGATAGCATGCCCAGCTGTAATTTATTTGCCCCTTCTGCTTCTTTCATTGGGCTTCCTAAGGAAAGGCTTTTTTTCATATGTGTTTCTGCGGAAGCATAATCTTCTTTTACCATGGCAAGATTTCCTTTAATAGTAAAATACACTGAGCGAACAGGTTTAATAAGCAAGTTGGGAAACCAGATTGAATTAATTACTTTTTCAGCACCTTCCATATCTCCTGATTCCATATAACCCTGAATTAAACGCATAGGCCCAAATAAAAAATG
>DASYOS010000059.1:0-11590 GCA_036007525.1 Chitinophagaceae bacterium | reverse complement strand
ATATTTTTTATGACTTCCTTTTTGAGAGATAAAAACAAATCCTTTTTGCAAGAGAATTTTGATTATCTCATCAGAAGAATATAATTTAGGCATGCTCTATTTGAGAGTAAATAATTTCAGGAGACTCAATTTTATTGAGATTATCAAGGGAAGCGTCTTCCATATATAATTCAATGGCTTCATTTAAATTTTTCAAGGCTTCATCTTTGTTTTTACCAAAAGATGAAACATCAATGTTTAAGCATTGGGCTACATAATCATCACCCTCTTTCCAAACTATATTTTTAAATTCTGTTTTCATTTAATTTCCTTTATTCAAATTTAATTAATTCTTTCGAGAGTTTATAGGTCGACTTTTAGGCCAGGCATTCAAGATTTGACTTTTATTTTCCCAATGGAGATCGGTTTTTGTATAAGAGTTATGATAAGTGAATACACGCTGTAAAGTTATTGGATTAATAAAAAAAATAGACATTCCTATTGCGCAAAGCACCCGAATTTTGGCTGGCTTTGTGAAAGTTTTTTATAAAGGGGTGTATATTTACGAGTTAGCTACAATACACAAAGAAGATGAAAACAATATCGACAACAGCACTTTCAAAAGAACTAGGAGTGACAAGTAAAGAGCTTTTTGACAAACTTGTTGACCTTAAATTAATTTATCGTAAGGAAAACAAATGGAGTCTAACTGACAAAGGGAAAGAAGCTGGCGGAAAAATTGTTGCTAATGAACAATACGGAGACTTCATTGCATGGCCAGAAAACTTAAATCCGTTTTCAGCAATGGACAATTCAAAATCAACGCTTATCAATGTCACTAAAATTGGTGAAGCGTTTAATCTTTCAAATCAACGCGTCAATAAAATTTTGTCTGAATTAGGATGGATTGAAGAAGCCATAAAAGGCTGGAACGTGACTAACCTGGGTAAAAAGGTAGGTGGTTTGCAAAGAGAACATCAATCAGGTGGAACTTTCGTTCTTTGGCCTGAGACAATTATCAATGATCCTATTTTTTTAAGATCCATAAAACCATCCAATGCCAATCACATTGAAAATCCAAAAGAGATAACTCCATCAACAGTAATTGTAGACAAGCCAGCAAATAAATATCCTGACACTCTTCTTAAAACCAAAGATGGACATTTAGTTCGTTCGAGAGCTGAATTAATAATTGACAATATGCTTTATGATTATGGGTTAACTCACGCATATGAAAGAGAACTTCCTGTTGCCGAAAAAGTTCTATCAGATTTTTATATCCCTTCAAAAAACGGAGGGAAAGCAGTTTATATCGAATTCTGGGGAATTAATGATAATGAAAAATACTTGGAAAGAAAACGAATAAAACAAGAGATTTATAAAAAGTACAATTTAAATTTAATAGAAATTGAAGATAAGCATATTGACAATTTAGATGGACACTTGCCAAAATTGCTTTTAAAGTTTAATATTAACGTTGAGTAGTGTGTGTACTGTGACTAACACGGGTTTTGCATCAGGCGAGGTGACGTGCAAACTTGGAGCTTTGTGCTTCTAATAAACTTTTGTGATAAATTGGACTTTTGTGCTCCGAAACCCGCCCGAACGCAAAGCCCGAAACCGTTGTCATCCTTTATTCACCACCTCCCTCACCAATTCCCCCTCATACCCTTTTTGCAATAAATAATCCTGCAATTTTTTTTTCTTACTAAAAATATTTTTCTCTGCTTTAAGAGTTTTTAGTTTTTGCTCAGCAAGTTTCTGCAAGGTTTTTTCGTAATCACCTTCGCTTATTTCTTTTAGCGCTTTTTTAATAGAGTAATCACTGACTTGTTTTTGCCTTAGGCGTGCTTTATTTTTATCCTTCCCCATTTGTTCATCCTGAATTTACCTCCTGCATATTGTATGGCAAAACGTTCTTCATTAAGGTAATTCTCTTCTATCATTTGTGAAATGAGTTGTTCCACATCCTTTTTATAAAGACCTAATGAATAAAGCTTTTCTTTTACTTCTTTATGGCACCTTTCCTGGTAAGCGCAATACAGCTTTATTTTTGGCAGTGCCTGTTCTTTTGTAAGTTTTGTAACCATGAATGTAAAAGTACAAAGCGATTCCCTCTCCTCTTGTGGAGAGGGCTAGAGTGTGAGGGTCAAATTTATTTTTATTATCTTGAATTCATTAACCGCAATCTTTTATCTTTGGCTCTCTAATAAACACTTTTATGAAGTTCATCGTTTCCTCTTCTCAGTTACTAAAGCACCTGCAGCAAATAAGTGGGGTAATTAATGCCAATACGGTTTTGCCCATTCTCGAAGATTTTTTGTTTGAAATAGAGAAGAACAAGCTTACCGTTGTTGCCACCGACCTTGAGACAGTAATGAAGATCCATCTTGATATTGAAGCAAAGGATAGCGGAAAGGTATGTATCCCCTCTAAAATTTTACTTGATTCATTAAAGAACATTGCCGAGCAGCCGCTCACTTTTAATATTGACAAAAATTTCAGCGTAGAAATAACCAGTGATAATGGTAAGTACAAAGTAATGGGAGAAAATCCTGATAACTTTCCAAAAGAACCCGTGGCTGATTCCGCAACATCTTTTACAATGCGCTCTTCTGCATTGGTAACAGCTATTAATAAAAGTTTGTTTGCCGTAAGCAATGATGACCTTAGGCCTGCCATGACTGGCGTTTATTTTGAACTCGACAGCAAAGGGATGACCTGTGTTGCTACAGATGCACATCGTTTGGTTCGTTTTAAAAGAACCGATGTGAGCTGTCCTAAAACGGATACTTTTATTGTTCCTAAAAAACCTTTGAACTTATTAAAAAGCGCTTTGCCACAAAACGATGATGAGCTACAAATTTCATACAACAGCAATCACCTTTTTGTGAAACACGACGGTACTGAACTGGTTTGCCGCCTTATTGACGCAAGGTTTCCTGATTATAAAGTTGTTATACCTACCGACAACCCGTACAAGCTAACGGTTAATAAAAATGATTTTCAAAGTGCGTTGCGCCGCGTAAGTGTGTTCAGCAATAAAAGCACAAACCAGGTTGCATTAAATATTAGTGGCAGTGAATTACAATTGGCTGCGCAGGATGTAGATTTTAGCTTTGAAGGTAATGAACGGATGGCTTGCCGGTATGATGGAGAAGATTTGCAGATTGCTTTTAATGCAAAATTTTTAATTGAAATGCTCAATGCAGCTGAGACGGATGATGTGGTTATTGAATTGAGTACGCCAACAAAAGCCGGAATTATAAAGCCTACTGAATCTGATGAAAACGAAGAATTACTTATGCTTGTAATGCCTTTGATGCTGAATAATTGACCCTCCTAAGTCCTCCCTGAAGGGAGGACTTGCTATTACACAATGCTGTCTCTGCTTTAAGGAAGTAAATTTCTATTATCGAAAATAAAATTATAGCTTCCCATTTATAAGGGTCTTTAATTTTAAAAAAGCTTCGAAGTCTCCCTTAAGGGAGATTTAGAGGGTAAACTTTCTGTTATGTTACTTATTATCCTTGGTCTTATAATTTTTGGTATCACCGGCGTTATTGTAAAAAATAATCCTTTACTGCAGAAGTACCGCAATCTGGGTCGCCTTATTGGCGGCTTATTCGTTTTATTGGGGATAATCATTTCCTCGGTAATACAAATAGACGCCGGAGAAGTTGGTATTAAAGTTTTATTCGGCAGTGTAAAAAATGATGTGCTGCATAGTGGGCTTCATCTTGTAAATCCTTTATATGAAATAAAAAAGGTAGATGTAAAAACGCAGAACTATACAATGAGCGGAGTGCATGATGAAGGTAATCAAGTTGGGGATGATGCCATTCGTGTTTTAACAAGCGATGGGTTGGAAGTGACTATTGACCTTACCGTTTTATACAGGGTAGGGGCTGCAGATGCTCCCAAACTATATCAGCAAACAGGCCTTGATTTTAAAGATAAAATTGTAAGGCCCATTACAAGAACAAAGATCCGTGATAATGCGGTTTATTACCAGGCAATAGAATTGTTCAGTACAAAACGGGATGAATTTCAGCAGCGCATTTTCAGAAGCATTGATGAAGATTTTAAAAAGCGGGGATTGTTGCTTGAGCAATTATTGGTAAGAAATATTACACTTCCTAATTCCGTAAAGGCTTCTATTGAATCAAAAATAAATGCTGAGCAGGATGCAAAAAAAATGGAATTTGTTTTACTCAAAGAAAAGCAGGAAGCCGAAAGAAAAAGAGTAGAAGCACAGGGAATTGCCGATTATCAGCGTATAATAAATACCGGACTAACCGATCAGCAATTACAATACGAGCAGATAAAGGCCATGAAAGAAATTGCGCTCAGTCAGAATTCCAAAATAGTAGTAATGGGAAAAGGAAACTCATCGATATTGATCAGTGATAAATAATTTTTCTCCAATGGATCTTGTTACCATACAAACATTTGATAATTACTTTAATGCCAACATACAATTGACAAGACTAAGAGCTGCAGGTATTGAGTGTTATTTAAAAGATGAATATACTGTTACAATTGATCCCCTTTTGTCAAATGCAATAGGAGGTATAAAACTGGTGGTTAGAAAAAGCAAAGAGCAGAATGTAAGAACACTGTTGAGAGAAATGAATGCTTCTTCTGACAATCAGCTTCTTTGTCCGCAATGCGGTTCTCATAATTTTATTCTGGTTCCTAAAAGAAGTACTGAAAATCTTTTAACCGCCATTACAACATGGCTCTTTTCTGCATATGCAGTTTCAGTTGAAAACGTATATCAATGTGCGGATTGTAATTATGAAAGTGATACGCTTCCCGAATACGAGTACCTAAATTGATACTATTTTTATTACCTTTAAAATATGAAAACATCCATTGCTGCAATAGATAAAGAAATTAATCAATACCTGGTTAACTTAGATGTGCAACAAAAAAAAACTGTATTAACGGTAGTTAAAACTTTTGCACGGGAGAAAAAAGATTGGTGGGATGTGATTTCTAAAGAACAGCAACAGGCAACGGACGAATCTATACAACAAATGAATTCAGGAAAAGTAATAGCTCATGCGGATGTAATGAAGAAATACAAAAAATGGATCAAAAAATAGAAAAAATTGTCTGGACTACAAAAGCACTTAATACATATAATTCCATTATTAATTACTTAGAAAAAGAATGGACAGAAAAGGAAGTTCAAAATTTTATCAGTGAAACAAATTTCTTAATATTAAGGCTCACACGATATCCCGAAATCGGCAGACCTTCCCAGAAGAGAAAAAATACAAGGATTTATCTTTTAAATAAACATACTACGCTAACGTATCACTTCAGTGCCCGAAAAACTCAAATAACAATTTTATTATTCTGGAATCAAAAACGAAATCCAAAAGATTTTAGTTATTAAATGAAAACAATTGCTATGATACCTGCCCGTTATGCGGCCACCCGGTTCCCCGGAAAGCTAATGCAGAAACTGGGAGATAAAACTGTGATTGCACATACCTATGAAAACACAATGGCAACGAGGTTGTTTGATGAGGTGATGGTAGTAACAGACAGTCAGATAATATTTGATGAGATAACGCATTATGGCGGCTATGTAACAATGAGCAAACAAGCGCACGAAAGTGGCAGTGACCGTATTGCTGAAGCTGTTGCTGATCTTGAAGTGGACATTGTTGTAAACGTTCAGGGTGATGAGCCTTTTGTAAATAAAGAGGCTTTGCTAAAGTTGTTGAATGTTTTTTATGAAGATGGCAGCAAGACTATTCAAGTTGCCTCTATAATGCAACAAATTAAGGATGAGGAACAAATTTATGACCCCAATTATGTAAAAGTGGTGGTTGATAATAACATGAATGCGCTCATGTTTAGCCGAAGCCCGATCCCTTATCACAGGAATGCAGATATTGAACCTGTTTATTATGAGCATATTGGTATTTATGCTTTTAGAAAACAAGCGCTTATGAATTTTACCGGATGGAATATGTCTCCTTTGGAAGCCACAGAAAAAATTGAATGCCTTCGTTATCTCGAAAATGGTATTCCTATAAAAATGGTTGTTTCAGAATATATGGGTATTGAAATTGATACCCCCGAAGATCTCGAAAAAGCAAATAAACTTTTACAAACAAAATAATCAAAAGTGAATTTCAGGAATTTTAAAATGGTGGACTATGTGGTATATGGCCGTGGCGCTTTTAACCAACTCGATCAAATATTAGAGCCTAACCGTAACAATGGTTTACCTATGGTTTTTTTGGTAGATCATTTTTTTAAAAACAAGGAACTGGTAAGCCGGGTTCCGGCTAAAGGAAATGACAAAATTATTTTTGCTGACGTAACGTATGAACCTAAAACAACCTACGTTGACAGTATTGCTTCCAAATTAAAACAAGAATTTGAAAGTGTAAGCGGCGTTATCGGAATAGGCGGTGGAAGTACAATGGATCTTGCAAAAGCAGTTTCTTTAATGATGACGAATCCGGGTTCATCTGCAGATTACCAGGGATGGGACCTGGTTAAAGTACCCGGAGTTTATAAAGCAGGCATTCCAACGTTAAGTGGTACCGGCGCAGAAGTTAGCCGTACAACGGTTCTTACAGGTCCTGAAAAAAAATTGGGAATGAATTCTGACTTCACCCCTTTTGATCAGATCGTACTCGATCCTGAATTAACAGCAAATGTTCCCAAAGATCAGCGGTTTTATACGGGCATGGACTGTTATATTCATTGTATCGAAAGCCTGCAGGGAACTTTTTTAAATGAATTTAGTAAATCTTATGGTGAAAAAGCGCTTCAGCTTTGCCGTGAGGTTTTTGTAGAAAATAATAATTGGAACAACGAATGCGATGATAAACTCATGATGGCTTCGTATGCCGGAGGCATGAGCATTGCTTACAGCCAGGTCGGCGTTGCTCATGCTGTGAGTTACGGGCTTAGCTACTTACTGGGCACTAAACATGGTATTGGCAATTGTATTGTTTTCAATCATCTGGAAGAATACTATCCCGAAGGAGTAAAAGAATTTAAAAAAATGGTAGAAAAGAACGGAATTACAATCCCTAAAAATATATGTGCCGGCTTAACTGATGAGCAATTTGATAAAATGATCGATGTTTCTCTCGGCATGAAACCTCTTTGGGAAAATGCACTCGGAAAAAACTGGGAAAAAAGCATATCAAGAGAAAAGCTGAGAGGTTTGTATGAAAAACTGTAACCTTACTTTGATTTTCCTCTTCCACATATAAATATAACTGAGGATTTTTTTGCACAAGTCGCTCATATTTAGTAACTTCCGTAAAGCGGGGGTGCAAGAAATAGCATTGGCACATTAATAGCACTTACATCGAGGTTATAAAAGCTTTTCCTTTTTTATTTAAACCAGATTAATACGAAGATTTATTATGGATTTGATTTGCTTTAGCCATTTAAGGTGGGATTTTGTTTATCAACGGCCTCAGCATCTTATGAGCCGGTTTGCAAAACAAAACCGGGTTTTTTTTATTGAAGAACCGGTTTTTGATACTGAAAACAGCCACATGCAATTAGAACGTAGGGCGGGTTTGACAGTTGTTATTCCTCATTTACAAGCTGAAGGCTCTGGTGAGGACCATGCTTTGCAACAAGTTAATTTGCTGAAAGAGTTGTTTAGAGACGAAAATATCACCGACTATTTTTTTTGGTATTACACGCCAATGGCTTTGGCTATTGGCAATTCCTTTTCTCCCCAGCTAATTATATATGACTGTATGGATGAGTTATCCAACTTTAAATTTGCTCCTCCGGAACTTAAAGAAAAGGAAATGGAGCTTTTTGCAAAGGCAGATCTTGTTTTTACCGGTGGCTTTAATTTGTATCATGCAAAAAAGAACAGTCATAACAATATTCATCCGTATCCCAGTAGTATTGATAAAGAACATTTTGCTAAAGCCCGCAGCATTATAGCTGATCCCGAAGATCAGGCGGGTATTCCTCATCCCAGATTTGGTTTTTTTGGAGTAATAGATGAAAGGTTTGATATAGAACTTATAAAAGAAGTGGCAGAGAGAAAACCTGACTGGCATTTTATAATTCTTGGCCCTGTAGTTAAAATTGACGCGGAAATACTTCCCAGGTTAAATAATATTCATTATCCCGGAGGAAAAAACTATGATGATTTGCCAAAATATCTTGCAAGCTGGGATATTGCTCTCATTCCTTTTTTACGTAATGAGTCTACGGAGTATATTAGCCCAACCAAAACACCGGAATATCTTGCTGGCGGAAAGCCCGTAATCTCGACTTCTATTATTGATGTAATTACTCCTTATGGTACCAATAACCTGGTTCACATAGCAGATACTGCTGATGAATTTATCTCCGCCGCTGATAAAATTCTCAGTACAACAGACCATACTGCGTGGCTTCAAAAGATTGATCTCTTTATTTCAGAAAACTCCTGGGATAAGACATGGAATAAAATGAAAGAGCATATAAATAACACAATAAATGCAAAGCAAAAGACTGTAACAACAAACATTGTAAACAATTTAAATAATAAGGAGAACGTATATGTTTGATTATCTAATAGTAGGAGCTGGTTTTGCCGGTAGCGTTCTGGCAGAAAGATTGGCCTCGGGTTCGGGGAAAAAAGTTTTAATAATAGATAAGAGAAATCATATTGGTGGCAATGCATATGATTATTATAATAATGATAGGATCTTAATTCATAAATATGGCCCACATATTTTTCATACCAACTCAAAAGATGTTTTTGATTATTTAAGCCAGTTTACCAACTGGAGGCAATATGAGCATAAAGTATTAGCTAGCGTTGACGGGCAGTTGGTCCCCATTCCTATCAATTTAAATACTATTAACCAGATGTATGGACTTAATCTTAGCTCTGACCAGGTGGAAGAATTTTTTAAATCAAAGGCAGAAAAAGTAGACAGGGTGCTTACATCAGAAGACGTTGTGGTGGGCAAGGTAGGACGGGAATTATATGAAAAATTCTTTAGAGGATACACCCGAAAGCAATGGGACCTTGATCCTTCTGAGCTGGACGCTTCTGTAACAGCAAGGGTGCCAACAAGAATAAATAAAGATGACAGATATTTTACAGACACTTACCAGGCGATGCCATTACATGGATACACGAAGATGTTTGAAAAAATGTTATCTCATCCCAACATAAAAATAATGTTGAATACTGATTACAAAGAAGTTATTGATTCAATACCGTATAAGAATATGATATATACGGGACCAATAGATAGCTATTTTAATTATTGCTACGGAAAACTTCCTTACCGCTCCCTTGAGTTTAAGTTTGAAACCGTAGAGGTAGAAAACTTTCAACAAACGGGCACCGTAAATTATCCTAATGAACATCCCTACACAAGGATAACCGATTTTAAATATTTAACCGGTCAGAAACACCCAAAGACAACAATAGTATACGAATATCCACAGGCCGAGGGGGACCCTTACTATCCCGTACCAAGACCGGAGAATGCGGAGATATATAAAAAATATCAGCAGCTTACTCTGGGAATGACAAATACTTATTTTGTCGGCCGCCTTGCAACTTATAAATATTATAATATGGATCAGGTGGTAGCCCAATCTCTAACCCTGTTTAAAAAACTGATGCAACGTCAACCGGAAACTCATGTCAACGTACAAAAAGTTACAACAAGCAGGCTCCGCCAATCTTGAGCTTTGGGGGGGTATTGAATGTACAATAAACAGGATTAAGGATGTTTATCTTGACCAGCTGGAGTATGCAAATCATTATAATAGAGACAATGATATTTCTCTTATTGCAGGTTTAGATATAAAAACTTTAAGATATCCAATTTTATGGGAGAAGCATCAACCCAACAAGAATACAGAAATAGATTGGAGCTGGACAGAAAAACAACTCTCTAAATTAAAAACCTATGGCATCCGGCCAATTGCTGGATTGTTGCATCATGGCAGCGGCCCGGTCTTTACCAATTTATTAGATGAAAGGTTTGGTGAAGAGTTTGCGAAATATGCAGAAAAGGTAGCAACAAAATTCCCGTGGATAGAATACTATACTCCCGTTAATGAGCCGCTCACTACGGCACGCTTTAGCGGACTGTATGGCTTTTGGTATCCTCATGCAAAGAACGATATTAGCTTTGCTAAAATGTTTTTAAACCAAATGAAGAGTGTTGTTTTGGCAATGCAGGCTATCCGAAAAATAAACCCTGCTGCAAAGCTGGTACAAACAGAAGACCTTGGCAAAACATATTCATCGCCCTCATTACAATACCAGGCAAATTTTGAGAATGAAAGAAGGTGGCTTACTTATGACCTGTTATGCGGCAAAGTAAAACTTGGTCATAAAATGTGGGATTATTTTTTAAGATTGGGTATCTCTGTAACAATATTAAATTTCTTTTTAGAAAATATTTGTCCTCCGGATATTATGGGCTTCAATCATTATATAACCTCTGAACGTTTTTTGGATGAGGAATATAAAAAATATCCTTCATATACACATGGCAGCAATGAGCTACATAAATATGCGGATATAGAAGCTGTAAGAGTTCCCCATCAGCAGCCGTGTGGCTTGGCGGTATTATTAAAAGAAGCTTGGGAAAGATTTAATTTACCAATGGCAATAACAGAAGTGCAACTTAATTGCGGTAGAGAAGATCAGGCCAGATGGTTGAAAGAAGTGTGGGACATTTGCTTTACGCTAAACAATGAAGGAATAAATATTAAAGCAGTAACAGCTTGGGCATTATTAGGATCTTATGGATGGAATAAGCTTCTTACTTCAAAAAAAATGGATTATGAGCCGGGGGCGTTTGATGTTGGTTCAGGTTTCCCCAGAGCAACAGCATTGGCTTCTGTAATTAAATCTTTGGCTCTTGAACACACGTATTCTCATCCATTATTAAATTATAAGGGTTGGTGGCATATGAATAGCCGTTTTTTATACGAAAATTCTTTTAAGTCAAAATTACAATTGCCATATGATGACATTTCACAACCCCTATTAATCATTGGTAAACGTGGTTCTCTGGGAAGAGCATTTGGTAAAATATGTGGTTACCGGTCTATTAATTATAAACTTTTAAGCAGGAAGGATGTAGATATTTCTAACGAAGGTCAAATTGAAGATGTTATAAAAAAATATAACCCGTGGGCTATCATTAATGCAGCTGGCTTTGTTAGGGTTGATGATGCGGAAACAGAAATTGAGAAATGTTTTAATGATAATTCCCGAGCTTCATATTTACTGGCATGCGCCTGTAAAAAATATGAAATATCATTCTTAACCTTTTCCTCTGATCTGGTTTTCGACGGAACAAAACAAGATCCTTATTTAGAAGGTGATGTAATCAATCCGCTTAATATTTATGGCAGAAGCAAAGCCTGGGCCGAGACTGAGGTTTTAAATGTTAATCCCAATTCTCTGGTTATTAGAACGAGTTCATTTTTCGGTCCATGGGATGAACATAATTTTGTAAGCAAGGTTATAAATACACTATCAGCAAATAAAATTTTTGTTGCAGCAGATGATATTTTTATTTCTCCCACATATGTTCCTGATCTTATTAATGTATCTCTTGATCTGTTGATAGAT
>DASYOS010000058.1:0-30279 GCA_036007525.1 Chitinophagaceae bacterium | reverse complement strand
AACGCTGCAGGCTTTGTATGCGATCTATGATAACTGCAACAGTCTTCACACCAATGCTTATGATGAAGCCATAACAACGCCTACAGAAGAAAGTGTACGAAGGGCCATGGCAATACAATTGATCATTAACCGTGAGTTGGGTACGGCAAAAAATGAAAATCCAAACCAGGGAAGTTTTTTAACTGAGGAATTAACCGACCTGGTGGAAGAAGCCGTAATGGCCG
Organism: Chitinophagaceae bacterium; assembly: GCA_036007525.1. Taxonomy (GTDB): domain Bacteria; phylum Bacteroidota; class Bacteroidia; order Chitinophagales; family Chitinophagaceae; genus Ginsengibacter. The sequence goes on along the minus strand of DASYOS010000058.1, from coordinate 30,055 downwards.
AGTTTGAAAGAATTTCGGAACGTGGTGGGGTACTCGGAGCAATGGAAAGAATGTATCAGCGCAATAAAATTCAGGAAGAAAGTTTGTATTATGAAACTTTAAAGCACACCGGTGAATTTCCTATTGTAGGCGTAAATACATTTTTGAATAAGGCAGGTTCACCAACAATTTTACCGCAGGAAGTTATTAGAAGTACAACAGAAGAAAAAGAGTTTCAGATAAGCACATTAAATTCTTTTAAAGAAAGGCATAAAGATAAAAGCGAGGAAATGCTTAAGCGATTACAGGAGGTGGCAATAAAGGATGGTAATTTATTTGAAGAGCTTATGGAAACAGTAAAGTATTGTTCACTCGGACAGATAACACATGCATTGTATGAAGTGGGAGGTCAGTACAGGAGAAATATGTAATGTTGTGGAGATGTGCAGATAAAAAATGTGCAGATTTGAAAAAAAATAACAATGAGAATATTAAAATATTTTTTACTTCTTTCTTTCTTTATTTCATGCGCTTCGGGCAAATACTCTGCTACCAATAAGAGTCATAAAAAACAGGTAAAGGAATTTGCCAAAACACTTCGGCAATATCCTTTAAAAGATTCTATTAAAACCTCAGGTGAATGGGTGGGTACCACCAACCTGGGAATGCGCAAACCTAATTTTGTTATCATTCATCACACGGCACAAAATAGTTGCGACCAAACACTGAAAACTTTTACACTGCCACGCACACAGGTAAGTGCTCATTATGTTATTTGTAAAGATGGCACCATCCATCACATGCTTAACGATTATTTACGGGCATGGCATGCGGGCAACAGCAGGTGGGGTAATTTGACTGATGTAAATTCATCTTCCATCGGGATTGAAATTGACAATAACGGTTTTGAAGTTTTTACAGAACAGCAGATAAACAGTTTATTAATATTACTCGGCGCACTTAAAAAAAATTATGGTATTCCGGCATCTAATTTTATTGGCCATGCTGATATTGCTCCCACCAGAAAGAACGATCCTAATGTCAACTTTCCCTGGAAAAAATTAGCAGATAAAGGCTATGGTTTATGGTATGGAGATACTTCAAAGGTTACGCTTCCGCAAAGCTTTAGTAGCCTGCAGGCATTACGGATAATTGGGTATGATGTAAGAGATACATCCGCTGCTATCGGCGCTTTTAAACGCCATTTTCTAATGCAGGATAAAAGTAAAACCCTTACTGAAGCTGATAAAAAGATCCTGTATGATTTGAGTTTAAAATACCAGTAAATGTAACCGGCATAACATTCGATGAATAATTAAAAAAATTATTATGACAAATAATGATGAACAGAAAAAGCATAATGATTCTGCAAAAGAAATTTTAGCAAAAGAAAAATTAATTGACCCGGGGAATGAACACAGGCATGATGCTGCAACTGAAAAAGGGTTAAACAAAGAAAATTCAGCCAAACAGCCTCCCGAGCCGGAAGGGGATGCCATTGATGACGGACAAAAGCCGGAATAACTTTTTTAAAAACAATTTTTGCCTTCTTCTTTACCGATCGTTGTAATACCTGATGGTATTACTTTTCTTTTGTTACACCTTTAAATTTTCCGGCGGTAGTTTTTACTTCCATAAATTGCCCGGTAGTTTTATCACGTTTCTGCATTGTTTTCGTTATCGGGTTTTTAAGCTGGGTGCGCTTTTTTACTGCGCCTTTGCGGCTGTCGTCTCCTGTGGGTTTGTTTGATGCCATGGTTATAATTTTTCTTTAGAGTCACTCAATAATTATACCATCACAATCCATACGTTGGTAATATCAGCATAAGTTCTAATCATGGCGGACCAATAAAGAGGGGATTCAGGGGGTATAAGTAGTCGTCATATCCTCATCAACACAAATAATAAAATCAGCTTTGTGTTTATTCTCTTTCGGCAGTTCATGAATATCTTTTTGTGATACAGTTGTTATTGTGCTTATTTTCAGATCAGGCCTGCTGTTTTTTAAATACCATACAATGCCCTCATAATTTTCTGAATGATAAGCACCATTGTAATGTATAAACAGGCTTTTGGGTTTATAGTTCTGTAAAATAAAATGCGCCATGGTAGCATCTTTAATCGCCTGGGCTTTTGGCAGGTTCTCTCCACCATGGCCGGGCATCATTGTAAGCATATTTTTATAGCCGGGTAGTTCTGCATTATAAGCGATGGGCAATGGTGCTAACCATGTTTTTTCTTTTGCAGAAATAGTATCCAATACTGTAAAGCCCCCCTTAGCCACCATAGATGCATATTTTCTTGGCACATTGGTAGCAGCAAAAACAAGTTTATTTTCTTTAGCAAAATTTACCAGGGGAGCATAATCGGTAGTATAGTTTTTCCAAAGGCGTGCCGTAGAATCAAAGCCTTTGGGCGAAAGTTTCCCCTGCAGGTAAAGATCGAGTGCAGGCTGGTTATCCTGCTCAAACATTTCAGCGCCAAGAACCAGATCTCTTTTTTGCTTAAGGTCTTTTGTTACCTCCAGCTGAAGCCAGTGGCTTATGGGGTTGTTATGAAATTCACCGAAGAGTACAATATCTTTCTGCTGCAGTGTTCTCAACATTTTCTGGTAAGATATTTTTTTACCCTTTGCATTGTACAAAACATAAGCAGGTTTGCTTTGAGCAAATGTTGTAAACAAAATAATGCTACTTAACACAAGCAGTAATAAATTTTCATATCACAAAAGTCATTTGTTTTTTGTAATTGAGTTAAGAAATTATTTTTATCCCCGCTGCGTTAGCATTGTTAAAATAATATTTCTATGTCCATTTTATATTTTAATAAACTTATTAAGATAGAAATTTAGGATATAAATTATCATATCATGAAACTCCGTATCCTCATTATTTTGCTGGCAGCGCTGGTAAATAATGCTTTCGCACAATCATCAAAGCAAATCTCTTCTTCACAGGTTGCCTCGTGGATAACAAAGGCTGCAGGCTTTACATCTGTTTCAGAAGCAAAAACAATGATAGCAGATATCATTGAAGTGATAGGGTTAAAGCAAAATTTTGAAGTGTTGGCTGCCGGAGTGGACAATGCCGCAGCTGTTGTATACCAAAGCAAGCGATATATTTTGTACAATCCTGATTTTATAAACCGGCTTGATGCTGCTGCCGGAAACAAGTGGGCTTCCATTAGCATACTTGCACATGAGATAGGTCATCATCTAAACGGGCACACGTTGGAATATATTGGTAGCCGGCCTGAGAAAGAACTGGAAGCTGATGAGTTCTCGGGTTTTGTTTTGCGTCGCATGGGAGCAACACTTGCAGAAGCGCAGGGAGCAATGAAGGTAGCTGCTAATTATAAAAGAAGCCTTACGCATCCCGGTCAAACAGAGAGATTAACAGCCATTGCAGGTGGATGGAACAGGGCCAACATTCAGCAGGGCGGTAAAGACCTCGCCAAGACAACTCCCGTAAAAAAGCAAACAGACAATACTGCTTATGCTCGTAACCAACCGGTAAAACAAAATAATGAGACTATCATTACAAGGCGGGATGATAACCGCAATTATCCTGTAAGAACAAATACAGAAAGCAATGATGTTAATGAAAGATATATTTTGGCAGATATAACATTTGTTGCAGAACAGCGATCTGCTTTTTACCTTACGGCACAATTTAATATTGTACGCCAGCTGAATAACAGGCTATACAGCATTGGTAAAATGGTAAAAACCGATAACAGCGCTTATCCTTATATTATTACAGATGAAACAGGTACAAAACTATGGGTAAACAGCCAGGGGTATATTATTAACAGCAATAGCAGGAGCGTAGGGTTTTTGAAAGTGAGGAGGTAGAGGATTATATAAAACTAAATTACGTTAAGTCCTATTTCATATAAATAACTGAATGTGGAATTATAAAAGGATGAATGTCTTGTAGGGTCTTCCTCATCACCCTCTGGTACAACTATCACCATTCCTTGTCTAGCTCTTGTTAATAAAACTCGGTAGGCATTTTTTAAATACAGTTTCCTTTCTTCTTTATTAATGTTATTCCATTTGCTTCCAACAAAAGAGAATGATTTCCATCCATCATTCGAATATCTAAAGTCACCATCCCATATAATACAAGCCCAATCAAGCTCTAAGCCCTGTACCTGAAATTCTGTTGCTACATCTTCTAAATAATAAGACGATCTAATATCTTCTTTACCATCTAAAAACCAATGTATAGGATCCATTGGAGATTTTACATCAATTGCATATGGCTTTAACCTTATTGCTTGGGATGAAACAACCATTCCATACCGTTCCGTTCCTCTGGCTTTTTCTTTTAGCCATTTTTTTGCTTTGGATACACTTCTTGTTAATACGATTGGGTACTTATCTCTTATTTCTTCATAATTCCTTTTTGCTTCTTCAATATTTAAGTCTAAAAGATTTTTAATTAACAACGAAAGATGTTCTGCCCTAAAAGAACGTAGTGAAACCGAAAGATGTAATGCGGTATTTGTAACAACATATTTATGGGTCTTAAGAATTTCCAATGCATTCCCTGCTGCATACTCACTATCCGTTAATTTATCAGAAACGTACACACGCCATTCAGGAAAAGACCGATTAAGTGATTCTATCCATTCGCTTATTCCTGCTTCGCCTGTATTTATTTCCTGACCACCTCCAACTAAACAAATAATAACTGCCCAATCTTTATGTCTATCTAAGCATCCAATTAAAAACTCTGGTTCAGAAATATTAAAGTTGGGTGTATTTTTTTTGCGCAACATAAAGTTGGCTGTCTGTGTATGATTCCACGCTCTTTGTGCTTCATCAAAAATTGTTACGTGTTCAAAGGGAGGTCGTTCGTCTTTTAAACTTTCATCACGAAAATTATGTACGTTCTGAATAAATAATTTTACTTCACTCATTATTTCTCCCTTCCTAACTTTTTTGCCCAATTTTTTTTCTCGGGAAAATTTATCTCTAGTTAATGCTTCTCTCAAAATAGCAACCAACGGTCCATTGCCCGAAAGGAAAACACTGGTGAGGTCATTGTCTTTATCCAAATGTTTTGTAGCGATATCAAGTCCAACCAAAGTTTTTCCTGCACCAGGAACGCCTGTTACAAAACAAATTGCTTTTTCTTGTTTTTCTTTTGATTGAAAAATAATTTCTCTTAAAGCATTACTTGTTTTAGTCAGGTTAGTTGCTTCTGCATCACTTCTTGAAATTTCTGCAACGTTATGCCCATTGTATAAAGCCATAGCAGCTTCAATAATTGTAGGTGTTGGCGAATATCGGCCAGCCTCCCAAGTCTCATTATTAATATCATCACCATCAGCGAATGATAAAACATCGGTTATCACTTTTGCTAATAATTCTAAGTTTGTTTTAATGGGAAATAAAAGATTGTCCTCATGAGGTGTTGTTGCAATAAAAGGAATAACATTTTTAGCCTCTGTTGCAATTAATATGGGAGCTATTAAATGTTTGTGACTTGTTTCATGAAAGTTTTTTAAATCAAGACTATAATCTAAAACCTGATCACTTGCACTTAATAAAAATTCTCTTTCGCCGACTTTAAATTCTAGAACAAAAATTACATTCTTAATAATTAATACAACATCAATTCTTCTCCCCATACGAGGAATAGAATATTCAAAAAAGATTCTTCCTTCATAATTTTTTAAAACTTCTTTTAGAGCTATTATTTCTTTGAGCCATGCCTCTTTTTGGGTAAGCTCTAAAGAAAAATTATTCTTTGTAGCAATACTTCCTAAGATTTTGTCTGTAGAGGATTCACAAAAATTAGTAATCGTATCTGAGTAGAAACTTCTTTGCATAGAAGTTTAAAAGTAAGGGAATTTTTGCCGTATATTAAGCTCATAACTTCTCATACATTACGCCATTGATTTATTTTAAACAAAGTAAAATAATCAATTGATTCAATATAGTCTAACGGCGAATTGATTCCCCATTCTATATGTTTATGCAAATATTCAAACTCCATTGCCCACTCAATAAATTGGTTAATCATTTCACGGCTGTCTTGAGTTTTGTAATTTCCTTTTGCTGCGATATAACTAATATCTGCGACTGCTTCACATAAAGAATAAACCTTTTTGTTATTCATAATACAATTCTACCTTATGTGACTTAAAGTCCGTTGGCTTTTAAGTCACGTTGGATAATCTGTAAAAAAATGTTAGGAAAGTTTTGAGAATAGTATCAAACTTCTTTATTTATCACCTGCTTTGGAATTCAGGTCTTTAAAAGCAAAGATCAATTCGGAAAGCTTTGGGTTGTTATTGTGAACCAACAGGGAGTTTAGTATTTCCATATTTCCAGCCATTGCAATACCATCTTCTTTAATAATGGAACCATCATTGTATTTCCAAAATCAAAAATCAAATTTTCTTTTTCTTGCCATGTGGCGTACATCAGCAATATCGCACACATACACTGCAACATTCTCTATACGCATAAAAAACGTTTTAAAAACCTCTACAATGGTTACTCCTATTCTTTCATCAGAAATTGCCGCATTACTATCGCCTTCCACCACATCAATATTAAAAGAGTAAAAATTACCTGCAATAAGGGGATAAGCTACAAACATGTAACTATAGTCTATGAAAAATATGTGGTACTTAACATGCTGACTGGTTGTAAACTGGTAGGATAGATCGTCAGCTTCAGTTAGTGGGTAAGGGCTTAACAAATTTGTATTTGTTTTTTAAGTCAGATAGTTTTCCACCTTTTTGTAAATGTTGCTGAATTCTCTTTTTATCTTCAAGCATCTTTTTAAAAATGGAAGCTCCCTTTGAATTAAATTCTTTTTTTATTGTTTGTCTCTTTTCCATGTGCAAAACAAATTTACAAAATAATTCAGGAAAGTTTTTTAAGAAGAGGTTGAAGTGCTTTGTTAATTTCCAAAGGTTTAAGATCACACTCCCATAAATTAATAATTTTCCATCCTTCTTTCTTTAGTGCTTTAATCGCTTTTGTATCATTGGCAATGTTGCTGTTTATTTTATTCAGCCACCAGGCTGTTCTTGTTTTGGGTACAACAAAATATTTACATCCATTATGCCCATGCCAAAAGCATCCATGTACAAAAATTACAGTTTGGTATTTTGGTAAAACAATATCAGGTTTGCCCGGCAGGCTTTTATCATGCAGCTTATAGCGGAATCCATTAGCATGTAAAAATCTCCTTACCAGCATTTCCGGCTTTGTATCCTTGCCTTTTATGCGGCTCATGTTGTAGCTGCTTACTTCCCTGCTGTGTACATCTGCCATCTGGTAAAGTTAAACAGTACCAAAATCTTTTTATACGATCTGTTTGACCTTAAACCCTTTAATATTTTTAAGATCGTTGAATTCTTTGTCGCCGGTTAGTACAGTTGCATTTAAATGCAATGCCAGTGCTGCAGCGTGTGCATCAGCGTAAGAGAGTTTGTGGGTGGCTTTTATTGTGGCAGCTTCAAAGGTTAGCTGCAGGTCGGCCTCTATAATAGTGATCTGAAACTGTAATAATTTAATCCTGCAGGCATCTGCCATTCCTTTACCGCTCTTCCTCCATATAGCATAATAGATCTCCCCGGCATTATACGAACATAAATACAATTGATGCCTGCCGGTTAATGCGTCAACCAAAAGCTTCTCAACCTCATCCGCACCTTTTTCTCCCCTGAAAAATGCAACCAATGCAAATGTGTCTAAAACATATGCTGCCATTATTTTTTTCTTTTAATTTTTACAGCTTTTTTATATGCAGTTTCGGGTTCGCTTATCAGGCTTAATTTTCTTTCTTCAATTGCTCTTTCTTCTGCTTTGTATTCCGGCCACCATTCAGACATTGGCTTGTCTGCTTTTCTCTTAGGTATCATTCCCCTGGCGCTTTTTATAAAAGCAGCATCCACCTGTTTTAAAATTATGCCATCGGTAGTTTCTTCAAAAAATACTTTAGTGCCCGGGTTGAGCTTATACTTATCCCTTAATCCCTTTGGTATTATTATTTGCCCTTTGTTTGTTAATACGCTTGAATGCATAATAATTATTTAATTCTTACAAATATAAAAAAGTAAGACAAAGTAAAAAAGTAAGATTCTGTATTTTTCTTTAAGAGTTTTCGTACCAACATTTCAGGCTTTGGATCCTTGCCTTTAATGCTACTTATATTTTAACTGCGGGGTTTTGGTATGCTCATCTTTCATCTTACAAAGATATTGTGCTGTTGATTTAACACGTAATTATAACCCCCCAAACATTAACAACAATTAACTTTTAACTATAGAACTTTAGTGGTGTTTCTGCGTCTATAAATAGTAACTAAAATTGCTAAACATGAAAAAGATATTTACATTTTTTGCAGCCGCTACAATCTTTGCAGCCTGCAATTCAAATTCAGATCTTGATGCAAAAAAAGACGTTGTTATAACGGATACTTCTGCAATGTATAATAATAATGCCTCTACAGATATAGGTACACCTGTTGCTCAACAGGCACCAGCTGCTGTTGCGCCAACAAGAATAATAAGGGAGACACGTATTGTATATGTAGACAGGGCGCCAAAGGCAACCAGGCGGGTAATTCGTGAAGCTGCCCCTGCAGCGCCCGTTATCACTACTGTGCCACAAACACAAAGCAATACCGGTACAGCAACACAAGGTTCAGGCACATCCGGAAACACAGGTACAGTAGGCACTGAAACTGCCCCGGCAGAGCCTGTAAAAAAAGAGAAAGAGGGATGGAGCAATGCAGCTAAAGATGCAGTGATAGGTGGGGTGGGAGGCGCTGTGGCAGGTGCAATAATCAGTAAGAAAAAAGTAAAAGGTGCAGTAATTGGTGGTGTAATTGGCGCAGCCGGTGGTTATATATTAGGCCGTAAAAAAGATAAGGCGGAAGCAGAAGAAGGAGCCAATTAATTAGATTTTTAATAAAGATAGATCCCGGTTAAAGCCGGGATTTTTTTGTGCTTTCCCCTGCCTTGCTAAGTATAATTAACAACTATTCCTATTGAAATTTAAGACTGTGGCACAATTTTCCCGTATATAAATACAATTAAAAAAATGTTATGAGAAATATATTAGTGATTTGCGGGGTTACATTATTATTTGCAGCCTGCAAAGGTGACTCGGATCTTGAAACGAAAAAAGATGTTATTGTAACAGATACATCAAGCATGTATAACAGCAATGCATCCTCAGATACCGGAGCTGCTGTAAATGTAGTAGCTGCGCCTCCACAGCCTGTTCAGGTAAAAACTGTTACACGTACAATTTATGTGGATAGGCCTGTAGCTGCCAGAAGAAGAACCGTAAGACAGGCTACACCCTCAGCTCCTGTTTATAGAGAACCTAATAATAACCAGGGTTCACAAAACACAGAAAATAATGGTAATACAAATAACGGAAATAATTCAGGCACGGGTACAACTGGTACTACTACAGCGCCAGCACCTGCACCCGTAGAAAAAGATAAAGGCTGGAGCAACTCAACAAAAGGTGCAGTGATCGGTGGTGTAGGTGGTGCGATAGGTGGTGCAATTTTAAGTAAAAATAAAGGGAAAGGCGCAGTGATCGGCGGTGTTATTGGCGCAGCGGGTGGCTATATACTTGGCAGAAAAAAAGACAGGCGGGATACTGCTAGATAATGTTACTTTTTATTTAATTCATTATTCCATATTAATACAGGGGTTAAGAAACATACTTGAACTTACATCCTTTTATATCCTTACGATTAGCAAATTCTTTATCGTTTATAACTAATGTTCCATTTATGTGCAGCGCAAGGGCATCGGCATAAGAAAGTTTATGGGTAGCTTTTAATGTAGCCGCAGTAAAAGTGAGATCAATAGTTGGCAGTTTCAATTTCATCCGGACTGAAAAAGTGAGAAATAGGTATGAATAATTCTTAATTCTTATCTTCCCCTTTCAGATTTAAACTTACTGCATGAAAAAAATATCTCTACTTCTCCCTTGTCTAATTTTCGTTCTTCAAATAAATGCCCAGCAAAAACCCGGCAAGAAAAAAGAAACGCAGCCTTTAGAAACAGTTGCTGCCACTACCGTAATTGATTCAAGTTTAAGAAATTTAAAATGGCGCAACATCGGCCCTTTTCGTGGCGGACGATCAGTAACCGCTACGGGTGTAGTGGGTGATCCTATGACATATTATATGGGTACTACAGGCGGTGGCGTTTGGAAAACATTTGATGCAGGGGCCAACTGGCAAAATATTTCTGATGGTTTTTTTACAACGGGCTCTGTAGGCGCAGTTGCAGTTAGTGAGAGTGATGCCAATGTTGTTTTTGTTGGCATGGGAGAGCATGCACCACGTGGAGTTATGACCTCGTATGGAGATGGAGTTTATAAATCAACTGATGCAGGAAAGACGTGGAAAAAAATGGGGCTCGAATTAACGCGACATATTGCAAACATCCGCATTCACCCCTCAAATCCTGATATTGTTTACGTTGCCGCACAGGGTGCTTTGCATGGCCCGTCACAAGAGCGTGGTATTTACAAATCAATTGATGGGGGCACAACATGGAAGAAAATTTTATATGTAGATGAGAATACTGGCTGCGCTGATCTTAGTATGGACATGACAAACCCAAGAATATTATATGCTGCCATGTGGGAGCACCGCCGCCTGCCATGGGAAATAAAAAGTGGTGGCAAGGGTAGCAATTTATATAAATCTACCGATGGCGGGGAAACATGGATAAAGCTTAGCAAAGGTTTGCCAAAAGAAAAAGGTAAGATGGCCATTGCGGTAAGCAGGGCAAACGCTGATAAAGTTTATGCACTTATTGAAAGCGATACGGAAAAAGAACAGGGTGGATTATTTGTAAGTGATGATGCAGGAAAAAGCTGGAACAGGATAAGCAAAGATCATCGCTTAGTACAAAGAGCATGGTATTATATTGAGATAGCGCTTGATCCGCAGAATGAAAATGTTGTATATGCTTTTAATTCCCCGGGCTTAAGATCAATTGATGGCGGCAAAACATGGAGCAACATCCGTGGTACACATGGCGATTATCATCAGCTATGGATAAATCCGAATAACAGTAAAAACATGATCATTGCCAATGATGGTGGCGCAGCTATCAGTTTTAATACCGGCAAAACATGGTCAGCACAAAACAATCAGCCTACAGGGCAATTTTACAGAGTGAATGCTGATAATCGTTTTCCATATTATGTGTATGGAGGCCAGCAGGATAATACTTCGGTCATGATAGCAAGCAGAAACCTTGCAGGATATAGTATTGGCGAACGTGATTGGTCTCCTGCAGCAGGAGGTGAAAGTGCTTTTATCGCATTTGATCCCAACAACCCAAAATTTTCAATGGGTGGCAGTTACCAGGGAACGATAGAATTATTTGATCAGGAAATCAAGGAAGGCAAAGGCATCATGGTTTCGCCTGTTCAATATCAAAGTCTCCAGCCAAAAAATATGAAATATCGTTTTAACTGGAATGCACCGATCATTAATTCACCCAACGATCCAAATGTTTTTTATCATGCAGGAAATGTTTTATTCAGAACAAATAATAAAGGGATAAACTGGGAAGCAATTTCACCCGACCTTACCAGGCATGATACGGCTAAAATGGGAATGAGTGGTGTGCCTTATACAAATGAAGGTGCCGGTGGAGAAAATTATGGTACAATAGCTTACGTTGCAGAATCGCCTTATGAAAAAGGAGTAATATGGACAGGAAGTGATGATGGACTTGTACATCTTAGCAGGGATAACGGAAAAACATGGAACAATGTAACACCTGCAGGTGTTGGAGAAACGCTTATCAATTGCATCGAACTTTCACCACACGATAAGGCTACTGCTTACATTGCAACAACCAGATATAAGGTAAATAATTTTGCACCGGCGCTTTATAAAACAACTGACTATGGTAAAACATGGACGAATATAAGTACCGGTATTCCTTATGGTGCTTATACAAGAGTTATTAGAGAAGATGATGTAAAAAAAGATCTGCTATATGCAGGCACTGAAACAGGGTTTTATATTTCCTACAACGGAGGTAAAGCATGGAAGCAGCAGCAACTGAATTTACCGGTAACGCCAATTACTGACCTTAAAGTGCATAAAGGAAATTTGATCGCCTCAACAATGGGGCGTGCATTTTGGATATTGGATGATCTTACAATTTTTCGCCAATACAACAGAACAGATACTACAAAAAGATTAGATCTTTTTAAACCAACAGATGCATATCGTGTATCGGGCGGAAGTGCGCTGGATGCAAGCCCTGACGATGACGATGGCCCTCCTCCGATTTATAGCTCAGGCACCAACCCTCCAACAGGAGTTTCTATTTATTATTTAGTGCCCGCAAAACCGGATTCTATAAAACTCACATTGGATATTCTTGATGATAAGGGACAGTTGATCCGCAGTTATTCTACCAAGCCGGATAAAAAATTTGTAAAGTTTCCGGGTGGACCTGAAGCTGAACCGTTATTGCCAAATAAACCGGGGCTCAACCGTTTTGTATGGGATATGCGCTACGCTACATTACCAGGTGTGCCCAATGTATTTATTGAAGGAAGTTACCAGGGTAGAAAAGTTGCTCCCGGAAAATATGTCGCAAGACTGAAGACTGATAAAGAAGAAAAAACAACTGTGATTACCATTCTTCCTGATCCAAGGATTAATTCGACTGCAGCGGAATATTTGCAGCAACAACAAACCCTAACTGAAGTAGATAATAAAATAAAAGAAATACATGATGCCGTAATACAGATGCGTATGGTACGTAAACAAATAAACGATCTGATAGAATTATTAACTGATACAGTGGTTTATAAACCTGCTATTGATAACGGTAAAAAACTGGTGAAAAAAATCACAGCATGGGAAGAGAAACTTGTTCAGCCTAAAGCGCAAAGCAATGATGATATCATAAATTTTGTAAATATGCTGAGTGCTGATTATATTTTTCTTAAAGGAGAAATGGATGTAAATATTCCTGCAGTAACCGGGGGTCAGCAACAGCGCCTTACTGAATTAAATGCACAATGGCAGCCCATAAAAAATGAATATATAGAATTACAAAAGCAGGTTGCAGATTTTAATGCACTCTGCAGGAGTTTGAATATTGAAAGAATTACAATACCTGACCTGGGCAAGTTATACTCTTAATACTCACAGGTTCGAACTTGGATATTAATAGCATAATATATTGAAAATCAAATGATTGACGTTAGTAGTGTTACATCTATCTTCATAAAGTTTAATAAAAAAACCGACTTTGGCACAGTTTTCCCAATACATAAGGTAATTAAAACTACAGATATGAAAAAGGTAATACAATACTTTATGGTTGCAACTATTTTTGTCGCTTGCAAATCTAAATCCGATTTAGATACCAATAAAGACGTGATCTTGACAGATACTACCGGTATGTATAAAAGTAATATGAGGACAGATACAGGTAGTGTGATAGAGACAAGCACAGTAACACCCGGAACTCAGAACAGAACAGCCGTTGCTAACCGGCGTACGACGAATACCTATAGAGCTCCGGCCCCTAGAACAAGAACCAGGACATACAGTAACAATACTAGAAACAGAAATACTGGAAGTAATACCTCCAACACATCCAATAACGGAGGTTATTCAAATCAAACTACTACCGCACCAGCACCACAGAGAAGAGGAATGAGCAGTGCTGCAAAAGGCGCTATCATAGGAGGTGTAGGTGGAGCAGTTGTAGGTGGAGTTGTTAAAGGAGGAAAAGGTGCCGTTATAGGCGGTGTTGCAGGAGCTGCAGGTGGTTATATTATTGGCAGAAAAAGAGATAAAAGAACGGGAAGAGTTCAATAAGAGGGTTTTAAAAAACTTAGAAAGTCCATGCAATTTGCATGGACTTTTTTTATGATCATTATTTTGAACTTACATTTGTCGTTATAAATAAAAAATTATGTCAGCAATAAAAGCATACGGTTCACAATCCGCTACTGCCCCAATAGCAATATTAAATATTGAACGCAGAGAGCCTAAGCCTATGGATGTGGAAATAGAAATTTTATATTGCGGGGTTTGCCACAGTGATCTTCATACTGCACGTAACGAATGGGGCGGAACTGTTTATCCATGTGTGCCCGGTCATGAAATTGTTGGTAAGGTTACTAGGGTTGGAGATAAGGTAAAAAAATATAAGGCAGGGGATACTGTTGGTGTAGGCTGCCTTGTTGATAGCTGCAGGGAATGTGACAATTGTAAAAAAGGACTTGAACAATATTGTGATAATGGAATGGTGGGTACCTATAACGGACAGGAAAAAGATGGAAGTGGCAATACGTATGGCGGATACAGTAAAAAAATAGTGGTTCATAATGATTTTGTTTTGAAAATTTCTGATAAGCTTCCGCTGGAAGCTGTAGCACCATTACTTTGTGCCGGCATTACAACCTTCTCTCCGTTGAGGCATTGGGAAATTGGCAAGGGGCATAAAGTGGGTATTGTTGGTCTTGGTGGCTTAGGGCATATGGGCGTTAAGCTTGCTGTTTCTTTTGGGGCAGAGGTTACCATGCTTAGCCATTCTGCTGCAAAAGAAAGCGATGCAAAAAGATTGGGAGCACATAAATTTATTTTAACTACAGATGCTGAACAGGCAAACAGTGTAAATAATTATTTTGATTTTATTCTGGATACCGTATCTGCAGATCATGATTATAATATGTATTTAAATATGCTAAAAACCAGTGGTGTTATGACGTGTGTTGGCGCTCCTCCATCTCCTGCACAAATTCATGCTTTCAGTCTTATAATGAAGAGAAAAAGTTTTACAGGTTCATTAATTGGCGGTATACCGGAAACACAGGAGATGCTAGATTATTGTGCAGAACATAATATTGTATCAGATGTGGAAGTGATAAATATTAAAGATATTAATGAAGCATATGAGCGCATGTTAAAAGGTGATGTTCGTTACCGCTTTGTAATTGATATGGCAACTTTATAACCTGTAAATTTGCTAACTATTTTTTGGAGACTTGTCCGAGTGGTTGAAGGAGCACGCCTGGAAAGTGTGTATACGGGAAACTGTATCGAGGGTTCGAATCCCTCAGTCTCCGCTAATATTTATTGCAAACGTTGTGTGGTAGCTTGTTTGCGATTTTTATTTTATTACAGGTAGCAAATTAGGTAGCAAAAAAAAGTCAATTTTCATTATAAAAACAAATTTTATGTCAGCAAGTAACTCATACAAAATTGGTGAAACAGTAATTATTAATTCACCCCTGAAACAAACTAAAGTTGTGATTGTGGCTTCCATTAATGGTCCTAAGAAAGATATTATTGATAGCCTTTAAAAGTAACTTTGCAATATATAGCGAAAGCTATTATTTAACAATCGGGCGGTGTCTTTACACTGCCTTTTTTTGTTATATCAAGTGCCGTTGTTCTCACCCTTAAAATATTTCAGACAGTATTTCCCCGGCACCTGAAGAACTCATTTTTTGAAGCATCTTTTTTTTATCTTCTTTAGAAATATCTTTTATTTTTTTATCCATTTCAAAAACAATTTCATTATCCTGATCGGACAAAGGTTCTGTGTGATTATTTTCACCATTCAGTATTTGTTCCGGGATTCCTTGAGGGAAAGCCTGACATTTTAAATCACCTAAATAATTTTTACAAATATTGCACAGCGTTATTTCCATTTATTTGGAAAAATATTATATGCTTTTAAGCATTTTCATATTCTTTTTGTGTAACCTCTCTTTTACCGTCTCTAGCCATAACCACAGTATCAGTATACTGAAGCAATTCTAAACTCATTCCTACCTTTATATTTTGCAAAAGTTCCTGTTATAGGATCAAACTTTACATAGCATTCAGCATCATCATTCCATAAGTATATGGTTTCTTTATTAAACCTATCGTAATATTTAATATTATCCATTCAATTTAATCATGGGGTACTTCTACAATACCGCCTTTATCACGGATCTCCTTCATTTGCTTTGCTAACTTCTTCTCCTTTTCTGTTTCAGGCTTTTTACCTAATGATAGGTCCAGAAGTTGCTTTTCACTTTTGTTTAATATCGGTTTTGTCATTTATGTGCTTTTCTTTCAAGCTCTCTAAATATACTAAATATTATATGCTTCTTAAATTGATTGCCTTATTTTCACCATTTGCATAAGCCTGTTAAAAATCTGCATAATTTTGTATTATGGACAATAAGATTAATATAAACAACCCATTTGAAGAATCAGATGGTGGTCCTGTAAGTGGTAAGGTAAAAGAATTTTTTGCTTTTGCAAGGGAACAGGAATTAAAAAGGAGATCAGCTTTACCACTATCAGAGCAGGAGAAATTAAAAGAAGCAGATTCGCATATGGCTAAAAAAATGAATTCTTAATCTAATTCAGAGCCAACAGGAGTTATTTACTTTTTACCTGTTTTTTTCTTCGGCTTACTTACAACCGGGTACACAGGAGGCGCTTCTAATGGCATTAAAATTTTTTTCTTTTTCATCTTAATACTCTTTTATAATTCAAATTTAATTCTTTTGATAGTACCTGGTAATTAAATTAATAATTATTGTATTTTGTATTACACAAAAGACCTGAAAATGAAAAAGTTATTACTGAGCCTACTTATTTCCTTACCTACATTGATAAACGCACAGCCTGTGGATGGATTTGGTAAAATAAAACTGGGTAAAACTTACGACCAGTTATTAAGTGATATTGACGTTAATCCAAAAAAAATAGTAAGCTCAAAAAATGAAAAGCTTTCTTTCTCAGAAGTGTATAGACCCAGGAAGGCAACATTGGTAATATATGATAGCGCACATTTTCAAGAAAGCTTGAAGTACTCCTACGTAATGTGCGAGAGTGCAAAGCTTTTATTACTCCCTTCCTACAAGGTTTCAGATATTGAGGTAAATAATTTAGAATTGAAATTTTTTAATGACACTCTTTATTCGATACAAATTACCAACCCTACCAGCGACTTTACAACAGCTTTCAAATTAAAATATGGTAGTGGAAAAACAGAGACCGAAAAAAAAACCGTTCAGTGTAGTAATGCTCTTACAGGTGCCGGGAAGTTTGAAGTAGAAGAGGTAGCGTACACAACAACATGGTCAGGTGAGCCTGATGATATAAGAGCATATTCCAGGTTATCTGATTATCGAGATAGTGAATGTAAGCATCAATACATCTCTTACTACTTAATATCATATGACCCAACATCAACAATAGTTTCACAATGCGAAAGAGCAACAAAAGATATTATCAAAAAAAGAACAGAGGCACAGATGAAGGCAAAAATTAAGGACTTTTGAAACAATGTTCCGGATGCGTTAGTAGAGGCAAACTATGATTGTTTATTCCTGTTAATATTTGCCCCGGGATTGCATCTGGAAACGGTTGCAGATTTTTTAAAGGCTACTGTTTTTTTCCATTAGCCATGACAATTTATTATCTGAATTTTTTCTCCATCTCTTTAATTGCTTTCCTCAAATCATTTTCTGCAATAATGGAAGAGCCGGTAATTACGTCGTAGCCCTTTGACTCAACATAGCTGCTATATGACATTCCAGCGACGACAATAAGAACTATTCCTTTTGTATGGCCGAATTTTTTAGACGCTTCTGTGGCTATGCGCAATCCTATTGCCTTGCCTTCTGGACTCCCCCCTTCAAAAGCATTAAATACAGGTTCGCCATTTTTTAAGATTAAATATCCAATTGAAGATCTCAGGTTTTGTGTATGATCTTTAAAGCCTGGGGTGGCCTCTTCAATTATTGCACGTCTTTCTCCTTTCGCGTAAGCCAGGCTATTAATAGCATCGATATAATTTTGATCGAATGTTTTATTACGGGCATTATTTACAAAAGTTTCTCCGATAAAAATTAGCCTGTCTATTATTTCATTTTCAATTTCTGCAACCTTTTGTTTTAAGAGGTTCTCAATTTCTACAGGTGTAAATATTGCTTTAAGCATTTTTTATTTTTGAAAATGTCCCCTAATTGACAGCATTTCTTATATCTCTGTTGTTTATAGCTTCTATAGTTGTGGTTCTGATATCGGAGTATAAACTTTTAGCCAATAATCCTTGTGCCTTAATACTACAGACTCCTGCCTTATATGCTGAGCGATCTCATTTATTATTTCTGATGATATGGGTAAATTTTTTTTTGATAACTCCACAATCTGGAGTAAAACAGCGGTAGGTAAACATTTAATAAGTTCTTCGCTATCCGGAATTTCCGGTAAATCCTTTAAGTCTACCCTACCGTTTTTTAATGAATTTATAAAATTCAACTTATCATTTCTGTTCATGTTGCGTTATTATTTTTAAATGCTTCAATAATTTTATTAAACAACTGGTCCAGTTGCTTATCTGATAACTGATTTAAATCGAAATCTAAAGATGTTGCCTGCAATTTTGGTAATCCATATTGAAGCAAATCGGTATAAAATTTCATCTTGTCCCTGGGTTCCAGGTTCATAAAAGTCCTTTTAATATGCGCAAAATTGCCACCTAAGAACTCAGTTATCTTTTCCCTTAAATCACTTTTAATTTTATTGGTACTCCCTTTTCTTCTACCCCCAGTTTTTGTTCCATCTCTTGCCATATCGTTATCTATTTTAGATAATTTTAGATAATTTAATGTATGTGATTTATAATATCGTCGCCTGATTGTTGATTTTTAATTCTCTCAAAAGTTATTGCAAATGCCATTCTCATAACTTCCTCTATTTCTCCTTTTATTCCTTCCGGTTTATTCATTTCAAAAAGTGGTTTTATCATTAGCGCAATAAATTCTTCTTTCCCCAATATTTTAACCAGCTTATTTACATTTTCGGCTGTTTGGGAGCTTGAAATTGTTTTTGCAATTTGTATTTTTTCTTCAGGTGTCATATTTATTAAACTGCTTTTTTTGTGATGAATCTATCGTAATTAACGTGATTAACTTTCACTTCTCCGGATGTATTATCTAAACTAAAAAAGTTGCCAGCGAGTTGAGAGATATTAATATAATTTAACCCTTCAGTATGTTTTTTTACAAATGTGCAAAAGCTCGATAAATGTTTTGCCGCCTCTTCATGCTTTTTATAAAATTCATTTCCGTCATCTGTATTAATACATGACCTGAATGAATCTTTTATTTTGTCTTCATTCTCCTTTGTTAGCTCAAGTAAACCTGCATTATTCATGCTTAAACCGTTATGTATATATTCACTGCCTTGCATATTATTGAGGGATTTCATGTTAAATAGAAATTTATTTATAAGCTCTTTAGTGCCGGCTTTAAAATTATCTCTCATTAATTTGCCGGTAATCTTGCTATTATCTAATTGCTTATCAAAGAATGCATCAACAGGTTCAAGTAGGTAATATGTATCGGCACCATTTAAAACTTTAATAACCTGATCTAGCCTGAGCTGATAACCTCCTGTATCAGAATTAAATACCAATAACTCTTTATTTACAGCGCTTAAAAACTTATGCACCTTGTTAATTTCGCTGTCTTGTTTGTTTTTGTTTTCTTCTAAAATAATACGTTCCATGATTTGTAAGTAATTTTAAATTTATTAATGTTGTTACTAAGGCATAATTGTTTCTACAATCTCCTTTACCATTTCATCTGAAATTTTCTCTTTTGCTTTTTCAGATTCCTTTTTCTTAGCTACTGTATTTAATATTTCCTGTACCTCTTCAATAAGCTTAGGTCTTAAATTTTCGGGAATAAGATCTAAAATTTTATATTCTGCCATGATTGTTTTTTTATATTGATTTAATAAAAGCGTCAACTACATTATCAACTGCTTTATGGTTTTTTGTTTATTGTTAAGTATTTCTATATTAATGTTTCAATTTTATAATAGTCCGAATGCAACTATAACCTATCAAATTATTTTTTATCAAACTATTTTGATCCCAGTTGTGTCCCATTTGCGATAATAATTTCCCATTATAACAACGGCTGCTGCTGTATTAGCTTCAATTTTATTCAGTGCCTGTAATTGAGTTCTTGCTACATTCAATTGTTCAATTGCTGTTAATCGCAATCCACCAAACTGTCCTGCAAGTACACTACCTGTATTTTCTGATAGCTGTGTTTGTATAGCCCCTTTAAGACTGTTTTGATTTGAATTATTTAAACTGCTTAAATTGATACCGGTAGCCTTTTGCATTTGTTCTGCAAATTTTGAAGCATCTGAAATAATCTTATTAAAGTCTAAGTTAAATTTTGCTATCTCGGATGTATCCAAACCTCCACCGCTTTCCGCATCCTTAGCAAATTGCTCAAATAGTTTTTTAACTGGCCCTTCCAAAGCCTGATACTTTAAAGCATTTAGCATTGCGCCACGAATAAGATCTTCTGTTTTTCCTGCAAAGTCCTGAACACTTTTAAAGCCTTGTGAAAATCCATCGGCAATACTATCAGTAATAGAAGTTGATGTTGTTCCGGTGACCCGTTCATTGATTGCCCTTTCTAAATCTTCGGATGCACCTTTAATTCCATCCATCTCATCATGAACTTTTCTCAACTGTTCAAACCATTTGGCCGTAGCCGCATCCAGTTTACCTTCAGTAAAAAGTTTTTCTAATTGGTCAAAACCTGCGTTACCTATGCTTGCCAAATCCTGTACTATTTTTGTTTTTCTGCCTAGGCCTAAAATACCACCGTACTTTTTAGTATGCTCGCCTGTTACCTGTTGTCCAGTTGCTTGTATCTGAGCTAATAAAGAATCGTAATCAGCCTGTGCCTGTTGCTTTTGAGTATCTATTAATTTACGCCGAATTTCAAGTTCGGTTAAGGTTAATTTATTTATATCTTGCTGCGATAAAGCCCGTTTTCTTAATAGCTCATTGTATTCAATCTCTCCAACAATCAAAGAATTTAAGTAGGATTTTAACTCAGCCTCTGCTTTTATCCGTGATTCTTTTGCAGCCTTAAAATACTTTACAATGCCAATTACTATTCCGGCAACAGCGCCTACAACTCCAATAGCTGCACCAACAACTCCTGATATTGCCGATAGTTGATCTTTTTTATTACCAGATTCCTTTGCGTCTTTTAGCTTGCCCTGTTCTGAAATTAAATTTTTATAGGACGTTACAGCTATAGTAACACCCGCTGCAAGTTTTGATAATGTTACAACCACATCAGAAATATCTTTATTTAAATCTTTTGAACTTGATGATAATTGTGAAAGAACATTTTGAAACGCAGATATTTTAGAAATAATATTGGTTAAATGTGCAACATTATCATCCTGGGTTTGTAAACTAATTTTATTTTTTACTTCTGCAGCTTTGATTTCAAGTGATTTAATTTGAGCCTTTAACTCTTCAACACTTCCAAACTTTGCATCAACATCAATTTGAATCCGGGCTTGCTGCTGTTCTATGGATGATAATTCATCAGTTAATTTTTTTCTTGCTGCTAAACGTTTTGTATCATCTCCTGAGTGAGGATTATTTATTATTGCTTCCTGTTTAAGACTACTCCCTTTTGAAGCATTCTCAATATTTTGTAAATCAATTTTTAATTGGTCTTTATAAAAAGCATCCGCTAACTGTTTTTTCTTTTGATTGGCTTTAGCGTTTATATCAAGAATCTTTGATTGTGTTTGTGTAGCTGAATGAACAGATGATTGATATTGAACTACCTCAAGCTCAGATAACTTATCAATTAAATCTCTTTTCAAATTTAATTCTGCCTTACTATCCTGATCTACAGCCGCTAATCTTTCCTGAATACCAGTGATTTCTATATTAAGTTGGTCCTGATTTTTTTCTGCAACATCTTTAAGAATGCTTTTGCTTAGCTCTTCACTTTTTTGTGCAATATCAAGATTAATGTCGCCTTCATACTTTCCGTATTTATGAACTAATGCTTTTTTCTGCTCTAAAAAATCAAGTTCTACTTCTAAAGATTTTGTTTTTGAATCAACAACAAGTGCTAGCGCATCTTTAAGGTTATCGTTTAGGTCAGCAAGCTCAATTTTAAAAGGATCTTCGGCTTTGTCTGATTTAACACCCTTACCTTTTGGCGTTTTAGGGGTTTTGGGTGGCCTTGTAGTATTTGTAATATTATCAATAAGATTATTTGCCCCAACTAATCTTACAATAGATTTTTGCTGTGCATCTATATTTGTAATTTCTTCCTGTAGTTTCTTTTTCTTTTCATCTTTTGCTGTTCTTCTTTTTTCTGTTTCCTGGTCTATAACCTGACCTAACTTTAAAAAATTTTTTCTGCTCTTTGCTTAATTTTTTATTATCGAGTTTATTTATATGTTCAAGATTTGCTCTATCAAAATCATCCTCAATTTTTTGTTGCTCAGTTTCTTTATCCAATCTTTTTGATTGCAACTCTACAAGCTTTTTTTTACCAGCCTCAGCTCTTGCATTTGCATATATAGATGCAGTAAGTTTATCGTAAGCGCTTTTAGCCTCACCAAGTAAAATATTTTCTGCATTAAAGTTTTTAAAGATGGTGGGATATAAAGCCTGCAGTTCATTTGCTGCTTTTATTCGTTCCTGATTTGATAGGGTAACATTTTGTGTGGCTTCGTATAATATTTTTAAATTAACACTATCCTCCGCCGCTTGCTTATTGGCATCCTCATTAACTTCATTTAAGATCTTAATATTTTCGGCCGCTCTTTTTGTAGCCTCGCTTTCTCTATTAAAATATTCTATTGCAAGCTCTAATCCCTTTTTTAATCCCTCCAGTGCTAAAGCACCAACACTTATACCGCCGGCCATTTCTAAAATAGCTTCACCAAAACCTGAAGATGATTGTGATATTTTTAATTGTCCGCTTTCAAGTGAATTAGTTAATCCTGAAAATTGCTTTTGGATATCATCTATCATCTTCTGATTTGCTCCGGCTCCTGATGCTGCAACTTTCTTAAGTTCATCTTCCATTTTATGAAGCGTTGAAAAGAACTGCTCTGCATTAATTACTCCTTCAAATTCAAGAGCACCGCCTGATACATTTAGTCCCATAATTTTTATTTTTTATCTTTCCTTAAATTCCTTCTTTTTTTTAATTACGCCAACTTTGCTGTCAACTGATTTGTAACACTCTGTTTTTAGTTAACTAATTTTTGTTATTTCTGTAGTGGTCTATCTGTCTACCTCGTTCCACAGATGTTTTATTGCTACTCAAATTGCTACCTTTTTCAATTTTTATTTTTAATAGGTTATTGTTCAATATTTTAATACAACATCATTTAGAGACATGTGGATTCGAACCCTTTTATTTTCATCAATAGATCCCAAAAAATCGGGTAAGAATTATCATCTTCCAAAGCCCACCCTTTACCTTCGCTTCTGCAAATAAGATAATCTGCCAAATCGCTTCCTTTGGTGCGATCTGATTCAGGTAATTCATCTTCTAAAATCCTACTAACGGTTATACTACATTGCTGTATTTCCTTTATTCTTTCTGATCTTTCTTCCCATTTCTGATAACAAGTTTTTCCTGTTTCTTTATTATAAAATCCAAAGTCAGGGAATAGTATTACATCCCTTCCCTTTAGAACCTTAAAAACACTTGAATCCCCTAAACAGGCACCACTTCCGCCAGTAGCTAACCAAACCATGTCAGGTAAATAAATTGAGGCAACAATGGCTGACTTTTCAGATTCTAATATTCCAACCGTTTTGTTTGGATATTTAGAAAGTAAATATTCTCCAAAGAAGCATTGCTTTAAATTGTATCCTTTTTTCTTCAATAAGGTGTGAATCCATGTAACGTGATCGAAGGGCTGCTTTACTCTTTTAAATGAATCTGCATCATAAAGAATAACTTTTCCTGACCTTACTTTCCCATCAATATCTATTTGCCAAAATATTGTTGAACCTGTAGCGCTTTTATATTCAGGAAAATCTCGGTGAGTGTGTTGATATTTTGATGTTCCTATTGAATATTCTGAGCAGCTAAGTTTTGCAATCTCATTACCAAATAAGGATTCATACCCTATAACAAAATTGTTTTTATCATAACCCTTCATTGTTTGTTGTACAAAATCAAAAGGCAAATAATCAATTACTTCAGGCTTAATTTCTATCTCTTTTGATTTTGGCTTATATCCTAATCCTTTGCTTTCAAAGTATTGTTTGGCTGTCATGTGGTAACCACAACCGCCCTCACGATCACAACGCCCCACTTCATCGGGTAAATATTCTTTTGCAGTAAAATCATACATTCTCACAAATCTTTTTTTGCCACATCGGGGACAATTAAATTTTCTACTGCTTTTATCTAACCCGATCAATGATTGTATTAACGTCTCACTCATTTTAAAAAGTTGTTTTATAGAAATCAACAAATGATTGAATGTCCTTTGCAACAAAATAAATTCCGCCTGCTGCAGTTACTCTTTGTTGTTCTTTTTTACAATTCATTTTTATTCATTTGGGTTTTAGGTTCATTTTTATTTTAAAGGTTAGGTTCAAAAAATCTGGTTCAGGTTCATTCCCCTATATAGGGGGAAATGTGAACCCTCCTATCTGAGGGTTCATGAACCTTTTTTGAACCTTTATGAACCCTCTGAACCTTCCATCTTTAAAGGTTCGTTCATCCTATATCGCTTATCATCACCCTTGGCGACAATACCCCATGCTAAAAATTCATTCAATTTTCTTTTTGCTGTGCTCTCTGACATTTTTTTTGTGCTCATAATTGAAGCAATAGATTCAACATATGTTAATGCTACAAGAGGCTTAAATACAGCATCAGATATTTCTTTTGAGGTATGATAGTTTTTATTGATTTTTTTATCCGTTTCACCTGTCATAGTCCAATCGTGGCATATAGTAGGTAATGAGCCCTTATCCCACCTGATAGCAAAGGGTTCAAATGGTAAACCGCGGCTATTAAGACAGGTTATAATACTTCTTGATCTATCTTCCGGATCCACCTCTGTTGATATTTCTATCTCACATTTTTGGGAAGAGATGCTTCCGATGTGAGCCCGTGCGTTTTTATCATTTTTATTCTGATGCAACACCCCTGCTATATGAATATCATATTGTGAGCAAAGCCTTATCATATCAGTTGCTGTTAAATGACCCTCAGATGCATCCATAAAATCTGTCATTAAGTCTACCAATCCGTCAATAATAACCAGCTTCACATTTGGAGTATTTTGTATTCCGGAATGAATAATCTCAAGTCTTTCTTTTGGAGAATGGTCTCTTAAATCACAATAGATTAGTTTGTCAGAATATTCAACTCCTACCAATTTTAAAATCATTTTCATAGTTCTTGCTGCATAACTTTCTCCTTGTTCATTATCAAAAAAAAGTATACTACCAGGTAACATACCAACGAAATCAATAGTGTCAGATATTGCTTCCTGTTTAATAAATGCCGCAATCAAAAGAGCTAAAACTGTAGTCTTTTTAGATTTTTGCTTTCCTTGCCATAAACTGAATGATTTGAGAGTTAATACAGGAATAATTTCACCATTTTGAAACAAACCAACTACCGGCACAGGTAATGGGTAATCTTTTTTTTGATCAAGTATTGACTTTTTAAATTTATCAAATGCGGTGGTGTGATGAACGCCATTAATTTTTAAGAGACTTTCTTCCTTAGAAATATGATGAATAATTTTAGAAGGTTTTATTTTTGCTGGTTCATTCATTTTTAAACACATTGGATTTTTGCGATTTATTTTTTTCGAGAGCTTTAATTACTGCAGCTTTATCAAATCTTATTGAACCTCCAATTTCAATGAATGGTATTTTACCTTTTTTCTTTAGCCGTATAAGTGTAGGCTCGGTAATTCTGAAGAAGTCACATAATTCCCGGGTAGTGATAGGCTGTTCTATTGCCGGGTGAATGATTGAAGTAGCGGGATTTGTAGAAAGTAAAATTTCAATGCGTTCTAATTTTTCATTTATATCTTCAAATGGGTTATAGCTCACTTGATACCTCCTCTTTCTGCAATCCAGGTTTATTGATAAAACCTTTTTTTAATAAGCTTAAGTCAGAATGCTTTAAACATTCGATTAACTCATTTTCAAAAAAATAAATCGGAATGCTATTTTTTTGTGCAGTGCGGTATAACGAAGGGATAGTTAACCCGCTAACTTGAGAAGCTCTACTCAGGTCAATAAGTCGGCCTTTGTGTGGAGCATTGATTGAATATTTTAAATCCAGGAGAAGTAATTCAATATTAAAGAGCCTCGCTTCTATTTTTTTTATTCTCTCATCCATTTGCATCTATTATTAGATTGCAAATGTGAATCACAATATCAGTGTTACCCGGGTCCGACCCGGTAAAATATTTTTTAAAATTCTTTCAAAAGAGATGTAATTATATTTTTACTTTTAAAAAAATTTAGGTCGCTCAGCGCCTTTTGTTTTGCTAGTGAATATTTGGGATCAATTTCTTCATAAGCTTTTCTGATATCAGACATTCTATCTTTAAGATAACGCGGCTTATGCTTATCACTTAATCGATTTTTTTCATCCAAGAATTCATTAAACAATGCTTTTATTTTTCTTCCTGCCGTTACCCCAAGCCCATGCTTTTTTGCTATAATATTTTTGTTTACGTCTGTAATTCCTGGCAATCCATCTTCTTTTAAATAAATATAAATGAGAGCTACAGCGGCACGTGATATTTGTGTAGGTTGACCTGCTGTTGTATTCGCTTCTAATGTATTTACATATATATCAAAACTCAATGATAAATCAATATTAGAAATATTGATGCCTGCATTAAAATAATATTCTGGTAAGCTTGCAAACAATTCAATAATCTTACTAGGATTATTTTTAAAAGTATTTTGCTGTTTGTTATATGATATTTTAGATCCAGCAATGAGAAAATAGAACTTATTTAATAAAACTGGAATATCATTTCCTACTGGCCAATTATATTTTTTTGCACATTTAAAAGTAACAGAAGTAGAAGGATACTCTACATTTTCCCTAACTAAAATCATTTCATCAATTCCATTAAACTTAATGTATTTATCAAAAAATGCGATTTTATTTTTTTTGTCAAAACCATTAAATCTTTCAATACTTTCTCCTGCTATTTGGTTAAGGTCATTAAAAACAGAAAAGTAATCGAATAACTTTTTTTTAAGTCCTTTATCTTTATTTGTTATATACTCATTAAGGAGGAATTGTATGGCTTCATTATAATTAAAGAAAGTGTACCCATTTTCTTTAGCATAATAGAGATTTAATAAAGAAGAATCTATATCGTTAATAACAGAGCCGCCTTTATTTATTTCATTAACTTGCATCTGATAAATCTTATGTTGGAATAAAGGCTTAGTAACTAAACTCTCAAAAATTAAGTTACTGAGCCTTTTTTGTTTTTGAGTAAAATTTTAGCATGAAGCTTTTCATCTTCTTTTTGTTTGTCAATAAACATTTTTAGAACTCTCTCAGTAAATTGATCAAGCTGCTTTTTTATTTCGTCGAAATCAGCTGAATTGTTTTCTTCTTTTTCTTCTTTTTCTTCCATTGGATGTTGTGGCCTGAATTGTTATTTTTTTAATGTTCTGAAATTACATAAACTCAGGAAGAGGGGGCAACTCTTGTATAACCTCTTCCAGTGGTTTATAAAAATTTTTTCTTGCATATGGGTGCGAAGAACTTTCGCCGAATGGTATTATGCATCCTGATTCATGGATGCCAAACTCTATTTCATTGAGACATTCTCCGTCAATTTTTGATAATGATCCTTTTGCATTATTCAAAACCATCTGCAAGTAATCTGCATAGCCATCATCTGTCTTACTATCAAAAGCTATCTGTTGTATTTCTTCCAGGGAAATTGGTTTTGTTTTGTCAAAATCGATGGATACATAATAATTTTTCATGTTTTAAAGTTCTGTTGGTTATTAATTATTTGCTTTGAAGAGCAGTGAAAAAATCCTTTAAGGAACGGAAATAATTCGCATGTTCATTGGAGCCTTTATCTGTGTAGCTCTCAAAATAATTTTTTTCAATTAGCGAAATTTGAAGATCAAATAAAAAATCTTTCCATTGTTCCGGGCTGCCTGAATTAAGAAGATCTCTGATTGCTGTATTATTATTTGTAGCCATGGTTTTAAAATTTAAAAAGTAATTGATTCTCTCCACACGGTTGGTATAAATTCTGTTCCTGAAGGAAGCCTTACCAATTCAACTTCAAATATCCTTTTTACACTTGTAATAGGTATGTAAAAATCATGAAACGTATGGTTATAGCTTCTTAACAAGAATCTGTTATCATACATATCAATGAAGCGAATTGTTTTTAAAATATTATACATTTTGCCTGTTCGCTCGTAACCGGTAATAATTAATGCTTTGTGCATTGGCACATTTGTAAAGCGAAAGTTTTCGATATTGATTTCGCTCACTAAAACCAGACTGCCTGCAGGTATTGACTTACCGGTATTATCTGTCATGCTATCACCAACAGTAGGTAACCAGAAATATGATTTCCCTTTTTTTATTAGCTTTTGGTTTACTGGAATGGAAAAAGATGATTTTCCAAAATCCGGATCAGTAACTGGATTTTTAATCCGCTGCTTTTTAACTTTAATTATTTGAGAATGACGGAACATTTTTTTGAATTTTATTTTCTAATTCTTTTTTTTGATTTTCTAATTCTTTTATTTGTTCAACTGCTGCTTCATATTTGGTTTTCCAATTATCTATCAAATCATCAGCATCTCTTGCTTCCAGATATTCGATTTTTTCTTCCATTAACTGTATAACTTTTAGTGAAACACTCTGTTTAAGTTCTAAGTCTTTAATATGTTGTTCGAGACGATGTTTCATAAAACCATTAATGCAATCCGGGTCAATAGCATAAGTTAGATTTGGACTAATTACCACAAAGGGCTTTTCTGGCCCGGTATATTTTTTAGCGAGGCTTTGTTTGTTTTTAATTTGCATGATGATTGTTTTTTATGTGAAAAATTAAATTGCTTTTAATTTCGGAATCCTGATCTGTCCCCCAGGCATTACGCATAACAACTTTCTTTCGTTGCTCGGTAATCTTCACGTACCTTGAGAAGCTCTTATAATCTTTATGGCCTGTAATCGTCATAACCTCTTCAGCACTCATTCCCTTTTCAAGAGATAATGTTACAAATGTTTTGCGGCCGGTATGCACTCCGATTAATTCATGTTTTGGATAAACTTTTGTAATTCGTTTTGCGCCGGTGAATCTGACAATTTCAATTTCTTCATTTATTTCAGCCAGCTTGCACAACTCTTTTAAATACTCATTCATTTTCTGATTAGAAATCACAGGGAGAGGAGAATTATAACTTTTATATTTATTTAATATAGCTACAGAAAAAGAAGTTAAAGGGACAGACAGTAGCTCCTTTGTTTTTTTTACGGTAATTCTTATTTCATCAGCTTTAATGTGCTCACGTCTAATTTGCTTGAGGTCCGAATAACGCAACCCGGTAGTACAGGCAAAACAAAAAACGTCACATATTTGATCTAGCCTTTTATTTTCTGTCAGGTCCAAATAATATAATCTCTCAAACTCTTCATTGGTAAGAGCGATTACCTCAAGAGTTTCCTTCTTAATTTTAAAATCCTTATGGCTTTGTGATATCGATGATACACCATGCATTCGTGCATAATTCAAGAAAGTTTTTACCGTTGATAATTGCTTAGCAACTGTTGTATTATTAAGTCCCTTAATTATTTTTCCTTTATCATCGGTCCTTTCTTTGAGCAAATAGTTTTGAAAATCCTGAAAGAATTTATAATCTATGCTTTCAAACGTCACATTTTTTTTTCTGTCTTTTTGAAACCTCTGTAAATGGTTTTTGAGCGAATTATAAACCGCAAGGCTGCCGGCTTCCCGGGTTGTTCTATGATCTTTAATGTACCTATCAATAAAATCAAAAAGTAAGTTGGCATGATCTTCTTTTTTAGTCTTTGAATTATGGATCTCTTTTAATTTTTCAACTACCATTTCGGATGAATAGGGTATCCCGTTAATCTCAAAACCTTTTTCAATCTTCCTGATATCCATTTTTAGAGAATTCAGGTCCTGATTAAATTCAATAATAT
>DASYOS010000057.1:0-6004 GCA_036007525.1 Chitinophagaceae bacterium | reverse complement strand
GGGCCTGCTGATGGTTCTGCGATAAACAAGATATGCCCTCAGTTCATAACTCATTATTTTAAATAAATTCTTACTTATATAAACATAAGGGAAAAGATCTGTGCGGTGCACACTGAAAGAAGTATCCTTTGGAACTGTTTGCTTTCCTTTCATATTTGTATTTTCCAACCTTGTCCCTAACTTAAAAATAATTCCGTAAATATTTTTTGATGCCTGCAAATAAGCTGCATTTATATTTTCAATATAATTGAAAGCACTTGTTCTTCCTACATCTTTAAACCTGCTGCCATTGCTTTGCCTGAAATAATCTGTAGTATTATTAAATGCAACATGGCTTGTTTTCAATCCTGTTTCTACAGTTACCTTGTGTCGTAATTTGTATAATAAATTAGATTGGGCAGAGAAAAAATTAAGATGTGTTTTAATTTTTCCGTCACCTCCGTTTACGGGTATTGCCGGGGTAAAAAATGTATTTATATAAGTTTGATCAGAATTTGTTGGGGCATAGTTATAAGATATATCAGTGCTCCATTCAGATCCTGTTGTGTCAATTTTATATTTTGCAGAAACACCCTGGTTAAGATTAAAATTATTCCCATTATTTGTTACATCAGAGCGGTTATCAGTTATCAATCCATTAGTGCTGATCTTTTTTATAACAGATAAGTTATTGGTTGTATTAATAAAATTACTGTAATGTATTCTTCCGTCATAACTCACTTCCCACTTTTTTTTTAGCGAAGAACTTATACCAAATCCAAGAAAATAATTATTGGTGGGATATAATGAAAGTGCATCCTGGCTTAATAAAGAATCAACACCAAACAACCGGTCAGTTTTTATTTCCTCAGAATTATTTCTTTTACCAACCTGCATGTTAATGTAGGTTGTTACTTTCCCATTATTATTATTTAGATTAAGACCAACAAATAGGTTTCCGTAATTTCCCTGGTTACCCCCAATAGTTACACTGCCTGTAAGCCCGATCTTCACACCTTTCTTTAATACAACATTCACAATACCGCCACCCCCTGATGCATCGTATTTTGCTGAAGGAGTTCTTAGTATTTCAATGGTAGATATTGAGTTCGGCGGTAAATTTTTAAGCATGGTTGCAATATCAGCACCACTCATTTTTTGTTCACGTCCGTTTATATAAACTGTAGCAGGCGTAGTGCTGCTTAAATAAATATTTCCATCCTGGTCTACAAAAAGTCCTGGCGTTTTCTCAAGTATTTCATAAGCATTGGTGGAGCTGGCTGCAAGATTTTCAGGGTCAACAATTGTTTTGTCGTCTTCCTGTCGCATTAAAGGTTTAACTGCAGTTATGGTTACTCCTTGTAATGATTTTGATTGCAAGTCAGCAGTAAATGTAAAAACTGAATGATCATTCTTAACCGTTATCCCTTTTTTTAAAGGAGCATAATTAATTGACGTAACTGAAACTATATATTGTTCATGAGCCAGCTTAAAAACAGCGGAGCCTGCACTGTCAGATACTTTATTAAATTTTATTGTACTGTCCTTAACTGATGTTACAGCTATGCTGGCAAAAGATAGTGGTTCTTTTTTTGCATTTACGACCCTAATAGTAACATTGGTTTGAGCATAAGCATTTCCAGAAAAAAATGAATAAGCAAAGAGCAAAATTATAAAGCAAAATGTTTTTGAAGCAGTAAAGATCATTCTCATACTTTATAAAGGAAGTTGTTTAAACCATTTAAATATCTAATAAAAGAAAAATAATGAACGGGGTATAATGTTGATTTTATATTTATTTAACTCTGTCGATCACTCTTTCTTTAAAAACTTTCCATTGAGATCGAACAGCAATGCTTTACCTTTTATTTCAACATCATACATTTTATTTCCTGCTGCATCGGTAAGTTTTCCGGCTTCAATAATGTGTGCGCCATTATAATTCCTGGAAATATAAACCGGGATGGATTTTGGTAATGAGCTTATAGAAATTGCTTCTACACTTTCTACAAAAATGCCTGAAGGAGTAAACATAACCGAATGGTCTTCTCCTGATTTTCCTCCCCAATTGGCTTCATAGTTTCCCTTTTCTTTTTCCCAGGTAACTTTTGTAGCTGCTCGATATTTTTTTATAAATGCTGTTTTTACTGCAGTAGGAACTTTAATATGGTTTTTATTCTCCTTTTCCTCATCTTTTTCTTTGCCTTCTTTCTGTGCAAAACATGTATTATTTAACGTAAATAAAATTATAATAATGCTGAATATTTTTTTCATAACTTTTTAATTTAATTTATAAGCAAATGTATTAATTGATCAGCGGTTTATGTAAGATTTCTTAGAATTAACCGAAGTTTGCAATCAATAGTAAAAATGTTATCGGGAAAAACTTTTACGACAGGATCTTTTTAAAAAGAAATTATCAATAATGCTAACCGGTTCTGATCTTTTTAAAACACTTAAACAAAAAACTGAATTGAATACTTCGTTTTTGCAGCAAAGCTCTGTTGGTACAAGAGATGCCCGTATAATTTATCTGAGAGCCGCTTATCGATTTTGAAAAACAACAAAGAAGGCAGAGCAAAAATTACAGTTTGAGAATAGCCTTTAATTTATTTCTATTCATTATCTTGATACCTAATCCTGTAAAATGAAAAAGTATATTCTGTTTATTTTTCTATTATCTCTGATAAATTCAGTGGTAAAGTCACAACCATTCGATCCTCCTTTATTTAATAGTATGAAGTGGCGGATGATAGGCCCACACAGGGGTGGAAGAACAGTCGGCGCTGTTGGAGTGCCACAACAACCAAATGTATTTTATATAGGTGTTAATAATGGCGGCGTTTGGAAAACAACAGATTACGGCAGAACATGGAAACCCATTTTTGATGATCAGCCCACTGGCTCAATTGGTGATGTAGTTGTATCCCTATCTAATCCCAATGTGATCTATGTGGGAAGTGGGGAAGGATTACAACGACCTGATCTTTCTGTTGGAGATGGTATGTATAAATCCACCGATGCTGGAAAAACTTGGACACATCTGGGCTTGAATAATGTTCAACAAATAGGAGGT
This sequence comes from Chitinophagaceae bacterium, assembly GCA_036007525.1. Taxonomy (GTDB): domain Bacteria; phylum Bacteroidota; class Bacteroidia; order Chitinophagales; family Chitinophagaceae; genus Ginsengibacter. The sequence goes on along the minus strand of DASYOS010000057.1, from coordinate 2,949 downwards.
TTGGCAATCGATCCAAAAAATGAGAACAGGGTTTTTGTTGCAGCCCTAGGCCATCCATACGGACCAAATACGGAACGTGGTGTTTACAGAACTACTGATGGAGGTAAAACATGGAAAAATGTTTTATACAAAGATGAAAATACAGGTGCTATACAGGTTACAATCGATCCAAAAAATTCAAACATTATTTATGCTGATATGTGGGCAGGCAGGCAGGGGCCATGGGAGAATGGCGCATGGAATGGTAAAGAAAGCGGGCTATTTAAATCATCCGATGGCGGAGACACATGGAAGAAATTAACCAAGGGTTTGCCTACTACTGAACAAGGTTTAGGAAGAATAGGTTTTGGTATTTCGCCTTCTGATCCAAACCGCTTATATGCTACAGTTGATGCAGGCAAATATGGTGGCCTTTATCGAAGTAATGATGCAGGAGAATCCTGGGTATTGATGACAGGTGATGAAAGGATTTGGGGAAGAGGAAGTGATTTTGCTGAAGTGAAAGTAGATCCGACTAACGCAGATATTGTCTACAGCGCGGACGTTGTTGTATGGAAATCTATTGATGGTGGTAAAATATGGAATGCATTTCGTGGAGCGCCGGGAGGTGATGATTATCATCGCATCTGGATAAACCCAAATAATACTGATATTATTTTAATCGCCAGTGATCAGGGAGCAATTATAACTGTTAACGGCGGACAAACATTTTCATCCTGGTATAATCAGCCAACAGCTCAAATGTATCATGTAAACACAGACAATGCATTTCCTTACAATGTTTATAGTGGTCAGCAGGAGAGTGGCTCTGTTGGTATTTCCAGCAGAAGTAATGATGGTCAAATTACTTTTCATGACTGGCATCCGGTGGGAGCAGAAGAATATGGATATGTAGCTGCTGATCCCTTAGATCCAAATATTATTTATGGAGGAAAACTTTCAAGATTTGATAAGCGTACCGGACAAACACAAAATATTGCACCCGAAGCTGTGCGAAGCGGCAAATATCGGTTTATAAGAACCGCACCTGTTTTGTTTTCTCCTGCTGATAATAAAACTTTATTCTATGCAGGAAATGTTTTGTTTAAAACCTTAAATGGGGGAAAAAACTGGGACGTTATCAGTCCCGATCTATCAAGAGATACATGGGATGTTCCTGCTAATGTTGGTATTTATACATCGGATGAACAAAAGAAAATGCCAAGGCGTGGAGTTATTTACACAGTTGCTCCATCACCGAAAGATATAAATACAATTTGGTGCGGCACAGATGATGGCTTAATACATATAACAAAAGATGGTGGTAAAACATGGAATAATGTTACACCGGCTTCAATTACTTCATGGAGCAAAATATCATTAATGGATGCCTCTCATTTTGATGCGAATGCTGCATATGCAGCTGTCAATCGCATTCGGTTAGATGATATGCATCCGCATATTTATAAAACAAAAGATGGCGGAAAAACATGGAAGGAAATAGTAAATGGATTGCCAAATGATCCGATAAATGTAGTGAGAGAAGATCCATTTCGCAAAGGATTGTTGTATGCCGGAAGTGAAAGAGCAGTGTATGTATCATTTGATGATGGAGAGCATTGGCAATCATTACGGCTCAACATGCCGGCAACTTCTATCCGTGATCTTGTTATTAAAGATGATGATCTTGTTATAGGTACACACGGAAGAAGCTTTTGGATATTGGATAACATTACTCCTTTAAGACAACTATCCAATCAGCTCATCAATCAAACAATTTTGTATAAGCCTGCGAATGCATATAGAGTAAGATGGAATATGTGGACAGATACTCCTTTACCTCAGGAAGAACCTGCAGGGGAAAACCCTCCTGATGGCGCTATGATCGATTATTACTTAAATGCAAATGCAAAAAATGTAATGCTTGAAATAAAGGATAGTAAAGGAAATACTATTCGCAAATATTCTAGTACAGATACACTTTATAAAATACCTGATGTAAATATTCCGCTTTACTGGATTCGTCCGCAGCAAATATTATCTGCAGATAAAGGCTCTCACCGTTTTTTATGGGACATGCGTTATCCACCTTTAAATATACCGGCCTCATATCCTATCAGTGCTATCTATACAAATACTGCACCTAATGAAAGCTCACCTTTTGTGATGCCCGGAAATTATAAAGCCATGTTAACGGTTGATGGTAAAAAGTATGAACAATCTTTCACGATAAAACCAGATCCGAGAGTAAAAACATCTATGACTTATCTTCAGCAGCAACATGATCTTTCACTAATGCTTTATAAGGATCGTCTTCAAATAATAGATGCATTAAATGATCTTCTTGATCTTCGCAAAAAGATAAAAGAAAAATTACGAGATGCGACGGGTTCTGTAAAAACAGACCTTACTGAATGTGATGAGCAGGCAGCTGCAATAGAAACAAACCCGCAAGGCTTTGGGCGTATAAATAATTCATTATCTACTGTATTTAATATTCTTCAGGAAAGTGACATGCCACCAACTTCACAAGCTATAAATACTGCAAATGAAAGTGATCAGTCATTTAAAACTTTATGGGTACAATGGATAGCAGTGAAGAGCAAGATAAAAGCTTGCCTTGGTGAAAAATAAAATAAAATGCCCTGGAGATTAAAAACCTTGCAGAGCTATATCGCCTCTTGATTTTATCTTGAAGCAAACATTTTTTGCATAAGTCCTGCATCACGCTTGTAAATATCATCCCTAAAATTCAACAAGCCATTTTCATCAACCCAAGCCGTGTAATATGTAATAAATACAGGAACAGGGTCTTTTAGTTTTACAAATTTTTCGTTTCCGCTGTTCATTGCATCCATAATTTTTTCAGGAGGCCACGACCTATCATCTTTTAAAAGATATTCAGCCATTTTTGTTGGATCACTTAGCCTGATACAACCATGACTATAAGCCCGCTTATCTTTACTGAAT
>DASYOS010000056.1:0-4100 GCA_036007525.1 Chitinophagaceae bacterium | reverse complement strand
ATCAACCTGGGAAATTCTATTCGTGATATAAATGAAGAGAATGCAATAAAAGATTTTGCTTATGTTTTTTCAACAGGAAATACCATTGACTCATTAAATTTTTCAGGAAAAGTTCAGGAAGCAGAAACGGGAAAAGCTGATAGCACATTGATAGTTTTACTGTATAAGAATTTAAGTGATACAGCAGTGATCAAATTAAAGCCAAAGTATATTGCCAGGCTTGATCGGGAAGGGAATTTTTCTTTCCGCAATCTTGCAGCAGGAGAATATAAAGTATATGCTTTAAAAGATGGTGATGGCGGCAGAACATACAACAGTAAAATAGAAATGTTTGCTTTTGCAGATAAAAGTGTTATGGTTAACGGGAGTACTACCCCGGTTTCTTTATATGCATATGTAGAAGAAAAAGAGAAATCAAAAACCACTGCATCTACGGGAAAAAAATTGCTATATAATACTAAGATCACAACGCAAAAACATGATGTATTAACTGACCTCGTTATCGAATTTAATAAACCGCTGAAGAATTTAGACAAGCAAAAAATAATACTCACGGATACATTAAATAATATAATTAAAGATGTTACAATAACTACAGACAGTACCAATAAAAATGTTTTAGTAAAAACCAAATGGGTTAAAAATGCTGCTTATAAACTTGTTATTTCTAAAGACTTCGCTACTGATAGTACGGGCTTGGCCTTAGCCAAATCAGATACTATCCGGTTTAAAACAAAGGGTGAAACGGATTATGCCACACTGAGGCTTAAATTTTTAAATTTTGATAAAAGCAAAAGCCCCGTGCTGCAGTTTGTACAAAACAATCAAGTGGTAAACTCATATCCGCTTACATCTGAAACATGGAATGCGCCGCTGTTTAACCCTGGAGAATATGATATAAGAATTTTATTTGATGATAATAAAAATGGGAAATGGGATTCCGGAAATTTCGATCAAAAAAGGCAACCTGAGAAAGTATTTAGTGTATCACAAAAGTTATCTGTAAGAGAAAACTTTGAAAAGGATGTTGACATAGAACTCCCAGCCCCCTCTAAATTGTAGCATTTAAAAAAATTTTCTTAATCAAAGAAATTATTATTGAATGTTATAAGAAATTATAAAATATAAAAGTCTTTCAAAGTCTCCCTTTAGGGAGATTTAGAGGGTGTCATTTTCTTTATCTTTGCCCACATGATATTCTCTTCTTCTCTTTTAGAAAATGCCGTAAATGAATTTGCAAGGCTTCCGGGTATTGGTAAAAAAACAGCATTGCGACTTGTTTTGCATTTGATAAAAAAAGACATTTCTGAAGTAAAGAATTTTAGTGAGGCCATTCAAAAAATGAGAGAAGAAATTAAGTTTTGTTCACAATGTCACAATATTGCGGATAAAGAATTATGCAACATTTGTGCAAATAATTCCCGCCGAAAGGAAATGATTTGTGTTGTGGAAAATATTCGTGATGTGATCGCCATTGAAAGCACACAGCAATACAATGGCTTATATCATGTATTGGGTGGAATAATTTCACCACTGGATGGAATTGGTCCTGACCAATTACAAATTAACACCTTGATCGAAAGAGTAAAAGCTGAGCAAAACGAAGAGATAATTTTTGCACTAAGCCCTAACATACAGGGTGACACAACAATTTATTATATCGGTAAAAAGCTAAAAGGGCTTCCTGTTAAAATTACTACTATAGCCCGCGGTATTGCATTTGGCGGCGAGCTTGAATATGCTGATGAAATGACATTAGCTAGAAGCATTTCCAACAGAATGCCTGTAGAAAATTATGTAATGAATCAATAAGAAATATTATTGAAGCCATATTTTCTTCGGCGTATCATGTTTATTTATTAAATTTATATTATTCATTAAGGATACCAAATGTATTTAGGTTGTAATAATTAGTTCAATGAAAACAACTGCAGCCACCCTTATTTTATTAATAACCATAATAGTTATATACAACTCTTGTAGTAAAGGTGGTGGTGGTTCTACTTCAACGCCACCAACCAATCCGTGTGCTGGAGTAACCGTAATTGTTTCGGGTAGTGTAACTGCTAATACAGGTTCCAATAACGGAAGCATTTCGGCAACAGCCACAAGTGGAAGTTCATTTACCTTTAATTTGAATGGTGGGGCTTTTCAATCCTCAGGCATGTTCAGCAATTTAGCTACAGGCACATATACAGTAACAGCAAAAAATAATGATGGATGTACAGGGTCCGCTCAATTTACTGTAATTGCAAACACCGGTAGTGCATGCACCGGAACTCCAGGACCTTTATTTACTGCAGTTAGAAGTGTAATCCGAACTAATTGTGCAATTTCGGGCTGTCATACTAATCCAAGCCCTCAAAACGGTATTGACTATATGGATGATTGCCAAATTGTAGCTCAAAAAGACCGGATTAAAATAAGAGCTGTGGATGGCAATCCTACTTTTATGCCACCGCCCCCAACAAGCCCTTTATCTGCAGCTGATAAGAAAAAAATTACGGACTGGATAGCAGCAGGAGGTTTATATACTAATTAATTTTATCTCATTATTTTGTGAATATAATATGGATGTAATTGTTAAGGAGCTTGCAAAGAGATATTATTTCTAAAAATGGAAAACAAAAAATTCTTTACTACTCCGCACCTGTTCGGCATCACACTTCTTTTATTATTTACCCAGGCAGGATGCAAATATGATAAGCAAATGATTGTGCCAACTACAACATGTGATACTGCTATAGTTACTTTCAGTGGTGTTGTTCAGCCTATTTTAACTACTTTCTGTATTTCCTGTCATTCAGGGCCTAATGCTACTAATGGAATTAGAGTAGAATATTATACTACTGTTAAACAGCTAATCCCAAATGGAAAATTATTAGGCACAATAACCCATAGCCCTGGTTTTACACCTATGCCCATAGGCAGGAGTAAGTTAAGTGATTGCAATATTGCTAAAATTAGAAAATGGATTGACCAGGGAGCACAAAATAATTAATGGCAAACTATTTAAGAAACTATCAGCATTGAGCCGGGTAAAGTAGAAAAGAAATGAAGTATGAAAAAATATTTACTGCTTATTACATTTGTTTTAATAGCAACTGCAGCTACCATTGCTCAGGACACGACCAACATGTCAAAAATACCAGATGAAGAATCGAAGGCAGGCGTTGCTGACAAAACTTATTATACAACTGGTACATTTAAAACAACAAGGCTAATAGACGGGCATACCGTGGAAAATATCGATCCCGGCGTTTTGGATTTTAAAATATCACATCGTTTTGGAACCATTGGCGGAAAAAGCGGAGGCGGTTATAATTTATTCGGACTGGATAATGCAACCACACGTTTTGGATTTGATTATGGTCTTACTAATACAGTGATGATTGGTATCGGAAGAAGTACAAGCTTTAAAACATATGATGCTTTTTTTAAATGGAAAATATTAAGACAGTCTTCCGGTAAAAAATATATGCCTATAACACTTAGTTATATACCTACCATAGGAGTAATTAGTTTTAGGGATACTGCTATTTATAAATCTTTTAGCAACAGGGTAAATTATACCCATCAACTTTTAATTGGAAGAAAATTTAGTGAAGGCCTTTCTTTACAAATAATGCCAACTGTTATTCATAGAAATTCCCCTGTAGATAATGGCCCGAACGATGTATTTGCAATTGGTTTTGGAGGCAGACAAAAATTAACCAAAAGAACGAGTTTTAATGCCGAGTATTATTATCAGATATATAAATATAGAGTGCCAGGCTCAACAAATGTACTTTCGCTTGGCTTCGATATTCAAACCGGCGGTCACGTTTTTCAGCTTCATATAACCAATTCATCATCTATGACGGAAAGTAACTTCATTACAGGAAATAAAGGCTCCTGGGGAGATGGAGAAATTCTTTTTGGATTTAATGTTGCACGTGTATTTAACGTGGGGAAGATTATAAAAAAAAATAGCAACTAAGCTTCTGAAAAATGGAATAAAAAAGAAAAGCAGCCCTCTTCAATTATTTTGGTTCTATAAAATCCCACAGATTGCCATAGAGATCTTTAAATACTGCAACCGTTCCCCATTTTTCTTCTAC
>DASYOS010000055.1:0-15000 GCA_036007525.1 Chitinophagaceae bacterium | reverse complement strand
AGTTACTGATCGCTGGCTTGGTGGGCCGTTACCCCTACCAACTACCTAATCAGACGCACACCCATCTTCAAGCGCCGGAGCTTTAATTATCTAATGATGCCATCAAATAATGTTACGGAGTATTAATCCAAATTTCTCTGGGCTATCCCCCACTTAAAGGAAGGTTGTGTACGTGTTCCGCACCCGTTTGCCGGTCGCCGGCAGGTATCGCTACCCCCGCTGCCCCTCGACTTGCATGTATTAAGCCTGCCGCTAGCGTTCATCCTGAGCCAGGATCAAACTCTCCATTGTAAATGAGATTTGATCTGACTTGTAAATTCTCTCTCGAAAATTAACGTCAAATTCTAATTATTAAATTACGCTTAACATTACCTTGTTTAGAATTAAAAATTCTATGCTGTTGCTTCCAATCTTTCAAAGACCTTTTGGCCTTTTTTTGACCACCCAAATTTCTTTGGGACTGCAAAAGTAAGTGCCTTTGTTTACGCTACCAAATATTTCTATTTTATTTTGAAATATTTATCGAGCAGTTATTTTTTGTGGGAGAACTTTTCGCTTTTTAAGCGGCTGCAAAGATACGTTTGAAAACTTTATTAGCCAACATATTTAAAAGATCTTTTGTTAAGATTTTATAAACAAAATTCTCATTAATGATAAATAAAAGTTTCAAAACTGTACTCAACTGTGATTAAGAAAAGTGCATGTGAAGGTGGGGAGAAATCAGCTGCAGCAAGATTTTTATTTTCTATAATCTTAGAGAAATCTTTTACTGAAATTTTATTTGTTCCTACGCGAAGCATAGTGCCCACTAATCCTTTTACCATACCTCTTAAAAAACGATTGGCCACTACATTATAAATGATTTTATCATTTTCAAAATACCATTCACTTTTTTCAATCTTACAAACAAAACTTCTAACCTGAGTATTTTTTTTTGAGAAGGAATTAAAATCGTGATAGTTCATTAGCATTTGAGCTGCTTCATTTAATTTATCAATATCCAATTTATAAGGAAAGTAGAATGCTGTATCCTGATTAAAAGGATCTTTTTTTTGATAAATAAAATATTTATACTCCCTGCTAATTGCATCGAACCTGCAGTGCCCATTATCTTTTACCTGGAAAATCTTTTTGATAACAATATCTTTAGGAAGCAATGCATTTAAATTGTATACAGCACCCTCCAAATCCTGAAGAATCAGGACAACTAATCCTCCCATAGGCGAGGTTTTGGTAGGCTCTATTTGGTGAGAATTATTTTCAACATCAAAATGAAAAAAATTCTGCAATGCATGTACACCTGCATCTGTACGGGATGAACCGGTTAGTTCAAAATCTTTTTTAAAAAATATTTTTAAAACTTTTGCAATTTCTGCCTGAATGGAGTTTGCGTTTTGTTGTATTTGAAAACCAGAATAATTTGTGCCTTTGTAGGAAACTTCTATAAAATAACGAGGCATAGTAAAAAACTATTTACGGATCATCGTTCTAAAACGAGTGATATAGAAATCATCTGATAATTGTTTTTCCAAGGCAGGATAATTATCGGAGTCGGAAACAAACGGGTATGCCGCATCAAAGAACATATACCTGCTCTCATCTTTTAAAAATAAAACGCTTAAATTTTTTATTTGCTCTGTTGTAAAACATTTTATTTTAAAAGATTTTTTTGCTGCCTTAATCATGGCTTCATCATTATCTTCAGCTACAATTTTTTTCCTAAGCCTTAAAAAATCTTCATCCGTAGCAATATTCTTACAGTCAGAATTTGGCATCGATGATTTTACATAATCATTGGCTTCTTTTATAATTTTCTTTTCTTCATCAGTAACTATATACACTGCCTTATTTGCATCTGCAACATCCTTTGGTACTTCGTTTTCTTTTGAAGCAACAACCACAGTATCAGTACCCTTTATTGGAGCTTCTTTCTTTTTTTGTTTATCTGCAACTATTAAAATTCTGATCGTATCTTTTGTATCCCCTTTATCATCTACATAAACCATCTCAATCCCTTCTTTATTACTCTTCTTTAATTTTCTTTTGATAACTGATCTTTGAATTGCAACATCCTTGTTTTGGTTGATGCTTTGCGCAATATCACTACTCTCAACATTTGACTTTTCAGATACGGTTAGGCTTGTATCAGTTTGGTCTGTTGTTACTACCTCTTTTTGTAAAATAGTGGAATCCTGAACAGCATTTGCAAGCATTTTAGAAAAAGAATCCGTTTCTTTTTCGTAAACGGTCACAGGCTTGGCAATAACATTACCCGGAGTAATTACCTCAAGGGTTTGAATATTCATAAGCTGCCATTGGTCGCCGGTATTTTTAATTATAAAACCAAGATCTTTGTTACTTATTGAGCAGTTAAATTCCTGTTCCCTGTTACTTTGAGCGGCACCCATTAGCAGTTTATATGATCCATCTTCTAACCGGGGAATAATAAGGTAACCTGATGCTGAAGAAGTTAAAACCTTATCATTAACTTTTACAAAGAACGGCTCCTTATTTTCTGATTGCAGATAAACAAAATGATTTTGTTGTGCAAAACCCTGGGCGCAGAAAAATAAAATAGATAAACAATATAGGGAGAGGTGCTTCATTGCTGCGGAAAAACTTTACAGGCAAAATTAATTTATTAAACTTAGTTTTTGCCTCCTAAACAAAAAATAGATTTATTTTACTAATAAGGCACTTATTTTTGCAGGCACTTAAAAACATATCATGAAAAAAATATTCTTTCTTCTTACTTTATTATTTCCTTTCTTACTAAAAGCGCAGGTAGAAGAGCAGCCAAAAGATACTTCCTGGAAAAAAATTCACAGGGTAACCACACCTAAAATAAATGATCTTGTTCATACAAAACTGGATGTAAAATTCGATTATGATAAAGCCTGGATGTACGGTAAGGCATGGATAACACTTCGCCCTCATTTTTACCCAACCGATTCCTTATCCCTGGATGCAAAAGGTATGGCCATTAAAGAAATTTCTATTGTAAGAGGCACTTCTAAATCTCCTTTACAATATAAGTATGATGGAATGATATTGAGAATTTCGCTTGATAAAATGTATAAAGGCGGAGAAAATTATACAGTATATATTGACTATACATCTAAGCCAAATGAACTTAAAGCACAAGGCAGTGCAGCCATTACAGATGCTAAAGGTTTATATTTTATTAACCCAAAAGGCGATGAGAAAGATAAACCAACTCAAATATGGACACAGGGTGAAACAGAAGCCAACAGCGCATGGTTCCCCACAATTGATAAGCCTAATCAAAAAACCACAGAAGAAATTTACATGACAGTGCCTGCTAAATATGTAACCCTTAGCAACGGGCTGCTTATAAGCCAAAAGAATAATGCAGATGGCACAAGAACTGATTACTGGAAGATGGATTTACTGCATGCACCGTATTTATTTTTTATGGGTGTGGGAGATTATACAATTGTGAAGGATAGTTATAAAGGAAAAGAAGTGAGTTATTATGTAGAAAAAGAATATGCGCCTTATGCAAGAAAAATTTTTGGCAATACCCCTGAAATGATAAAGTATTACTCAAGCATTACAGGAGTAGATTATCCATGGGCAAAATATTCACAGATTGTTGGAAGAGACTATGTAAGCGGGGCAATGGAAAATACTACAGCAACTTTACACCAGGAGAGTGCTTATCAAAATGCACGGGAGCTAACTGACGGAAACAGGTGGGAAGAAGTGATAGCGCATGAATTATTTCACCAATGGTTTGGTGATTATGTTACTGCAGAAAGCTGGAGCAACCTTACGGTTAATGAATCTTTTGCAACTATGGGCTCTCAATTGTGGAATGAATATAAATATGGCAAAGATGCTGCTGATGAAGAGCGTTATAATTCCACCCAGGGGTATATTAACAGTGGCAGTGAGGATAAAGACCTGGTTAGATTTAATTATAACGACAAGGAAGATGTATTTGATGCTGTTAGTTATAATAAAGGTGGAGCTATTTTGCAAATGCTTAGGAACATGGTAGGTGACGATGCATTTTATAAGTCCCTAAATAATTATTTGGTTACCAATAAATTTAAAACCGGCGAAGCCCAACAGTTGCGCCTTGCATTTGAAGAAGTAACGGGTAAAGATCTAAATCCATTTTTTAATCAATGGTATTATGGCAGCGGACATCCTAAATTAGATATCTCTTATAATTATAATGAGAATAAAAAACAAGCCCAGGTATTTGTAAAACAAACACAAGCGACAAATAATCTTTTTCAGTTTCCTGTAGCTATTGATGTATATAGTGGAAGCAAAAAAACCCGACATAATGTTTGGATAAAAAACGCCGCTGACACTTTTGCTTTTGCGTCGCCTACTAAGCCGGACCTGATTAATTTTGATGGCGATAAAATATTGATTGCACAAAAAACAGAAAATAAAAATTTAGATAATTATGTTCATCAATACAAGTATGCACCTAATTATGTTGATAGAAGAGAAGCTTTGGAATACTTTTCTAAAAAGAAAGCTAAGGAACTTGCTGAAGGTCTAAATGATAGGTATGAAGGATTGAGGCAATTTACCTTAGAGAAATTTAATACAAATAAAACGCTGCTTACTACTGATGTTGTAAACCGAATAGAGCAAATTGCAAACAATGACCGCGATAAAAAAGTAAAAGCAAAAGCAATAGAAATTCTCGCAAAGCAAAATGATAAAAAATATATTCCTCTCTTTACAAAATTTGTAAGCGACTCTTCATATTCTGTTGCAGGTGCAGCCCTGGAAGGATTAAGTAAACTTGACCCTGCAAATGCATATACCTTAGCTAAAAAATATAGTGGAGATGCAAAGGGGAAATTAGGAAACGTAATATCAGCATCAATTATGAGTGGCGGTACAGAAGCGGATTTTGATTTTGTTTTAAATCAATATAAAACAGCCCCGCCAAGCCAGGAAAAAATACAGCTAACAAGTGAGTTTGCAGACTATCTTACTAAAATAAAAGATGGCAGTAAAGTAAGAAAAGGAGTTGATGAAATGATGAAATTCCGTAACCTTATCCCGGAACAATTCAGAAACTTTACTGACCCTTCTTTTAAAAGTTCATTTGATAAACTTAGCAAAGCACAAAGGGATGCAGGCAATAAAGAAGTTGCGGATTATGTGAGTGGGTTGATTAAGTAACAAATGTCATTTAATAAATAAAAAAATGCAGACTATCATGGTCTGCATTTTTTTTTATTTTCTATTCCGATAATTTTTTACCAACCCCCGCTTGCTCCGCCACCGCCACCTGAACCTCCGCCAAAACCACCGAAGCCTCCGCCGCCAAATCCACCACCGCCACCACCAAAACCGCCGCCTCTGCCCCCACTACCGCCCAGCAAACTGCCAATTACAAACCACGGCAAGCCACTGCCAACTCCTCTTGATCCTCTGCGGCTCATATAATTACCACCGCCACCCATTCTTGATAAGAGAAAAATAACTAGTATGATTATAAATATTATGGATTGCAGAGAAACTCCCCGAGTACTTTTATTTTGTGGATTAACCTTATATTCTCCGGCTGCAGCTAATATTATCGCGTCAATCGCATTATCAAATCCCCGGTAATAATCATTTTCCTTAAAGGCAGGGATCATTTTTTCATCTATAATGTGCTTTGCTGTTATATCCGGAAGAACACCTTCCATACCGTATCCCGTTTCAATCCTCGCTTTTCTTTCTGCTTTCGAAACAAGAATTAAAACTCCATTATTTTTTTCTATTGTACCAATGCCCCATTCTCTTAAATATTTTAATGCCAATTCTGCAATATCATAATCCTGAAGATCAGGAACAGTAACAATAACAATTGCTGACGATGTACTGTCGTTATAATCTCTTATTTTTCTTTCTAATGATTCTCTTTGAAATGGCTCAAGAAAATTTCCAAAATCATTTACAGCCTGTGGCGGATTGGGTTTCGGAAACATTTTCTGTGCAATAGAAAATTGACCGTAAAGAAGCAGGAATATTAAAAAAAAATTCTTCATGAATTATTTACCAAAAATTATTTCGTCGGGAAGTTCGTTTTTATCCTCTTCTTTATTGTATGGAAAATAATGCGCCAGCGCCACACCTATATCAGCTACACAATTACTTATTCCCTCAGCATAATTTTCCTGGTTAAATTGTGACACCATTTTTTTAACCTCATCTTCCCAATATTGATGTCCTGTTTTTTCATTGATGCCGCTATCTGCGTAAATTGCCAATTGCCTGTCCTTAATCGCAACATATACCAGCACCGCATTTCGGTGATGTGTATTCTGCATTTGCAATTCGGCAAAAATTTCCACTGCCCTGTCCAGAGGATCCATAAACCTGCATCGCCTTTCTACAAATACCCTTACCTCTCCGCATGTACACACTTCTGCTTTACGAATGGCTGTAACGATCTTGTCATTTTCTTCTGGTGAAAAAAACGGTTTCTTTTTAAACAGGGAAAACATTTGTTCCTGATTTATTTGATATCAAAATTCATATCAGGAGCCTTCTCACTTCCGGGATCTGATTTGTAATAAGGTTTTTCATGGAAACCTAATATGCTTGCAAATATGTTATTAGGGAATGTTTTAACCTTTAAATTGTATACCTGCACTGCTGCATTATAATCCTTACGGGCAACATTAATCCGGTTTTCTGTTCCTTCAATTTGCGCCTGAAAATCCTGGAAAGCTTTTGTAGATTTAATATCTGGATAAGCTTCCGCCACTGCCATCAATCTTGCAAATGAGCTTTGTAAACCTGCCTGCGCCTGCTGATACCTGGCAAGGCTTGCTGAATCATTTATGTCTACACTTATAGAAGTAGCTTTTGATCTTGCTGCTATTACTTCTGTTAATGTTGATTTTTCAAAATTAGCTGAAGCGGAAATAGTTTTAATAACGCTGCTATACAGATCGGTTCTTCTTTGGTAGTTAGTTTCCACATCACCCCATTTTGCTTTTACCTGCTGATCAACACCTACTAATCCGTTGTAAGCACCGCATCCCCAGAAAAATAATAATACTACTAATCCGAGTATAACATATAAACCTGTTCTTGATTTCATTTTATAAATTTTTATTTTGTCAAAAGTAATGTTTTATCAAATGTGATACCAAATGCAAATCCCTGCTGATTTGTCGTAAGAGAAATCAGGATTTAATAGCTGCAATACCCGGAAGTTGTTTCCCCTCAAAGTATTCAAGCATGGCGCCACCACCTGTACTAATAAAACTAACCTGATCTGCCAGATGAAATTTATTTACTGCTGACACACTATCGCCGCCACCTACAAGTGAGAAAGCACCGTTTTTGGTTGCATCTGCAACAGCCATGGCTATTGTTTTTGTTCCCTGTTGAAACTTTTCCATTTCAAAAACACCCATGGGTCCATTCCATAAAATGGTTTTAGAAGCGCTGATAATATTACAGAAAGATTCAGTTGCTTTTTCTCCAATATCAAGACCCATCCAGCCATCCGGGATATTATTACTGGGTGCAGATGAAATATTTGCAGCTGCATCAAATTTATCAGCTATTATTGAATCGGAAGGAAGGTGAATGCAAACATTTTTTTCTTTTGCCTTTTTAAGTAATTCATCCGCGGTTTGCAACCTGTCTACTTCACACAATGAATTTCCAATTTTACCTCCCATGGCTTTCATAAATGTATATGCCATACCGCCACCAATTATAATGTCAGTTGCTTTATCTAAAAGATTTTCTATAATAAGAATTTTATCAGAAACCTTTGCCCCGCCGATGATTGCAAGAAATGGTTTTTCAGTACTATGCAAAACTTGTTCAGCACTTTCCACTTCCTTTTCCATTAACAAGCCAAACATTTTTTTATCTTCCGGAAAAAAATTTGCAATAATGGCTGTAGACGCATGAGCCCGGTGTGCTGTACCAAATGCATCATTAATGTAAACATCTCCAAGCTTACTGAGTTTTTCTGCAAAGCCTTCATCGCCTTTTTCTTCTTCTTTATAAAAACGTAAATTTTCTAACAATAAAATTTCTCCGGACTTCAAATTTTTTGCTTTGGTGATTGCATCTTCCCCAATGCTGTCTGTTGCAAATAAAACTTTAGTGTCATTACCTAACAACTCCTGCAGATGATTAATTACATGTTTTAATGAATATTTATCTGACGGACCATCTTTAGGCCTGCCCAGGTGAGACATTAATATAACACTTCCTCCATCTTTTAATATTTTTTTAATTGATGGAAGTGATGCTTTCATTCGGTTATCATCAGTTATCTCAAACTTATCGTTAAGAGGAACATTAAAATCTACACGGATCAATGCTTTTTTGGCGTTGAAATTATAGTCTTGAAATTTGCTCATAAAAGTTTATTAAAAAAGGCTTTCAAAAATATGAAAGCCTTGATTATGAAAAACTATTTACACTTATTTATTTATTAAACCTGCAAAGAAACGTACCGTACGAACTAATTGGGATACATAGCTCATTTCATTATCGTACCAGCTAATTGTTTTCACCATTTGTGTATCACCAACTGTCAACACTTTGGTTTGTGTTGCATCAAACAAAGAACCGAAATAAATACCGATAATATCTGTACTAACAATCTCATCTTCATTGTAACCGAAACTCTCGTCGGCGGCAGCTTTCATTGCAGCATTAACTTCTTCTATAGTGGTTTTTTTATTAAGCACTGTGGTAAGCTCAGTTAGTGAACCTGTAATGGTTGGCACTCTTTGCGCAACCCCGTCAAGCTTACCTTTTAATTCCGGCAAAACTAATCCTATGGCTTTAGCAGCCCCGGTACTATTAGGTACAATATTTTGCGCTGCTGCTCTTGCTCTTCTTAAATCACCTTTTGGATGAGGAGCATCCAACGTATTTTGGTCATTGGTATAAGCATGAATAGTCGTCATAAACCCGGCTGCAATACCGAACTTATCATTTAAAACCTTTGCCATTGGCGCCAGGCAATTAGTAGTACAAGATGCACAAGAAATAATCGTTTCGCTACCATCTAAAATATTATGGTTAACATTAAACACTACGGTTTTTAATTCGCCAGTAGCCGGAGCAGAAATAACAACCCTTTTAGCACCGGCTGTAATATGCGCCTGGGCTTTATCTTTGTCAGCAAAAAATCCCGTGCTTTCAATTACAACATCTACATTATGCTGCCCCCAGGGAATTTGAGAAGGATCTTTTTGAGCATAAATTTTTATTTCATGCCCGCCTACCATAATAGCATTTTCTGAGGAGGTTACATCCTGGTGAAAACGGCCGTGGGCACTGTCATATTTTAATAAATGAGCCAAAACTTTAGGCGTAGTAAGATCATTGATGGCAACCACATCAATCCCCTCCATATTATATATTTGACGGAACACTAATCTTCCTATTCTTCCAAAACCATTAATGGCAACTTTAACTGTGCTCATAACTGAAATTATTTTTAAATTTTTTGAATTGCAAAATTACTGTAACAAAAGAATAATACTTGAGAATATTTTTATCCTAAAAAATGTAATGGAAATGGTGAAAATGAAATTTAACCTATTTTTTCTCCTTACGATCAGGGTGGGATTCTCTTTTATCATTATCTCCCATTAAAAGATGGGCTTCAGGATCCTTCATTAGATCCTCCATATTTCTATCATTATTAATGATGCCTTTTTCTTCAAGCATCCTCATATCTTTTGCATCCCTTAAAAATTCTGATGCAAAAATAAATTCATTTAATTTTTGACTCTTGCTGAAAATGATTTCTTTATTGTTGCCTACCCATTCTTTTTCACCCTGGTACATGTACAAAATAGTTTCTCCAATCTCCATTACACTGTTCATATCATGTGTATTGATAACCGTTGTCATGTTATATTCCTGGGTGATCTCTTTTATGAGCAGATCAATTACCATAGAAGTTTGCGGATCGAGGCCTGAATTAGGTTCGTCGCAAAACAAATATTTTGGATTTAATACAATGGCCCGTGCTATGCCCACTCTTTTTTTCATACCACCACTTACCTCTGCCGGAAATTTTTTATTGGTGTCTTTTAAATTCACCCTGTCTAAAACTTCATTTACCCTGTCTATCTTTTTTTTATTATCCCATTTGGTAAACATATCCAAGGGGAATTTTATATTTTGCTCTACCGTCATACTGTCAAACAATGCAGAGCCCTGAAAAAGCATTCCTATTTGCTGACGCAATTCTTTTCTTTCTTCTTCAGACATGGAAGTAAAACTTTTTCCATCATACAAAATTTCACCATTATCCACTTCAAACAGGCCTACCATGCATTTTTGTAAGACAGTTTTACCACTGCCGCTTGTTCCAATTATTAAATTGGTTTTACCGGTTTCCATAACAGCACTTACTTCTTTAAGAATCTGTTTATCCCCAAAAGATTTGCTTACATTTTTTATCTCAATCATTATAAAAGAATTGCTGCCAATATATAATCGGCAAATAAAATTAAAATACAACTTGCTACCACGGCGGTTGTACTTGCCCGGCCAATTTCCAATGCTCCACCTTTTACATTATATCCATAAAATGCAGGAACACTGCTAAGTATAAATGAAAATGTGTAGGCTTTAGCAAGTGCGAATGTTACATAAAAAGGTGTAAAACCCATCAACAATCCCCTGTCGAACGTATCCCCGGAAACGATACCTCCCATGGTGCTGGCTATTCTTCCACCAAGTATTCCTAATACCATAGCTAATACAACCAATAACGGAATAGTAACTAAAGCTGCCAGTATTTTAGGCATTACCAAATAAGATTTAGTGTTGATACCCATTATCTCCAGTGCATCAATTTGTTCGCTTACCCTCATGTTACCTAATTCGCCTGCTATTTTACTGCCGATAACGCCTGCTAATACTATACATACCAGCGTAGGTGCAAATTCAGTAATAACAGTATCCCTTACTACCTGGGAAATTGTTGTTTTGGGGATAAGAGGATTTACGAGCTGAGCTGCTGTTTGCACAGCACTTACTGCACCCATAAATATCGAAATGATACAAACAATTCCTAAGGCTCCAATACCAATTTCCACGCATTGGTGTATAAATTCCTTCCAATACATTTTAAAATTTTCTGGCCTGGTGAACATGCCTTTTATTAATAAAATGTAGTTGCCAAATGTTGAGAAAAATTTCATAATTGTTTTTAAAAATTTAAGCCCTATTGCTCGTTATTTACTTTTTTAAATCTTTTCCACCATTTGGAACGTTGTACAATTTCTTCTGTTTTATAATTGCCTTTAATTTGTGCATCAATAACAGCTATTAATACCATATTAAAGATACTGCGAACATGGCTGCCCAGTTGCAAAATATGAATAGGTTTGCGCAGGCCTAATAAAATTGGACCTATTGCATCAGCGCCTCCAATTTCCTGTAACAAATTATATGCAACATTACCTGCTGCCAGGTTTGGAAATATTAAAGTATTTACATCCTGGTTAACCAACTCACTAAAAGGATAATTGTCTTTTATTATCTCTTTATTAAAAGCAACATTTGCCTGAACCTCTCCATCAACAATTAATGTTGGATCTTTTTGCTTTATTATATCTCTTGCGCTTGCTACCAGCCTTGCTTCGGGGGAATTACTACTGCCGAAATTTGAATAACTTAACATAGCAATTATTGGGGTGATGCCAAAATGCTTTACTTCCTTAGCAACCAAAAGGGTTATGTCTGCTAATTCTTCTGCAGTAGGATTAAAATTTACAGTTGTATCTGCAAGAAACAGCGGCCCTCTTTTCGTCATAATTATATACATACCTGCTACTTTCTTAGCATCATCTTCCAACCCAATAATTTGTAAAGCAGGTTTTATAGTATCAGGATAATTTTTTGACAGCCCGGATATCATTGCATCAGCATCACCGGTTTCAACCATCATACAACCATAATAGTTGCGGTCTCTCATTATTTTTTTGGCTTCATAAAAATTAAACCCTTTGCGTTGTCTTTTCTTGAAAAATATTTCCCCATACTCAGCACGCTTGCTATCCATTTCCTCACTCTTAGGATCTATTATTGGAATACCTTCCAGCTCTATTCCATTTTCCAGTGCAATTTTTTTGATTCTCATTTCATCGCCTAACAAAATCGGATAAGCAACACCTTCTTCCTGCACAAGCTGTGCGGTTTTTAATATTTTTTGATTCTCAGCTTCAGCAAACACAACCCTCTTGGGTTCTGATTTTGCCTTATTGCCAATGATGCGTAATAATTGATTATCTATACCGAGCCTTCTATTCAAATCATCCTTATACGTTTCCCAATCAGTTATTGGATATTTTGCCACACCACTTTCGATAGCAGCTTTTGCAACTGCAGGCGCTACGGTTGAAAGAAGCCTGTTATCTATAGGTTTTGGAATAATATAATCCGGACCAAAAACAAGTGATTTTTCATTATATGCCATAGTAACAATATCCGGCACCGGAGACTTAGCAAGTTCTGCCAAAGCCTTTACAGCAGCAAGTTTCATTGCTTCATTTATATGTGTTGCTCTTACGTCCAATGCGCCACGAAATATATATGGAAATCCAAGCACATTATTTACCTGATTAGGATAATCACTGCGTCCTGTTGCCATTATTATGTCTTTACGAACTGAAGTGGCTAACTGATAGGATATTTCAGGATCAGGGTTTGCCATTGCAAAAACTATGGGATTTTTAGCCATGCTTTTAACCATATCCGCCGTAACCACATTACCTGCACTTAAGCCAATAAATACATCTGCATCTTTCATTGCTTCTGCCAATGTCAACTCCTTTTTACGGTTTGTTGCAAACTGAATTTTATTTTCATCAAGATCATTTCTTCCCGTATGAATAACGCCCGTTTTATCAAACATCACAAAATTTTCAGGTATTGCACCTAATTCCTGGTATAACCTTACACAAGCCATGGCAGCAGCTCCGGCACCATTCACTACAAACTTTACTTTTTCTATTTTTTTCTTTTGAATTTCCAGCGCATTTAAAAGTGCGGCAGAACTTATGATAGCCGTGCCATGCTGATCGTCATGCATCACAGGTATCTGCATCTGCTCTCTCAATTTCTGTTCTATATAAAAACATTCAGGAGCTTTTATATCTTCCAGATTTATCCCGCCAAAAGTTGGTTCTAATGACTTTACTATCTGAACAAATTTTTCAGGATCTTTTTCATTTATCTCAATATCAAAAACATCAATATCAGCAAATATTTTAAACAGAACACCTTTGCCCTCCATAACGGGTTTTCCTGCTTCCGGGCCGATATCTCCTAACCCCAAAACAGCCGTACCATTACTAATTACTGCTACAAGATTTCCTTTGGCAGTGTATTTATAAACAGCTTCCGGGTTTGCATGAATTTCCATACAGGGAACAGCTACACCGGGTGAATAAGCTAATGAAAGATCTCTTTGTGTTTTAGTAGCTTTTGTGGGAATTACTTCGATCTTCCCAGGTCTTCCGGTAGAATGATAGTCCAGTGCTTCTTGTTTTCGAACGCTTTTTTTCATACTTTTTATTCAATCCAAATTTATTTACGGGATATTTTATTTTTAGTTTGTTTATAAAGATATTACTAATCTTCTCAAGCAGTTTCCATTAACTATAAGCTGCCTCTTTAGCAAAGTGGTTATCATAAAAATTTACAACTCAACAGAGGTTGCCAACCATGCCATTATACCCATCCCGTTTTCAATAGCATTTTCATCAATATTAAATTTGGGCGTGTGCACACCTGAAATTATCCCTTTGGAGATATTGCCAACGCCTAACCTATAAAAGCAAGCGGGTACCTGGTGAGAATAATAGGCGAAATCTTCAGCTCCCATTCTTAATTCCGTTTCACTAACATTTTTATCGCCTGCATATTCTTTGGCCTGTTGGGAAGCTGCTGAGGTGAGTGCTTGATTATTTAAAACGAATGGGTAACCTACATCAATATAAATGTCAATTTCACCTCCCATTGCATGCACTAATTCTGTGCTTTGCTTTTTTATAAGATCATGGGCTTTAAAACGCCACTCTTCATTCATTGCCCGGAAAGTGCCCATAAGCTTCACCTCAGAAGGAATAACATTTGTTGTGTATCCCCCCTGGAAAGAAGTGATGGATAAAACAGTTGGATTAAAGGGATCATTATTTCTACTAACCAATTGCTGTAATGAAATAATAAGATGTGATGCAATTAAAATGGTATCAGTAGTTAGATGCGGCGATGCAGCATGACCACCTTTCCCTTTTATAGTAATATAGATCTCATCAGCACTTGCCATTACCATTCCGCTTCTGAAACTTAATTTTCCAACTTCCATCCCCGGATGAACATGTAATGCAAAGATCGCTTGTGGTTTTGGGTCTTCCAGCACTCCTTCTTTAATCATAATACTTGCTCCGCCAGGATTTTTTTCTTCTCCCGGCTGAAAAATTAATTTCACGGTCCCTTCCCATTCGTCTTTTAATTCATTAAGGATTTTTGCTGCGCCAAGTAAACAGGTGGTGTGTACGTCATGCCCGCAGGCATGCATTACACCTGCATTTTGTGATTTATATTCAACATTATTTTCTTCCGTGATTGGCAGTGCGTCCATATCTGCACGCAGTGCGATTATTCTTTTAGCCGGATTTTTCCCTTTTATCAATCCCACTACACCTGTAGTTGCCAATACTTTGTATTCAATACCTAATTCAGCTAGTTTTTGTTGTATGAATTTTGAGGTTTCAAATTCATTATAGCTTAATTCGGGATATATATGCAAATGATGGCGAACCTCTATAAATTCGTCAGCATATTGAGCTGCTAATTTTTTAATTTTTTCTTTGATCATGCAATTGATTTAATCAGCCTAATGAGTTGAAGCCCCAAAAATAAAAAAGAGTTTCGCTAATGAAACTCTTTTCTTTTTTTAAAATTTTATACCGCTTATTTATTGTTCTCGTCCTTAGTTTCTTTTTC
>DASYOS010000054.1:0-2558 GCA_036007525.1 Chitinophagaceae bacterium | reverse complement strand
GGAGTTAATTATAAAATTTCTGATAAAATAAAGATCAATACCAAAATTACTTATACCAATAAGAAAAGCGATAACCTTCCTGCAACAGGTTATAATAATCAATCTATTGCTTATTTTATGATCTTCCAAAATCCTAACGTGGATCTGGATTGGTATAAGGACAGGTGGAAAAATGGTTTTGATCAGGTAGATCAAATACATCCTTTTAGTGGTTTTATAGATAATCCTTTTTTAATTGCTTATGAAATGACAAATGCCATCAGTAGCAATAACGTGGTAGGCAGCATTGCAGCTACCTATGACATTTCTAAAAAGTTTGATATCATGTTGCGATCTGGTGTAAATATGCTTGATGAAGACAGGAAGCAACGCAGACCTTTTAGCACCGCCAATTTTGCAAGAGGTTATTATAAAGAACAGGCGATAACAGACTTTGAAGTAAATAATGATTTTTTATTTAGTTATCATGATAAAATAAGCAAGAATATTTCTGTATCTGCATCTGCTGGTGGCAATAAGATGGTGCATAGATATAATCGTGTAGACAGCTATATAACTGGGTTGGTTATTCCGGGAGTATATAAACTTAATAATGGTCTTGCAAGTGCCCAGGTGAAATTAGCTGACAGAAACTATAATGTAAACAGCATTTATGGTTTAGCAGCATTCGCATATAAAAACAAATATTTTATTGATTTTACTGCAAGAAACGATTGGTCCAGTACGCTGGTACCTGCAAAGCAATCATCATACTTTTATCCATCTGTAAACACTAGCTTTATTTTAAGTGATATTTTCAAATTACCGTCACAGGTATCTTTCGCTAAATTAAGATTATCGGCAGCTTCGGCAGGAAACGATACTGATCCGTATTTTACAAAAAAATATTATGGAGCCAGCGAATTTGCCAGTTCGGGTTCAATAGACCCCATATTATTTAATGCTAATCTTACTCCCGAAATTTCTACTAACTATGAAGGGGGGTTAGATATCAGATTTCTTAAAAACTGTTTTGGCTTGGATCTAACGGTATATAATAATACAACCCGTAACCAAATTGTAAAAGTTCCACTTGATCCTACAACAGGCTATACATCCGCGATATTGAATTCCGGTAAAATACGCAATACAGGTGTTGAAGTAATTATCAATTCCAAAAATATTACTAATAAAAATTTTACATGGAACACAACTATCAATTGGTCAAAAAATAATAATAAGGTTATAGAACTTGCCAAGGAATTTGAAAGTGCAGGTAAACAGGATATTGGCTATGGAGGTAATGCGACATTACAAGCAAGGGTTGGAGGGACAACCGGAGATATTTATGGATTCGGTTTTGAACGTTCTCCTGACGGACAAATTGTTTATACAACAGCGGGTCTTCCGGCCCGAACCGCAGATATCCAATACATCGGGAATGCTTTTGCAGATTGGAAGGGAGGAATACAAAATGAATTTTCTTATAAAAAGTTCAAATTCAGTTTCCTGATTGATGGGCAACATGGAGGCTTGATCTATTCACAAACCCATCACAAAATGACGGAACAGGGCAAACTAAAACACACACTTCGTGGCCGTGAGGAAAATTTTATTATTGGTGAAGGCGTTGTACTGGATGCTAGCGGTAAATATGTACCTAACACAACAAAAGTAACACCAGTGGTTTTCTTCACTGATTACTATCGCAGGGCTAATGTTGAAGCAAATAGTTTTGATGCGTCTTTCATAAAATTAAGAGAAGCAAGGCTTGAATATTCTCTTCCTAAATCAGTATTGGGGAAGTCATTTATAAAGCAGGCAACTTTTGCTTTATATGGCCGTGATCTATTGATGATCACAGATTTCCCAATTTTTGACCCCGAAACAGCGGCGCTGAACGGATCTACACTTTTGCCAGGAGTAGAAATAGGACAATTGCCATCAACCAGAACAATGGGAGTGAACGTTACTTTTAAATTTTAATTAACCATCTTAAATTTTAAAAGCATTTAAAATAACAGTATTAATCAATTAATAATATTTTTTTTTATGAACATAATGAAAACAATAGTAGTGGGTGTTATAACATTTAACTGCTTCATAATAGCGTGTACAAAAAAGTTTGACGAGATCAATACCGATCCAAACAGGATTGACCAAATAAGTCCGGGTACTTTATTGAATCCCATTATTTATGATGCCGCAAGTTTTGGTATGGATAGAAGTGCTGGAATAAACTTTGAGCTAATGCAGGTTGACTTGCCTTACCCAAGTGTATCCGGCGGCATTCACAGGTATGATCTCTCAGATAATATTGGAAATAGTACATGGAATACATATTATCGTTTGATCACGAATATAAAAGAAATGTATACGGCTTCTGTAAAGGCGAAGGATCCAAACTATCAGGCTATAGCAATGACATTGAATGCCTGGATCTATTCCAACCTTACTGATGCATTTGGTGATGTGCCTATGGATGAAGCTGCAAGAGGGGATGAACAAATATTCAAGCCAAAATTTAATAAGCAGCAGGAAATTTATCCTAAACTCTTAAATGATCTTGATTCAGCTAA
>DASYOS010000053.1:0-5408 GCA_036007525.1 Chitinophagaceae bacterium | reverse complement strand
CCCTAAGTGTTTTAATCCAAATAATAAGAATAGCTATTAACAATATTAACACTATCCATTCTGGTCCTTTAGGTAATGCAAAACAAAGGTTTGAAATCATCGTAAAATATTTTAGACAAATTTAATAATTCATTTCAAGTTTTAAATATGAGGCATAATGAATTTTTTTATGGGCTAATTATCCTTGTTTCAAGTCACAAATATATTATTGAATTATAAATACCATGATATACTTATGAAAAGAATTTAAACTAAAATCTTAATTGAAATATATACTTCTGCTTACCGGCTCCCCGATTGAAATGAACACGGTGAAGATTTTGTGTTAAGGTCTTGCGCCGGATTTGGAATGTAAAGCGGGGACTGCTGTTGAGAAATGTATAAATGCTGACCGCCCCACTTCATCCCTAATCCTTCTCTAAAAATGGAGAAGAGAATCTTACATCTGACATCTTACTTCGCACATTCTATTGCAACCTTACCCTCGGGTCAACCACGCCATATAAAATATCGGCAAGAATATTTATTAGGATAAAGAAAGCAGCGGAAAATAATACGGAACCCATAACAACGGGATAATCTAGTTTGTCCAGTGCATCTACGCTAACCTTGCCTATACCCTTCCACCCAAAAATATATTCAACAAAAAAAGCGCCTGCCAGCAGCTCCGCAAACCAGCCTGTAATGGCTGTTATCACAGGGTTTAATGCATTGCGCAACGCATGTTTAAATACAACGGTTCGCCTGCTTAGCCCTTTTGCATAAGCGGTGCGTATATAATCCTGGTTAAGCACATCGAGCATGGAGCTGCGTGTAAGCTGTGTAATTATTGCCAGCGGACGAATGCCTAATGTAATTGCGGGAAGAATTAAATTCTGCAGGGTAAGATAGCGCTGCCCGGTGGTTTCATCAATATCGAACCAGCTACCGGTTAAATTTAAACCGGTATAAGGGTGCAGCACAATGCCAAACAAATAAGCAATAACGATCGCCATAAAAAATGACGGCGCAGAAATACCGATAACACTTGCAAAAACGGATGAGGTGTCCATCCATGTATTTTGTTTTACGGCTGCCAGTACGCCGAGCAATACGCCGATGACGGTGGCAAATATCATGGCGGCAATGGCAAGCATGAGTGTGCCGGGCAAAGCTTCCATCAAAACATCTATCACGTCTTTTTTGGTTTGGTAGCTTCTGCGCAGGTGAGGGACTTTTAATCCGAACTTTTTTTCGCCGCCGATGAAAAAGCCACGTAGCTTTTTATTTCCTATTTCCTGTTTTGAATGAATGGCAATGGGTGAAACATCATTTAAATACAACAAAAATTGTTTCCATTTGGGTTGATCGAGATAGAGTTCCTTCCGGATATTGTCCATTGTTTTTTTATCGCCTGTTTGTCCGACTATTAATCGTGCTGGGTCTGCAAAGCCCTGGAACATGAAGAAGACGATAACGACTACGCCTATTAAAACTAATATGCCGTAGGCAAGTTTTTTTATGATGAGGGAGAACAAGTTGTAAGTTATAAGTTTTATGTGATAAGTTTTGAAAACAGTTCTAAGTCATGCGTTATTCGTGATAAGGTTTCGAAAATGCATGTTGTAAGTTATACGTGGTAAGTTGCTTACTTAAAACTTAAAACGTATAACGTAAAACTTTCTTCATCCTTATAACTTATAACCTACAACTTATAACTCATTTAGTTGCTCTTTCAATACCTGCCTTGCCCCACTTTTTTTGGACTATAGGCCCTTTCATTAAGTACAAAGCCGGATCGGTACGTGCTGCCGTTTTTAAAGCCGTTGCATCACAACCAAGAATGGGAACATTAAAATTATTTCTTTCATTAAAAAATAGCTGTGCAGCTGACACCTGTGATGCAATAACAATTAAGGGCCTGTTTTTTTCTTTAGCAAAATGATTTAGTTCTCTAAAATCATTCAACCAATGAGCAGTATCCTTTGCGACATTTTTAATGAAGTAAAGATAATAATCACCCGGCTGATTCAATATTGCTTCGGTACTGTCGCTTCCGGAAACAGTGGTAAGAAAAAAATCTTTTATTGGGGGCTCGTTATTCTTACCTTTCTCAATTATTACATCTTCCCGCTTTACAAATGTCCATGTTGAATCGGGCAGATGGTCTTTATTAAATTCTTTTTTTCCCCCGTTCTTTTCATAAATAAATTTAAAATCTACCTTATCTGAAACTGCATTATCAGGCATTTTACGAAGCTCTAATAAATTGTTTCCTGCTTTAAACGGCAGACAATCTATCAGGGGCAATCGCCGCAAAACATACCATTGAAGATCAAGCAGCAATAATACAGATACACATATCAAAATAAAACTCAGCGCACTTTTAAATATTGGTTTTATATATTTTGTACCAAACAAAATAATTATTATCAATACAAATAAAACAATGTCTTTTATAAATGATTGCATTGCTGTTAATGGAATGCAGTCGCCAAAGCAGCCGCAGGTTTTTATCTTACCCGATAAAACTGCGTAGCCTGTTAAGAATGTAAAAAAAATGATCAGCAATAATAATAGCCAGCTAAAAAATCTTACTCCCCATCCTAATAAAATAGATACCCCTACAATAACTTCAAGTGTAATTGTAATGATAGAAAATGTAAGTGCATAATCACTAAGCCATAGCATTAAACCATGCAGCGATGAACCAATGCCCCATACTTCAAAGAATTCCTGCATTTTATAGGAAAGCCCTAACGGGTCATTTGCTTTTATCAGTCCCGAGAAAATAAAAAGCACACCAACAATTATCCTTGATATGTTTACAATTATTCTCATTGCTATGTTTTAAGTGCTTGTCACTTTTTTGCTTCTCCAAAAAAGTAACCAAAAAAGGAGCCCCGAAAAAGATTACATCCCTTTTTCGGGATAGTTCCCTGATTAAGCATTTGTACTTCTGTAACTTCAACAAAAGTACCTTGATCTGTGAAACGATCACTAACTTATTTCTCTGCAAGTATTAAAGCAAAAACCGCATAATTTATAATATCATAAAAATTGGCATCAATTCCTTCGCTGGCAATTGTTTTGCCATCGTTATTTAAAATTTGCTTTATGCGAAGCACTTTTGCCAATATAAGATCGGCAAAACTTTCCTGGCTCATTTCCCTCCATGCTTCTCCATAATCATGATTTTTATCCTGCATCAATTGTTTTGCAACAGCAATCTTTTCTTCATACATTGTAGAAACAATATCTACCGGCATATCTTCTGTTTCATCATTGTGCAGATCCAATTGTATCAATCCGATCACTCCATAATTTACTATCCCTTTAAACTCGGTTAGCAGGTCATCATCAATTTTCTGTAATTTATTTTCCTGAATGTTGCGGATACGCTTTGCTTTAATATAAATCTGATCTGCTACTGAGATGGTTCTGTAAACTCTCCACGAAGTGCCATAATCCTTAGTTTTCTTTATAAATATTTCCTTACAACTGTTTATTGCAGCATCGTACTCTTGATTGGTCTTATCTTGCATAAATTATTTTCATCATATATGTCGTCAAAAATAAAGATAAGTAAGCAATGTTCTCATTAAACTGCAAAGGCAAACTTTTAGTAATTGATAAACCGCTGGTAATGGGTATTATCAACGTAACGCCTGATTCATTCTATGCAGGTAGCCGGCAACAAGCGGATGCTTCTGTGTTAGCGTTAGCAACCAAGATGAATAATGATGGTGCTGACATTATTGATGTTGGTGGGCAAAGTACCAGGCCGGGAAGCAAAAGAATTTCTGTAAAAGAAGAATTGCAAAGAGTGCTTCCTGCTATTGAAACAATCCTAAAACATTTTCCTAAAACAATTATTTCAGTTGACACTTACCAATCAGAAGTTGCCAAGGAAGCAATAAAATCGGGTGCCGCAATAATAAATGATATTAGCGCAGGTAATATGGATAATAATATGATACATGCTGTTGCAAAACTTGAAGTGCCATATATCTGTATGCATATGAAAGGTACACCCAAGGATATGCAGGAAAATGCTTCGTATGAAAATATTACCAAAGAAGTTCTTGATTTTTTTATACAGAAAACAGCAGAATGTAAACAGGCAGGCATAAACGATATTGTTATTGATCCCGGGTTTGGCTTTGGCAAAGGCATTGCAGATAATTTTACTTTATTAAAAGCGCTTTCAATATTTACAATGCTGGAGAAGCCAATAATGGCAGGGCTCTCACGCAAATCCACTATTTATAAAACATTGAATACTACGGCAGAAAATGCATTGAATGGAACAACAGTGTTAAATACATTGGCGCTGCAAAATGGCGCAAACATTTTAAGAGTCCATGATGTAAAGGAAGCAAAAGAAGCGGTCAAGCTATATGAGTTTTACTCTCAGGCATAAAAAAAGAGGCATTACTGCCTCTTTAAAAATGAATTTATAATTTATTTTGGTTGTGGTGGCTGCTGCTGCTGATTCTGTTGTTGCTGTTGCATCTGCTGCATTTTTTGCTGCATTTCCATTTGTTTACGTTGCAATTCCATTTGCTGTGCCTGGTATTGGGCCTGCGTAATAACGTTCACAACTTCTATATCAAAAATTAAATTTTCGTTGGCTTTAATTTTTTCGCCTGACCCGGTTTTGCCATAGCCTAAAGAAGATGGAATTAAAAATTTACCCTTGCTACCTTTTTTCATTTGCCGTAATCCATCGGTCCAGCCTAATACAACAGTGCCAACTTGTGACATGTCAATAGAATAAGGTTCTTTATGACCAAACTTAGGATCTGTATTGGAATCAAAAACAGTGTCGGCTAACGTTCTACCTGTATAGTTAACTACTGCAACGCTGCTGTCATTTAAATTTTCACCTGTGCCCGGGTTTGTAATAACAACATAAGTACCCCATGGAGCTTTAGTAGCTGATAACTTATGTGCTGCAATATAATCACTGAGTATTTTATCATCAGCTTTTAATTGTGGCTCATTAGCTTTTAAATCTTTTTGAATTTGTTCTGCCATCTTTTTTGTTGCCCTTGCCTTTGCGATGGGTATCCACTTGGTGTATGCAGAGTCAGTTTGTTCTTTTGTTGTGTATGCATTTACAAATTTATAGGTGGTAATTTCATATTCACCTTTTTTTGCAAACGGTGGCATGTTTCCCGATTTGTAAATTGAATCCACACGGTTTCGTGTAAATACGCTATCTCCTACTCGTATGTTTTTAAATATCTCTTTAAACAACGGAGGAAATTGTGCCGTATCATAAGGGCCAAACTGTGGCATGATCTCTCTTGAATCATATAATACACTGTCTTTGTATTTTTTTAATATCTCAACTTCAACAAAATTTCCGCTAACAATTTTTTGACCTTTGCCGTCGCTTATAATTTTGTACTCTGTGCCGTCAG
>DASYOS010000052.1:0-1973 GCA_036007525.1 Chitinophagaceae bacterium | reverse complement strand
AAGAAGGCTTATCTGGTTATTTGCCTTGGCTGTTTCCTTCATTTTATCCAACACTTTCAGGCTTTGCAGGTAAAGCCCTTTATTGTAAAGAATTCTTGCATTATCTAATTGTTCATGCAGCTGTATATCTATGTTTTTATTTTCTAAAAGTCGCAGGCTTGCTAAAACTTGCTTGTATAAATGTGCTTTCGTGTTGGAAAGCTGTTGTTTTTTTAAATTTGTTGCCTTCTTCAATAAAATATCTTCATCATATTCGCCCATAGCATCCAAAGCATCAAAAAGCTGAATAATCTTCATGTCTTCATTAGATGAATTTCTTTTTATATAAAGCTTGAAATTGCGTTTTTCCTGCTTTTGAAGCGAATGAATCAATTGAAAGACAGCATCTGTTGAGCGGTTGGACATCGTAACTTATTTAACTTAAAACCCTTTATACATAGAGGTTTTATTGCATTTGTATTGGTTAACGGGTGTAAAAAGTATTATATATTGATTAGACATTGTTTAATAGAGAATTTATTTTTATAAAGCATCATCTAAAACCAATATCACTTATCACTAATATAGTGCTTAAATCATATTCCAATGCATGAAAATAAAGTTTTCATTTTTGACACAACGCTAAGGGATGGGGAACAGGTTCCGGGCTGTAAGTTAAACACAAATGAGAAAATTGAACTTGCATTAGAACTTGAAAATTTAGGAGTTGATATTATTGAAGCAGGGTTTCCTATTTCCAGCCCTGGTGACTTTGAATCTGTAACTGAGATATCCCGCATTATTAAAGATGCCACTATTTGTGCATTAAGCCGTGCTGTAAAAGATGACATTGAAGTTGCAGCGAAAGCCTTAAGATATGCAAAGCGCCCAAGAATTCATACGGGAATTGGCACATCCGTTTATCACATAAAAAGTAAATTCAATTCTACACAAGACGAGATTTTAAAAAGAGCTGTTCAATGTGTAAAATGGGCACGCAACTTTACAGATGATGTTGAATTTTATGCAGAAGATGCGGGAAGAACGGACAACAAATATTTGGCAAAAGTAATTGAAGCAGTAATTAAAGCAGGTGCAAGTACTGTAAATATTCCTGACACTACGGGTTATTGCCTGCCACATCAATATGGAGAAAAAATCGCCTTTCTTATTAAAAATGTACGCAACATTGATAAGGCAATTATATCATGTCATTGCCATAATGATCTTGGTTTAGCAACCGCAAATTCTGTTGAGGGAGTTGTTAATGGCGCCAGACAAATTGAATGTACTATTAACGGTTTAGGAGAAAGGGCAGGCAACACTTCTCTTGAGGAAGTTGTAATGATTTTAAAGCAGCACAAACATCTCGGGCTTTATACCAACATCAATGCAAAAAAATTAAATCCTATTAGCCGTCTTGTTTCAGATATCATGAGAATGCCCGTGCAGCCTAACAAAGCAATAGTTGGATCAAATGCTTTTTCTCACTCTTCCGGTATACACCAGGATGGGTTTTTGAAAAATAAACTTACTTATGAAATAATTGATCCGGTAGAAGTAGGCGCTGAGGAGAGTAAAATAGTGCTCACAGCAAGAAGTGGTCGGAGCGCTCTTGCATTTCGATTTCAAAAATTAGGGTATAACTATAACCGCAATGATATTGATGTGTTGTATGATGAATTTTTAAAATTGGCAGACATACATAAGGAAATAAAAGAAGAAAATTTATTGCAATTAGCGAAACAATATCATCCGGCTGAAATAAGTGTAGCATAAAATATTATGGGAAAGACATTGTTTGAAAAAATATGGGAAAAGCATCTGGTTAAAACAATACCGGGGGGACCGGATGTTATTTATATCGATAAACATTTTATTCATGAAGTAACAAGCCCACAGGCTTTTGCAGGAATTGAAAAAAGAGGATTTAAGATATTTCGCCCCCATCAGATCATTGCAACTGCCGATCATAATGTGCCAACCATCAATCA
>DASYOS010000051.1:0-28767 GCA_036007525.1 Chitinophagaceae bacterium | reverse complement strand
CAAATCGTATCGGATGCATTAACCATTTTAGAGAACATGGAACATAGGGGTGCTTGCGGTTGTGAGAATAATACCGGTGATGGCGCAGGAATTCTTATCCAGACACCGCATGAATTTTTTTTTGATGAATGTATAAAGCTTGGCATTCATCTACCACCTTACAGCAAATACGGAGTTGGTGTTTTATTTTTTCCAAGAGATATACGTTTAAAGGAAGAATGCAGAGAAATATTTAACCGATCCGCAGAAAAACTTGGACTCGAAATTATCGGCTATCGTAAAGTACCTGTAAATGCGGATGATATTGGTGCTACAGCTTTATCAGTTGAGCCGGAAATAGAACAGGTTTTTATTGCATCTCCCGATTACATTAATAATCCTGACGACTTTGAACGAAAATTATTTGTGTTAAGAAATTATGCTGCGCAAACAATAAATAATACAGTTCGTAAAGATGAGATCGGTTTTTATATCGCATCATTATCTTACAAAACTGTTATTTATAAAGGTCAGCTTACAAGTCTACAATTGCGTACTTACTTCCCTGACCTTCGCAATAAAAGAATTGTTTCTGCATTTGGACTAATCCATTCACGTTTTGCAACAAATACATTTCCATCGTGGAAACTGGCGCAGCCGTTTCGTTACATGGCCCACAATGGTGAGATAAATACTTTGCAGGGAAATTTAAACTGGCTAAGAACAAGTGAGCGAAATTATACTTCTCCTTTTTTTAGTAAAGAAGAAATGGAAATGATTTTGCCCATTGTTTCTGACAAACAATCTGATTCTGCCTGTTTGGATAATATGATAGAATTGCTCACCTTATGCGGAAGGTCATTACCACATGTAATGATGATGCTGATTCCTGAAGCATGGGATGGCAATGAGCAAATGGATCCGCTGAAAAAAGCGTTTTATGAATTCCATGCTTCGATGATGGAACCCTGGGATGGTCCGGCTTCTATTACTTTTACTGATGGAAAAATAATTGGCGCAACGCTGGATAGAAATGGTCTTCGACCTTCAAGATATTGCCTTACAGCCGATGACAGGGTTATTATGGCTTCAGAAACAGGAGTGTTGCCGATAGCTCCTGAACTCATAAAAGAAAAAGGAAGATTGCAGCCGGGGAAAATGTTTGTAGTGGATCTTGAAAAAGGAAAAATAATAAGTGATGAGGAATTAAAGCAACAAATATGTTCACAAAAACCGTACGGTGATTGGCTGAACAAATACAAAATACGTCTTGATGAATTAGATGAGCCAAGAGTAACGTTCACTCATCTTTCAGATAGCTCGGTATTAAAATATCAAAAAGCATTTGGCTATAGCCGTGAGGATATAAATTCAATTCTTACACCAATGGCTTTACAGGCAAAAGAGCCTGTAGGTTCAATGGGTAATGATGTTCCCTTAGCAGTTCTGAGCGATCAGCCCCAACATTTAAGCAGTTATTTTAAGCAACTATTTGCGCAGGTAACCAATCCCCCCATCGATCCCATTCGTGAAAAATTAGTGATGAGCCTTGCAACATTTGTTGGTAACAATGGCAACCTGTTGAATGATAATCCGAAGCATTGTCACATGGTGGCGTTACAACATCCAATACTTCCCAGCAAAGAACTGGAAAAGCTCCGCAGCATTGATACAGGAATTTTTCAGGCAAAAACTTTACAAACCTATTTTATGGCAGATGGCAAGCCGGGTTCCCTACAAAAAGGTTTAGATCGCTTATGCAGATATGCTGTGGATGCAGTGGAAGATGGCTTTGAAGTTTTGATATTATCTGACAGGGCTATTGATTCGGAACATGCTCCTATTCCTACTTTATTAGCAACGGCTGCTGTTCATCATCATTTAATAAGAAAAGGTTTACGTGGTCAGGTGGGTTTGGTAATTGAAGCCGGCGATGTTTGGGAAGTGCATCATTTTGCATGTTTGATTGCATTTGGCGCCACTGCTGTAAATCCTTATCTGGCACTGGCATCCATTCGTAATATGAAATCCAATGGTTCTTTACAAACCGATCTTTCGTGGGAAGAATTAAGAAAGAATTATATAAAAGCAATTTGCGATGGCTTACTGAAAGTATTTTCAAAAATGGGAATCTCTACTTTGCAGTCATACCAGGGAGCACAAATTTTTGAGATCATTGGGTTAAATAAATCAGTGGTTGATAAATATTTTACTGGGGCAATTTCAAGAATTGAAGGGATGGGCCTTGATGAAATTGCAAAAGAAACATTATCAAAACATTTTTTTTCTTTTAGTAAAACAAGCACACCTGAAAATGGCTTGCAGGTTGGCGGAATTTATGAATGGAGAAGAAAAGGCGAGTTTCATTTATTTAATCCGCAAACCATTCATTTGCTGCAATACTCAACAAGGTTGAATGATTATAATGTTTTCAAAAAATATTCAAAGCTTGTAAATGATCAGAGTGAAAAGGCAGCAACATTAAGAAGTTTATTTCAGTTCAAACATAATCGTCCACCTGTTTCCATTGATGAAGTAGAGCCTGCTGAAAATATTTACAAACGTTTTGCAACAGGTGCGATGTCATTCGGCTCTATTTCATGGGAAGCCCATACTACGCTTGCCATTGCAATGAATCGCTTAGGCGGCAAAAGCAATACAGGTGAAGGTGGAGAAGATGAAAGTCGTTATGGAAAACTGCCTAATGGTGATTCTATGCGGAGTGCAATTAAGCAGGTTGCTTCTGCAAGATTCGGTGTTACCAGTTTGTATTTAACTGAAGCGGATGAGTTACAAATTAAAATAGCGCAAGGCGCAAAGCCCGGTGAAGGCGGGCAATTGCCGGGGCATAAAGTTGATGAATGGATTGGTAAAGTTCGCCATGCAACACCGGGTGTCGGATTAATTTCGCCACCACCTCATCATGATATTTATTCGATTGAAGATCTTGCACAATTAATTTTTGATTTAAAAAATGCAAACAGAAAAGCAAGGATAAATGTTAAGCTCGTATCCAAGGCTGGTGTAGGAACCATTGCGGCCGGAGTTGCCAAAGCAAAAGCAGATGTAATATTAATTTCTGGCCATGATGGAGGGACAGGCGCATCCCCCATAAGCTCTATTAAACATGCAGGTTTACCGTGGGAATTAGGGCTTGCAGAAACTCATCAAACACTTGTAAAAAATAAATTAAGAAGCAGGGTAGTTGTTCAAACGGATGGGCAATTAAAAACGGGACGTGATATTGCTATTGCGACTTTACTAGGTGCTGAAGAATGGGGTGTTGCTACCGCAGCTTTAATAGTGGAGGGTTGTATTATGATGCGTAAATGTCACCTAAATACTTGTCCTGTAGGCGTTGCAACACAGGACAAGGAATTGCGTAAAAGATTTACCGGTAATGCGGATCATATAGTTAATCTATTTAAATTTTTAACACAGGAATTAAGGGAAATCATGGCGGAGTTGGGTTTTAAAACGATTAATGAAATGGTAGGCCAGGTTGATTTTTTAGAAAAGAAAGAAAATATTACTCATTGGAAATATCGCGATATTGACCTGTCTCCTATCTTATACAAGCAACCTGCTTCGCAGTATACAGGATTGTTTAAATCAGAAGAACAGGATCATGGATTGAGTGAAGTACTTGATTGGAAATTATTAACTGTCGCAAAACCGGCTCTTGAAAACCAGGAAAAAGTTTTTGGAGAATTTCTTTTAAAAAACACAGATAGAACAACCGGAACAATTTTATCAAATGAAATAACAAAAAGATATAAAGCAAATGGATTGGCAGATGATAGCATTCATTTTAAATTCACAGGAACAGCAGGCCAAAGTTTTGCAGCATTTAATACCAGGGGAGTAACATTAGAGTTGGAAGGGGATGCAAATGATTATTTCGGCAAAGGGTTGAGTGGTGCGAAACTTATTATATACCCATCGAAAGATGCAGGTTTTATTCCGGAAGAAAATATTATTATAGGAAATGTTGCTTTGTATGGCGCTACCTCAGGTGAAGTGTTCATAAGAGGCAAAGCAGGTGAACGCTTCGCCGTTCGAAACTCCGGAGCAAATGTAGTGGTAGAGGGTGTTGGCGACCATGGCTGTGAGTACATGACCGGCGGCAATGTTATTATACTTGGCGAAACAGGAAGAAATTTTGCAGCAGGAATGAGTGGTGGCATTGCTTACGTTTATGATGTTCAGCGCAGGTTTGAATTATTATGCAATAAAGAAATGGTTGACCTTGATCCGCTTGATAATAATGATGAAAAATTATTGCAGGATATGATCAGCAAACATTCTGAATATACTAACAGCACTGTCGCAAAATTTATATTGAATGATTTTGAGAATCAGCTTAAAAATTTTGTAAAGGTATTCCCACGGGATTATAAAAAAGTGATGAAACACTCTGTCTCCCTAAAGGGAGAACTTAGGTCGGACAAACATTAGAATCTTTAAAAGATATTTATTATAAAAGCTAATTTTTTAACAAAAAAAATTTGCATCTGATTTGGTGCAAGAGTTTTCTAAACTCCCCTTTAGGGGTTGAGGGTTCTTATGGGCAAACCAACAGGATTTTTAGAATTTACAAGAGAGCTTCCTGCAAAGCGACCGCCGCAGGAAAGAGTAAATGATTACAATGAATTTATTGAAAGATATGCTGATGAAAAGCTTAATCAGCAGGCAGCCCGTTGCATGGATTGCGGAATACCTTTTTGTCATCACGGTTGTCCGTTAGGAAATATAATTCCCGAATTTAATGATGCTGTATATCGCAAAAGCTGGAGAGAGGCTTATGATATTCTTTCCTCTACCAATAATTTTCCTGAGTTTACCGGAAGAATATGCCCTGCTCCCTGCGAGACTTCATGTGTATTAGGCATAAATGCTCCGGCTATTACCATTGAAGAAATTGAAAAGCATATTATAGAAATTGCCTTTGATAAAGGTTTTGTACAACCAAAAATTCCTCATCTCCGCACAGGAAAAAAAATAGCTGTAATTGGCTCTGGTCCGGCTGGAATGGCAGCAGCAGCACAATTAAATTTTGCAGGGCATAATGTAATTGTTTTTGAAAGAGATGAAGAACCCGGAGGCTTATTGCGCTATGGCATTCCCGATTTTAAATTAGAGAAATGGATAATTGACAGAAGAATAAAATTAATGGAGGAAGAAGGTATTGTATTTAAATGCAATGCTAATGTAGGAGTTGATGTGAACATAAATGATCTGCTCCGGGAATGCCATGCGATTGTGTTAGCGGGTGGTTCAACCATACCAAGAGAATTGAAAATAAAGGGAAGGGAGTTAAAAGGAATTTATTTTGCCATGGATTTTTTAGTGCAGCAAAATAAAAGAGTATCGAATAAAAAAGTGAAAGAGGAAGATGTTTTTGCAACAGGTAAAAATGTAGTGATAATTGGTGGGGGGGATACTGGCAGCGATTGTGTTGGAACATCCAATCGTCACAAGGCTGCATCTGTAACACAATTTGAATTATTACCTGAGCCGCCCACAGCCCGTACGCTGTTTATGCCGTGGCCAACTTATCCGATGATATTAAAAACATCAAGCTCTCACGAAGAAGGTGTTCAACGCCATTGGGCTATTGCTACAAAAGAATTTATTGGGGATGAAAATGGAAATCTTAAAGCATTAAAAATTGTTGATCTTGAATGGAAGCTAACAGAAGAAAATAAACCGGCGCATTTTGTAGAAGTGCCTGGCAGCGAAACAGAAATTAAGTGTGAGCTTGCTTTATTGGCTATGGGCTTTGTTCATCCGCAGCATGAAGGATTATTAAATGAATTGGAAATAGAGCTGGATGAAAAAGGC
The DNA here is from genome assembly GCA_036007525.1 of Chitinophagaceae bacterium. Lineage (GTDB taxonomy): Bacteria > Bacteroidota > Bacteroidia > Chitinophagales > Chitinophagaceae > Ginsengibacter. The sequence continues at coordinate 22,944 of DASYOS010000051.1, read as the reverse complement.
AATGTTAGAGCATCAGAAGAATCATACTGTACAAATATCTCCAAAATATTTACAGCCGGTGATATGCGCCGGGGCCAATCACTTGTTGTTTGGGCAATTTCTGAAGGAAGAGAATGTGCCCGTAAAGTAGATGAATATCTCTCAGGGTATTCTATGCTTGAATCTAAAGATCAAAATGTTTTTATACAAACCTAACAGGTGTTGAAGGCCTATAGACCTGGACAATCCATTTAAAATGATCGGTAATCAGCACAAATCTTTGCAGGCTTTATAATCTATTCAATTTTTTATTCTTGCTTTTAAACATATATAGAAAAAATATATATTAAAAATATTAATCATCATTAAAATATTTAAAATCATTTTATTACATAAATTATTGATTAACAATAAGATATTTATAAGCATATGCATATTATAATATATTATATATATTATTATGTGTTACATTTACCTTTAATATAGTATATATTTGAATAAATACTAAAATTATGCGAAATATTACATTTAGAGATGCCGCGCCTTTTACAGTGCTATTAGCTTTAGCCATAGTTGCAATTTTTATCCCGCCATTACCAAATTTTAATGATGCAGGCAAATATAACAATGCAGATATTGCATGGATTATTGTTGCCACTGCTCTTGTTTTTTTAATGACTCCGGGACTTGCTTTTTTTTATGGTGGCATGGTACATCGCAAAAATGTAATATCAACCATGATCAAAAGTGTTGTAGCTGCAGGTGTTGTTAGTATTCTTTGGGTTGTGGTAGGATACAGTTTATGTTTTGGAGAAAGCATTCACGGAATAATTGGCAATCCTGCCAGCCACTTATTTTTTAAAGGAATTAATTCAGGAGCCCCGTGGAGCTTAGCACCTACTATTCCACTTACACTATTTGCATTGTTCCAGCTTATGTTTGCTATAATAACACCCGGACTTGTGGTTGGTGCGGTTGCAGAAAGAATTCGTTTTACTTCTTACATTTTATTTATCGCATTATTCAGCTTACTGGTATATGCCCCAATTGCACACTGGACATGGCATCCCGATGGATTCCTTTTTAAATGGGGAGTGCTCGATTTTGCCGGAGGTACGGTAGTACATATTTCAGCCGGTTGTGCAGCTTTAGCAGGTGCACTGGTTTTAAAACGACGTAAGTCACATCTTGAGCATAAAGAAATTCCTCCTGCAAATATTCCTTATGTATTAATTGGAACCGGTTTATTATGGTTTGGATGGTTTGGTTTTAATGCAGGCTCTGCATTAGGTGCCAACAGCCTTAGTGTATCTGCCTTTGCAACCACAAATACAGCCGCAGCATCTGCAGGTTTATCCTGGATGTTCTTTGATGTTTTAAAAGGAAAAAAACCTTCGGTATTGGGGTTTTGTATTGGCGCAGTAGTGGGACTGGTAGCTATTACACCGGCTGCAGGTTTTGTGGCAATTCCACAAAGCATATTTGTAGGGGTTATAGCTGCACTGGCATCTAACGTGGCAGTATATTTTAAATCAAAATCAAAGTTAGATGATACGCTTGATGTATTTCCTTGTCATGGTATAGGTGGTATTGTGGGTATGATCATGACAGGAATTTTTGCTACAAAAGCGGTGAATGGTGCAGGGGCTGATGGATTATTTTATGGCAATCCCGCTTTCCTTTTTACCCAATTAAAGGGCTTGGCAATTGTGGTTGCATATAGCTTCATAGCTTCCTATATTATTTTTAAAATTATCAATTTTATACAGCCTATCAGAGTTAGCTCTGCTGATGAAGAATTAGGACTTGATGCAAGTCAGCACAACGAAAAATATTTACAGGGCACGTTATTGGTAAAAAATAGCAATGGAATAACACAGGAAGAAAAGGGTATAGCTGAAACAGTTAACTTCTGAGAAAAGTTAATTAGCTATACCCAATTTTTGAATCTTTAAATCTAAAACAATGTTACAAAAATTTTTGACTACATGCGTAGTATCATACCTGCAAAATAATTTATGTACGCTTTAATTTATCATTAGGAGAAAAACTGTATTGTGCAATAATTTTAAAATTGATAACCTTGTAATTATTCCTGAAGCAAGATGGAAAAATGCAAGTAAAGAAATTTATACAAAATCAAACGGTACAGGAACAAAATGCAATGGTAGTTTTTTAGTGGCGGCAGTTTATAAATTTTAAAAAAAATTATTGGGTAAATATTTTTTCATATGGTAGCAATCGTTGAGGCGGTCCATTTCTATGGAGGGCCCTTTTTATTATGCAGAATTTCTGCCTGCGTTGATAATGCCAAAAGAACAGCGTATCACCAGTTTTTTAAAAGTTTCTATCAAAGGATTTTTTACCAGCTCTTTTTCTATTTCACGAATATTGGCAATGGCAAATTGTTGGATGGTTACCAATGGCAAAACAATTCTTTCTCTCATGCTGATGGATAATTGTTCCACAGGGTAATCGGCCATTAATTCATTTTTACCGCTTAATTGAAAAAGGTATTTTTCTGTTATTAAATATTCTTCGTAGATCTTATTCCATATCTCTCCATATTTTTCATCCTTTGATAAATATTCTGTTACGGGGAAAAAACATTTTTTCATTGCCATTTCACAATTATCAATTAGTGTTTTAAAAAATAATGAGCTTTGATACAACTCTTTTATGGTATTGAATCTTCCATCGCTTTCCATTTTTTGCAAAGCGCTGCCAACACCATAAAAGCCGGTCACATTTTGCTTAAGCTGACTCCAGGCGCCAACAAAAGGTACCGCACGTAAATCTTTTAAATTTAATTTTGATCGACCTCGTTTTGCAGGACGGCTGCCGATATTTGTTTCACTGTAAAAATTTAACGGGCTAACATTTGATAAATAATCCAAAAAGTCAGGGTGATTTTTCAGAGTATTATAAGCATTATAACTTTCATTTGATAATTCTTCCAATAAGGCTTCTTCTTCATGAGTCAAAGTAATATTTTGACTGGAAAAAATATCATTGGAAATCCCGGCATGTATTAATTGCTCTATGTTATATTGAGCAGCATCAATGGTTCCGAAGTTGGAGCTAACGGTTTGCCCTTGTACAGTTAACTGTATTTCTTTGTTAGCAATATTTTTACCCATAGAGGCATAAAACTTATGTGTTTTACCGCCGCCTCTTGCAGGCGGTCCGCCACGGCCATCAAAAAAAATCACATCAATATTATATTCTTTTGAGATGGCAGTAAGTTTTTCTTTTGCCTTATAAATGCTCCAGTTTGCCATTAAATAACCGCCATCTTTTGTGCCATCAGAAAAACCAAGCATGATAGTCTGGCATTTATTTCTTCTTTTTAAATGTTCATTGTATTCTTCATTCTCGTATAACGTTTTTAAAATTATTGATGCATTCTGCAAATCATCAATGGTTTCAAAAAGAGGAATAATATCAATGCTAATCTTTTCTTTCCATCCGCATAAAATAAATAAGCCATACACTTCAAAAACATTTAAAGCGCTGTTACACTGGCTGATAATATATCTGTTACATCCTGACTCGCCATTAGCATCCTGAATTAATTTAATTGCTTTTATGGTGTTGATGGTTTCATTTACGATGGGATTTTTGTAATCAAGATCAGGAATGGCTTCTTTGTTATTGGCAAGAAAAGCAATCTTTTTTTCTGCACTTAATTCAGTATATTCAGCAGGTAAAATTTTACCGGCGGCTGCTATTTCTTCCAACACAATATTGTGAACAGAACTTTCCTGTCTTATATCAAGCGAAGCAAAATGCAATCCGAAAACATGAACTTTATTAATGAGATTATTGATAAGATGGAGAAACAATCCGTTATGCTGATAAATAAGTATTTCTTTTATCTTATTTAAAGTATCAAGAATTTCTTTTTTGGTAAGCGATGTACGGTTACCAGGAATAAAAATGTTATCATATAATTGTTTTTCCAGTTCTGATAAAATAATATCGATACCCTTAAAAGTAAGGCGTCGCCTAAGTTTCCTTATTTCCAGATAATAACATTTTATGATTCCTCCCCTTAACGCATCGGCAACTTTTAAAGTTATTTCTGCAGTTACAAAAGGATTTCCATCTCTGTCTCCGCCTGGCCAAAATCCCATATTAATAACAGGATTATTATCATGAACAACATCCGGAAATTGATTTTTAAGAAATGAAGTTATTCTTCCTGCCGCTGCATAAAAAACATTTTCAAGATACCACAGCAGACTTATAGCTTCGTCATATGGAGTAGGCTTTTCATTTTTAAAAAAAGGTGTTTTACCCAGCTGCTGCAGGTACATATTTATTTGCGCCGTATTGTTTTCTGCCAGCGATTTTGAAAGATCATTAATGATACCTAAAACTGATCCCGGATAAAATTGTGTCGGATGTGCCGTAAGAACCATGGTAACTGAAAAATCTTTTAGCTTTTTTGCCAGCGCTTCTTCTTTATTATGCTGCAGCACTTCCAATTCTAATTGTTTCAGTGTGCCTGCACCATTTACATCATGCACCTGTGTAAATGCTGCATCTTCCAGCGCATCAAATAAAACAACCTGCCTTTCTACAAACTGAACAAAGCGAAAAAGGATATCTAATTTTTCATTTTGAGAAGTATAAGTTGTATGCTTTACAAAAAAATCTTCAATTATTTCTAAAGGGCTAAGCTTCTTTTTATACCCTTCTTCACAAATATTTTGAAACAATGATAAAAGAATTCCTGTTTTTTCAATTCGGTGAAATGGTAATGAAGTAAATAAGCTATTATATAGTTGAAATTTTATTCCAACGTTATTTTTAAAATGCTGCAATCCACGCAAAGCCTGGTTATCCATGATATAAAAAAATTAATACTTGTAAACGCAGCAATCGTTAGAAGAATGAAAATACTTCAAAAATGTCATTTACATTTTACAATCTCGGTGTATTTGCTTATTTTCGAAACTTAGTAATGATCAACAGCATTAATCATATCAGTACTTTTCTACCACCAGAAGTATCTTCTGCTTCTTTTATTACAATTATTACAACCCGAAGGGGTTAAATATTTCCATATAGTTTTTGGGCTTTTAGCTTTCTAAAAACATAAATCATTTAACTCATTCAATCATACAATCGTTAAACATTCTTATATGCAGGTATTAAAATTTGGTGGCAGTTCGGTTTCAAACGCAGAAAATATAAACAATGTTGTATCCATCGTTCAGCAATCTCTTAAAAAAAATAAAAATATTATTATTGTTCTGTCGGCGATGGGAGGAACAACTGATGCTTTATTAAGCGCTGCAATTATTGCTACTCATGGAGATATTTCGTACAAAGAAAAACTTCAAATCATTGAGCAAAGGCATCTTACAACAGTAAAGGAATTAATTCCTGTACAACATCAAAGCAGTGTGCTAAGCATGGTAAAAAAATGTTGCAATAAAATTGAAGATATTTGCAATGGTGTTTTTTTATTAAAAGAACTATCGCAACGAACAAAAGATTCTATTATAAGTTATGGCGAATTACTATCATCACAAATATTTTCTGCAAAATTAAAATCGCTGGATATACTTAATACATGGAAAGATGCAAGAGAGCTTATCATAACCGATTCAGAATTTGGCGCCGCAAACGTTGATTTTGAAAAGACAAATAAAAATATTCAGTCATTTATTTTTTCTCTGGATACTGCTGTGTGCATTATTCCCGGTTTTATTGCCTGCGATAAAAACGGCAATACCACTACATTAGGAAGAGGCGGCTCAGATTATACCGCAGCCATCATTGCTGCTGCATTAAGTGTTTCGGTTGTAGAAATATGGACTGATGTTTCGGGCATGATGACCGCCGACCCAAGATTGGTTTCTAATGCAAAGGTCATTCATCACATATCTTACCAGGAAGCAATGGAGCTATCACACTTCGGCGCAAAAGTTATTTATCCGCCTACCATACAACCGGTAATGAACAAGCGCATTCCGGTAGCGATTAAAAATACATTTGCGCCTGATGATGCCGGAACATTAATTGAAAATGTTTCATCTAAAAATGGCGGAAGTATTCGTGGAATTTCAAGCATCAATAAACTTGCATTGCTAAGTCTTGAGGGAAGCGGAATGGTTGGCATTCCCGGATTTTCGAAAAGATTGTTTGAATCATTATCAAACAAAAAGATAAATGTTATTCTTATCACGCAAAGTTCTTCTGAACATTCTATTTGTGTAGGCATTGAAGAAGCAAATGCCGATAAGGCTAAAGAGGTTGTTGATAAAGCCTTTGCCCATGAAATTGAAATAAAAAAAGTAGATGCGCTGATAATAGAGAAAGGTCTTGCCATTGTTGCATTGGTTGGCGATAATATGAAAAATCATTCCGGCATAAGTGGTAAAATGTTTGGAACGCTGGGAAGAAATGGTGTGAATGTAAGAGCAATTGCACAGGGATCTTCTGAAAGAAATATTTCCGCTGTAATCGCTATGGCTGATATAAAAAAAGCTATTAATGTTTTGCATGAAGAATTTTTTGAAACAACTTATAAGCAGGTTAATCTTTTTATTGGTGGTACAGGAAATGTTGGAAGTAAATTACTGGCGCAATTACAGCATCAGCAGCAGCATTTGCAGGATCACCTTCGGTTGCAGGTTCGGGTAACAGGTATTGCCAACAGCAAAAAAATGTTATTCAATGATGACGGGATTGATCTTCTTAAATGGAAACAATTATTACAGGAAGGGGATGAAATGAACATGCAGGAATTTATCAACATTATTCAAAAAAGGAATTTAAGAAATTCTGTTTTTGTAGATGTAACAGCCAATGATGATGTAGCAGGATCATACGCTCATTTTTTGGAAAAAAGTATTTCAGTAGTAGCCTGTAATAAAGTTGCTGCTTCTTCCTCGTATGAATATTATAAACGACTGAAAGATCTGGCAAGGGAATTTAATGCGCTTTTCCTTTTTGAAACCAATGTAGGCGCAGGTTTACCGGTAATAGGCACATTGAATGATCTTTTACGCAGTGGTGACAAAGTGAACAGAATAGAGGCTGTATTAAGCGGTACACTTAATTTTGTTTTTAATAATTACGCCGGAGAAAAAAGTTTTGCAGAAGTTGTGCGGCAAGCCCAGGCAGAAGGATATACTGAACCTGACCCTAGGTTAGACCTGAGTGGAAAAGATGTAATGCGTAAAATAATGATTCTTGCAAGGGAAAGCGGTGAAAAAATAGAAATGGAAGATATCAGTAATAATTCTTTTATGCCGGAAGAATGCATGAAAGGCGATGTTGAAAATTTTTATAAAGAGATGGGAAACCATGAAGCCCATTTTAAGAAATTGGTTGAAGAAGCTAAGCAGGCGGGGAAAAAATTAAAGTTCGTAGCTCAATATCAAAATGGAAAAGCTTCGGTAGGTTTACAGCATATTGATCCGCAACATGACTTCTATCATCTGTATGGAAAAGACAATGCCGTTCTATTTTATACTAACAGATATGTTGAACAGCCGCTTGTGATCAAAGGCGCAGGAGCAGGCGCAGAGGTAACAGCATCAGGTGTATTTGCAGATATTATAAGAGCTGCTGCTCCTACTAATTAAATCATCGTAATAAAATATTTAACTCTGTGTAAACTCAATTTCCTTATGTTCTTTGCGGTAGAAATTTACCGCTTAGAAAAAGAGAAGCAGTGTCTTCGCAGAGTCACTTTAATATGAGCTCTGTAAAAATAAAATCACCTGCAACAATTGCCAACTTAGTTTGTGGCTTTGATATATTAGGCCTGGCATTAAATGATCCACAGGATGTGATGCAACTTACACTAAGTGATGTTCCGGGCATTCGCATTCAGCATACTGATATTTATAATCTGCCAGTAATCCCGGAAAAAAATGTTGCCGGCGTTGCATTATTAGAATTAATGAACGAACTGGACGACAAACCAGGATTTGAACTGGTTATAGAGAAATATATAAAACCCGGCAGCGGTCTGGGTTCAAGCGCAGCAAGTGCAGCCGGTGTTGTTGTGGCCGCTAATCATTTACTTGGGAATAAATTTTCTAAACAAGACCTTGTTCGCTTTGCGATGGCAGGAGAAAAGCTTGCCTCAGGCGTGAAACATGCCGATAATATTTCCCCATGCATTTATGGAGGAATTACACTTATCCGCAGCATTTTTCCGTTAGATATAATTTCACTGCCTGCTCCAGAAATGTATGTAACCGTTGTGCATCCGCAGATAGAAGTAAAAACTTCTGATGCCAGGGAAATACTTCGTAAAGAAGTTTTATTAAAAGATGCCATTAAGCAATGGGGGAATATTGCAGGATTAGTTGCAGGCTTAATGCAGAGTGATTATGGCTTAATAAGCCGTTCATTGGAAGATGTAATTATCGAACCGGTAAGAAGTGTTTTAATTCCGGGATTTGACGAAATAAAGAAAAATTGTATCCAGGCAGGTGCATTAGGGGGCGGCATTGCAGGTTCGGGACCTTCCATATTCATGCTATGCAAAGAAGAAATTATTGCCAAAGATGTTGAGCTGATAATGAAAGGTATTTATGATAATATCGGCTTAGCAAATCATACGTATGTTACAACAATAAATAATGAAGGAATTGTTATCAGTCAATAGTTAATGGTCATTGTGAATATGGAAACCAATGACTTAATGACTAAAAAAAAATATCATGCGCTATTATAGCACTAACCATACATCACCGAAAGCGGATTTTAAAGAAGCCACTATAAAAGGCCAGGCACCAGACAAAGGATTGTATTTTCCTGAAGGAATTCCGCAACTACCAAGGGATTTTATAAGCAATATTGAAAATTATTCAAAAGAAGAAATAGCCTTTAAAGTTATTCGTCCTTACGTTGGTAATACAATTCCGGAAAAAGAATTGGAGAAAATTATAGAGGAAACAATCAATTTTAACTTCCCACTAGTTAATATAGAAAAAAATATTTCCGCTCTTGAATTATTTCATGGGCCTACACTGGCATTTAAAGATGTTGGTGCCAGATTTATGAGCCGGTGCCTGGGATACTTTGTAAATCATCCGGATAGGCATCGGCACGAGAAAATAACTGTGCTGGTTGCTACTTCCGGCGATACCGGCGGGGCAGTTGCCAATGGTTTTTATGATGTAGATGGTGTTAATGTTGTTATTCTTTATCCTTCAGGAAAAGTGAGCAGCGTGCAGGAATTGCAATTAACAACTTTAGGAAAAAACATTACAGCTTTAGAAGTTGATGGCTCATTTGATGACTGCCAGCAATTAGTAAAGCAGGCTTTTGCAGATGAAGAATTAAATAAAATATTATTTCTTACTTCTGCCAACTCAATTAATGTTGCACGCTGGTTGCCACAGCAATTCTATTACTTCTTCGCATACCAGCAATGGAAAGAAAAAGATAACCCACCTGTAATAAGTGTACCAAGCGGCAATTTCGGAAATATATGCGCAGGATTATTAGCACAGCGATCAGGATTACCTGTGCAGCATTTTATTGCTGCATGCAATGCAAATGATGTGGTGCCTGATTATTTTAAAACGGGGAAATATACCTCCAAAAAATCTGTGGCAACTATATCAAATGCAATGGACGTAGGCAATCCCAGTAATTTCATTCGCATTTTAGAATTATTTGCCCATGAGTTTAATTCGCTTAAAAATGTTATGAGCAGTTCTTCTATTTCTGATGAAAAAACAAAAGCAACTATTAAAGAAGTATATCTCAACACAAATTATTTGTTAGACCCACATGGTGCGGTGGGTTACCTGGCATTAAAAAAACACCTGCAACAACATCCTGATCTGAAGGGAATATTTATTGAAACCGCACATCCTGTAAAATTTTATGATGTGGCAGAGCCTATCATTCAAAAGCCTGTGCCTATGCCTGATGCAATTAATAATCTGCTTACAAAAGAAAAGAAAAGTATTAAGATGGAGGTTAATTACAATGATTTAAAAGAATATTTATTAACTAAATAATGAGGGACTGGTAGTATGTATTGTAAGCGGTAGTAATAATGATATCGACAGGATGCAGGAAATTAAAGAATGTTTCTTACAGTATGAAGGATTAAAACATTATTTTCTCATTCGCTTTGCTCAGCGCCCGGGTGCGCTTAAAGATTTCGTGAATCATGTATTAGGACCTTCTGATGATATTACAAGATTTGAATATGTTCAAAAACATAATAAGGAGTCTGGCCCTGCATTGGTAGGGATTGAATTAAGAACAAAAGAAGATTATTACCGCATGTTATCTAATATGAATACCTATAATGTAAATTATACTGAGCTAAAACCGGGTGATAATGCATTTGGTTATTTGGTTTAATACATATGGGACAAACTATTTGTTGTCATGTTTGTATGTTCCATGTTATGCAATTTAAAATTCCTCCTTCATTTGCCAAGTCGTTGCTCTCAACCGTTGCAAAAGTTTGTCCTTTAAAAACTTGCTCCAAAACTTTTAATGCTTTGTCGTCATGTTTTGTTTTGAATGTCGGAACGATGATAGCTTGCTGCATTTGCAGATAGTTTAAATAAAGTCCTCTTGCACTTGTTAGTTTCGGGTCGTTTGGCGGATTGTAAGGAAGTTCAATCCAATCAAGTCCTGCGTTGTGCAATGACATTCTAAAACATCTTTGGAACTCTGCGTTCTCTTTTGAATAGTCGTTGATAAGAACTGTGTCGTTATCAATGAAACGAACCATACCGTCTGCATGTCCAGTAAAATCGTTGATGTCCCAAGGAATGAAATAAATTTTGTCAACTTGAAAGAGTTGTCGGAGTTGTTTGATTACTTCTTTTTCAGAAAGGTTCTTGTTTTCGTGAAAAATTTTGTCGCACATTATCACTTTGTCTGCTGTCTTTGATACATTGCCACCGTCAACAATCAGTTTTGATTTTTGCGTTGTCAAGTTGATTGCTTTACAAATGCTGTCAACATCAGAAATTGTCTTTTGATATTTTTTCGGTTGTAAGTAGTCGGGGTTGTAAGTGAACTGAACAAACTTGTCTTTGCTGATTTGAATAGGCATGAAGTCAACAGCCCAAATATCTTTTGTGTTGGGAAGGAAAGAATACCGAATGCCGAAGGTATTCAATACTTTTTCAAATCGCTGAAAAAATTTCGGTTGCTTGTCTGGTAAGCAGTCCGCTAAATAGAGTGAGTTTGTTTTGTTATCAGTTACCATCAATTAAAAAGTCCGTCCAAATTTTTTGTTTGTTTATTGAGTAAGTTCTTGCAGGTGTCTTTAAGAATTGGAAAGGGATGTTATTTACCACGCAATACTTTTGAATTTCGTCAACTTGGATTTTCATTTTTGGAATGTCTGAAAGTGTTTTTCTCGTCAAGCAAATTCGTTTTATCTTTTTTAGTTTTTTAATCTCGGCAATTACATCGCACCACTTAGTTACTTTGCTATCAATGTATTTATCTTCATAATTAGTTTCTTCGCCTTCTTCAACTTCAACTTCTGAAATCAAGTCAATGAAATCTATTTTTTGCTTTTTAATGAAGTCAAATTTTTCCTGCCTTGTTTTATCTTTTAAATTTTCTGCACCAAAAGCGGTTGGCAATAACCGCCACAAAAAATTTCTTTCTCTGCCGTAGAAAAATTCTGCCTTGTTATCTTTTGCATCAGGATTGAAAGTTCCAATAATTAAAATTTCTGTATCTGGATTTATTTCGTGAGTTAAAAATCTGTGTTTAATAATCGTCATCGCTTAAAAGGTTTGAATTGTGTATAATGAATTGATCAATGAATTTAATATTGGGGGGAATTATTACCCTAAAACAAATTAAAAAAAATACTTTATACATTCTTAATTCAAGAATAAATTAACTGAGGGAATGTCCATTGGTTCAATAGTAATTAATAATTCTTTTGTAAGTTTGGGTGCAAAGGCAATTCTGTTGGATAAATTTTCAATAGTTTTTTCAAACACATTCCTTACCAGTCGTCCGTTGCCGAAATTTTTATCTTTCCGTTGATACAGTACGGTAAATGAATTCGTGAGTGATTGTTTCGCAGTTAAAGAGATTACATACTCGGATTTTGAACACATTAATTCAAATATTTGTATTAGTTCATTTGGCGTATAATCATCAAAGAAAATATATCGGTTAAATCTGGACTTAAATCCGGGGTTTGTGTCAATAAAGGTTTTCATTTCATTCGTGTAACCTGCTAATATTACAATCAATTTATCTCTATCATCTTCCATTCGTTTTATTAGTGTTGCAACTGCTTCCTTACCGAAATCGTCTTTGTTTTCACCAACTAATGAATATGCCTCATCAATAAATAAAACTCCGTCAATAGCTGAATTAACTGTTTTGTTAACCTTTACTGCTGTCTGACCTGTGTATTCTGCAACTAAGCCTGAACGGTCGGTTTCAACTAACTGTCCCTTTTGAAGAATTCCTAAGTGCATATAAATTTTTGCTACAACTCTAGCAATGGTTGTTTTTCCTGTCCCTGGTGAACCTGTAAAAACACAATGATATGAAACTTGCAAACTTTTTAATCCAAGTTTCTCTCTTTCCTTTTGAACTTTAATGTAATTGATTAAAGATTTAACCTCTTGTTTTACGCTTCCCAATCCAATTAAGGATTCTAATTCATTCAGAACTTCATTCAGCGTTTCATCTTTAGTTACTTGAGAAATATTTAATGGATTGTTTTTTTCTTCAGGTAATGGATTATGAGTTATTTGAAAAATTCCTTTCAGCGTTTCTTCTTCATTTTTAGTTACAACATTGTTGGTTTTGACAAGTATATTGGCGAAACGATACAATGTTGTTGCATACTCATCAAAAAAAGGATGGTCAATAATTTTAAGAGCCGTTGGCAACGATAAATTACTTTGAAAATTTTGTGTAGAAATAACTTGGTTATCCTTTGTATCCGAAACACTAATATTAAGCGGATTATTTTTTTCCGAAATGTCAATTAGTGGTTCTGCCAATCCTGTAAAATTTCTTGAGGAATAATGGTTTGATAGCAATTCGTAACCTAATCCTAATAGGTCGGTTGATGGAGTTAATGCTGGTGAAACCATTGCAAGTCCAAAAGTTTCTAAACTGTTTATTTTAATTTTTCCATTGCTGACAATTTTTAAAATCTGGCAAAGATCATAAAGAACACAATAAGGAATAAAAGTATCTGTCGTAGATTCCGTCAAACCATCCTTTATTTTTTCAACCAAAGTTTCATCCTTAGTAAGTTTATTTGAAAGGGCTGTGAGTTGTTTTGAAAAGTCAAAAAGTAAATTGTAATATTCTTGTGAAAAAAAATTTTCTTTTCCAAAATTTGCTGGCGAATAATCCCCAGTAACTACTTGCTTTATCATTTCTTTACTGATAACTGCTCCTGAATCCAATGTTATTTCTGTGTTGGAAGAATATTTTACAATATTTCCGCTTCTTCCATCAAATAACTCTACCTTATCTCCTTTCCTAATCGTAAATTTTGTAGGTGCAGTATTCATAGTTGAAGTTAAATTATTTTGGGCTTTGCTACTTGATAAATTCTGTCGTGTCTGTCCGCACTAAAGTTTGATATGTGCAATGTTGTCAGAGGGTTGCTGCTAACTTGTTTGCGCAACTCTAAACTACAAAGTTTCGCAAAATCAACCAAATAATTAGCACAAGAAGCTAACCCCATGCCCTCGCCTCATTCTTGCGCTATCAAAGGGGTATGCTAATTGCTCTACTACAGCACAACGCGGCGCATTAGATTGGTGGAAAAGATTTCGTGATGCCACATTGCCTTTATTCATAATAAGGAGTCTGGCCCCGCATTGGTAGGCATTGAATTAAGAACGAAAGAAGATTATTATAGATTACTAACTAACCTGGATGCTTATAATGTAAGTTATACAGAAGTTAAACAAACCGATAACTCGTTTGGCTACTTAGTGTAATTTCACACTCCAAAAAATGTTATTATAAGCAAAAAGCTATAACACTCAATATTCCAGATTGGGATTATTTATCACATTGCCATCAATATCAAGATATTCGCTGCGGAATTTGCCATTATCTTTATCGCAGATTTTTAATTTATATTTGAGCCTGTCATCTGTCATATTCAATGTAGTGATACTGTACAAACGACCCTCATATTTTTCTTTTAAATCTTTAACCATTTCAGATGGTACGTTATTTATAACAATAGGTAGCTGAGGGGCTATCTTGGGATCTGACAATAAACTGCAATTATTCTGTTCCTCAATATATTTTCTCTTTGGATTCAGCTTGATGGCAATCGTTTCACTTGCTTCTGTTGTAGTTTTAACCGGTATAATTTTGAGTTTATTTTCGGGGATAGAAGCCCCTTGGTTTTCAGGAACATTCTTACTTTGATTAACAGGTTTGCTTTTGTCTCTGTATTGGATATGCTGGGCATTGGAAGTATACACACTAAAAGCTGAAAACAGCATGATACTAATTCTTATCAAACCCTTCTTGCTAAAATATAAATTTTTCATAGGAACTGTTGCAAACTTACGCAAACATAATTCTGCCTTCATAAACAGTTGCAAATTTTAGCAGAGTTTTTACTTTATATAACACAGTCAATTACTTTTGCTTCCATGGCACAAAAAAAACTTTTACGTTTTACAGCAATAAAGTCTTTTAATAATGTGCTGGAATATCCGGAAAACATGAAGGGAAAATGGAAGGAATTTTTCAGGAGCGATCACCCTGTAATTCTTGAATTGGCATGCGGAAAAGGGGAATATACAATAGGTCTTGCTCAATTATACCCCGATAAAAATTTTATTGGAGTTGACATAAAAGGAAATCGCCTGTGGGCAGGAGCAAAATTTGCTATCGAAAAAAAAATGACAAATGTTGCTTTTTTAAGAACTCAGATAGATAAGATCAGTGAATATTTTAATAAAGAAGAGATTGAAGAAATCTGGATAACCTTTCCTGATCCCCACCTGCGAAAATCAAAGTCAGCTAAAAGGTTGACACATCCAAAATTCTTAAGAATGTATAAGCAATTTTTAACCCCACATGGACTTATTCACCTTAAAACGGATTCTCCTGATCTTTATCTTTTCACCAAAACAGTAATAGATTTATATGATGTGAAAATAGTTTTTGATACTAATGACCTTTACAACAACGAAAATGTTAAAGAGGAATTGAAAATTAAAACGCATTATGAGAGCCTTGACATTGCAAAAAGTAATACTATTTTTTATTTATCCTTTACATTGCCGGAAATAATAAATAATAATGATGAAAAATTAATTGAAGCATTAAATGCGATTTAATTATGAACGGGTTAATTGAAGATGAAGATTATTATCTTGATGAAGGGGGATTATTGGTTCTTACCGGAAAATATCTTTTGCAAAGAGGTACTTGCTGCGGCAATGGTTGCAGGCACTGTCCATTCAATTATCAAAATGTATCAGAACCGGAAAGAAGTAAATTATTATTAATGATAAATGAAAAAACAAAACCATAATTCAGAGAAAAAAACAATAGAAAAACCCAGAAGCCTGAACAAGGAATACAGTTTTTTTGAAAATGTTTATGAGGTAGTTCGGCAAATCCCTAAGGGTAGGGTAACATCTTATGGTGCAATTGCCAATTACCTGGGAACGAAGTTATCTGCCCGAATGGTTGGGTGGGCAATGAATGCAGCTCATGGTGCAAAACCCAAAGTTCCGGCACATCGGGTTGTAAACAGAAATGGAATGCTTAGCGGCAAAGCACATTTTTCCACTCCAACTTTCATGGAAGAGTTGCTTGAAAAAGAAAAAATAAAAGTTGTAGAAGATACAATTGTGAATTTTGAAAACCTCTTTTGGGATCCGACAAAGGAACTGGAGATTAAGTGATCATGCGTAATAGGGGCTAATCATCAAATACACTATAACGCCTGTAATAGCAACATAAAACCAAACAGGCCATGTAATTCTGGCCAATTTTTTATGCTTTTCATACTCTCCTGTAAGAGAACGGTAAGCAGTAAACAGAATAAATGGTAAAATAATTCCTGCTAAAGGAATATGTGTAAGCAGTATAAAATAATACACCATCCTCATTGAGCCTGCAAGTGTTTTTTCTTCTGTGCTTAATATTCCATTGTTATCCAGATCACCATATTTGGTTTCTCCGGTAAATAAATGATGACATATATAGGATAAAAGAAAAAGTAATGAAAGAATTATGGCCGCAATCATTATTCTTTTATGTAGTAAATAATTTTTTCTTTTTACTGCCAGTAATCCTATTATTAATAAAATCGTAACGCAGGAATTTAAAACAGCATTTGTTAAAGCAAATAAATGCGGATTAAAGCCGAGGTCAACATTGAGTTTTACCCTTGACAAAATTGTAACAACCGAAAAAACGACAATTGAAACTATCCAAATAAATAGTTTAGCTCTTTTATCATTCTTTGCTAATGAAGGTTGAAAGCCAGGATCTATGTTGCTTTGTATAGTAGTATCGTTTTGCATTGTCTCCATGTTAGCTTCTCCCAAATAATTCTTTTAAAAATTCTCCAAAAGTTTTTTTCCTTTCTTTTTCAAGCATCAGTAATGGTATATCCCTTACCAATCTTTGTTGAGCTGAGGAATCAAAAGCATTATACCATCCTCTTACAATTTTCTCCCTATCCAACAAGAAAAAATTTTGTGTATGGATAAAGCCGGTATCTACTTCTGCATCTGCTACACTTGCTTTTATTTCCTGCAAAGCAAAGTTATACGTATCTTTTTTATCTCCTGTTACCAGCCACCACGAATCGGGATTGATCTTATGCTTATCTGCAAAGTTTTTTAATTGCGAAACTGAATCATGCAGCGGATCCACACTTATAGAAATAAATTGCACGAAAGATGTATCTTTTTTCTTAAATGAATCCTGTAGCTTCTTCATTGATCGGGCCATGCCGGGGCAAAATGTAGGGCAGCGGGTAAAAAAGAAATCCAATACAATTACCTTTCCTTTAATATCATACAAAGAAACCTTTTGACCAAGCTGATTGGTAAAAGAAATATTTTTTAGATGATGCCATATTGTGTCGTTGGTTGTCTTACCATTTTTTTCATTTACAGCAACGCTATCAAAAAAAAATCTTCGAGGCATGTTCACTGCCTTCTCACTGTAAAATTTTACCAGCAAATAACTTATAAGTGGCACTAAAGCGGCTAACAGTAAAGCAAAAAATGCTTTTTTATTCATTTAATCTTTATTTCTGTACTTAACAAAATAGCCATCACAAATGCAATGGCTACTGTATTTTAATTTTAAGTGCATTTATATCAATCCTGATGACCCTTTTCTTTAGCCGGAAGCTTTTCGTGAGGTTTTTCAATATATTCTCTGCTACCTGCATCTGTATTTCTTAAATTCTTCCATGCATTTCCATCCATTAAAAAAGCTATAATAAACCAAACAAATAAAAGTAATGGCACAATAATCGTCATTATCATATTCCGTATCTCATCGCCTAAGTGCATAAATACGGCAACTATATAAAATGCTTTTGCAAGGGTAAGTATACAAACAAGCCCTTTAAACATTAGCACCAACGTTTCATTTGGGTTGTCGCCTTTGTGAATAGTATATATTGAAAGACCAATGCCTAACTCAATAATAGTTATCACCAATAGTATCCAGAATGTTTTCCAAATTCTTTTTACCTGTGCTCTATCATCATGGTGACCTGCTTCAGCTGTTGCAACGTGTGACATACTTATTATTTATTAATTTAAACAAGATAAAAACATAAAAATACAAACACCCAAACCAGATCTACAAAATGCCAGTATAATCCTGCCTTTTCTATCATTTCATAATGTCCTCTATTTTCAAAAACTTTTAATCTGTTTTGTATCAGCATTATAATATTTATTACAACCCCGGAAAATACATGGAAGCCATGAAAGCCCGTGATACCAAAAAAATACCCGCCAAAAGCAATAGGGCCGGGGGTTGCTATTTCTTTTCCATTATGTAATACTTCAGGCCCCCATGGGTTATGTGTAACAGTTGTTCCCCAGCTTTGTATAGTTCCATTAACCAATACTTCGTGCTCGCCTGTTATTAAATGCGTCCACTCCCAGGCCTGGCAACCCAAAAAAGCAAGTCCGCCAAGGATGGTAAAGAATAACCATTTCTCAACTCCCTGCCTGTTCATCTTATGCCCTTCATGCACGGCCAATACCATTGTTACAGAACTTAGAATCAAAATAAAAGTCATAAGACTTACAAATGCCAAAGGTAGATTAGCATGCCCCGCTAAAGGAAAGGCGTTGAAAACATGATTGGGATCGGCCCATACATTTTGGCTGAATCTAATTGTACCGTACGATATTAAAAAAGCGCCAAAAGTAAAAGCATCGCTCATTAAAAAATACCACATCATTACTTTTCCATAGCTAACATTAAACGGGCTTTTACCGCCGCTCCATAATTTGGTAGTTGGTTGTGCTGTTGCTGTCGTCATTAATCTAACTTTAAAAAGTATTGCAAAAATAAAAGTTTATCTGTTGTTTATCGTATCATCAATAAAAAAAATAATAAATAAATCCAAAGCACATCTACAAAGTGCCAATAAGTGCTCATCATCTCAACGGGCACGGCTGAATATGATTTTTTCTTCCTGCTAAAGGCTTTTAAAAACATAATCAATAAAGCTATTACTCCTCCAATAACGTGAAGTGCGTGTAACCCGATTATAGGGTATAAAAAAGAGATGGATACATTTCTTGTTAATGTAATTCCCTGCTTCCACAATTGTACAAACCCTGTTATTTGCAAGCTTACGAAAATTATCCCCAACAGAAAAGTTGCGATTAACATCTTTCGGTATTTTGACATTTCACCGCGGCGAAAAGCACGAACGGAAAGCCAAACGGTTACACTGCTGGCTACAATAGCTGCAGTGGAATACCAAAATGTTACAGGTAAGTCAAACTCAAGCCAATTGGGTTGATTTCGCTTTATTATATAAGCACTGGTTAGCCCTGCAAACATCATTGTAATGCTGCCAATGGCTATCCACAAAGTAAACTTGTGAGGATGTATTTTTTTTCTTTGTTCCGTCATCACTAATTCCATAAATAAGCCCCCTCTAAATCTCCCCCGATAAGGGAGACCTGATTAAATAATTTTTAATGCATCTTATCAAACAACAATGCCAACAATACTATCATTAAATAAAAATAAGAGCTGAACATTACTTTTTTTGCGGCAGCAACATCCATCTTAATAAATAACATCACACTTACAAACACCATCCATAAATTACATACAAGTATTATCCACATAGATGTAATACCACTTATTTTATAATAATATGGCAACATTCCCACCGGTATCATCAACATTGAATAAATAACCGTTTGGGCGGCAGTAAATTTAGTTGGCCCTTCTTTACTTGGCAATAATTTAAAGCCTGCTTTTGCATAATCTTTATGTGCCACCCATGCAATTGCCCAAAAATGCGGGAACTGCCATAAAAATTGTATCCCGAATAATATCCATCCTCCTGTGCTAAATTCATTTGTACCTGCAACCCACCCGATCAAACACGGCAATGCGCCGGGAAATGCACCAACCAAAACAGAAATTGAATTTATTTTTTTTAAGGGTGTATAAATAAATGCATACAAAAATAAACTGAGCAACCCTATCATTGCACTTGCAAAATTGAACCAATACCACATTATCATTACGCCAATAAACCCGGTAATAATCGCAAAAACAAATGCTTCGTTTTGTGTCATTCTACCAGAAGCAACCGGGCGGCTTGCTGTTCTTTTCATTAATGCATCTGTGTCTTTTTCAACTGCCTGGTTTATTGCATTAGCAGATCCGGTAATCAGCATACCGGCAGTAAATAATAAAAGAACTGATACAAGATCAAACTTGATATTGGGTGCAAGCAAATAGCAAACAACACAACTAAATACTACCATAAAGCTCAATGTGAACTTTATCAGCTGGAAATAATCTTTCACTTTGCTGGCTAAAGCAAAGGATGCTGATCCTGTAAATCCATGTGCCTCTTTATTCATTACTATCAAAATATTCTTATTTAAAATGCCCTGATTTAGATCTCAGGGCAAGTTATTATTTATAAACTGTAAGAAACAGACTGCCTGACAATTTAATGTTTGCTCTCATTTTCGCCAACAGGTTCTGTTTGAGGAATAAAATCTCTTCCATCTTTTCCGTAATCATATGCCCAACGATGTACTTCAGGAATTTCCCCCGGCCAATTGCCATGGCCAGGACGAATTGGTGTGGACCATTCCAATGAAGCAGCCCCCCATGGATTAAGTGTTGTAACTTTTCTCCCTTTAAAAATTGAATAAAAGAAATTAAACACAAATAATAGCTGTGCTGCAAAAACAATTATTGAAACAAAACTGATAAATTGGTTTAAGCCGCCAAACATGTTGAATGATTCCCAACCGCTAAATTCATAATACCGACGTGGCATCCCTGCTAAACCTTCGTAATGCATTGGCCAAAAAATAAGATAAGAGCCGATAAAGGTTACCCAAAAATGGATGAATGATAAAGTATTATTCATGTATCGGCCATACATTTTAGGAAACCAGTGATATATGCCTGCAAACATTCCAAACATACCGGCAACACCCATTACAATATGGAAATGCGCAATTATAAAATAGGTATCATGCAGGTGAATATCCAATGCTGAATTGCCCAGAAAAATTCCTGTTAATCCGCCTGAAATAAACACACTTACGAAGCCAATTGCAAAAAGCATCCCGGGAGAAAAGCGAATATTTCCCCGCCACAATGTGGTAAGCCAGTTAAATACTTTAATTGCCGAAGGCACCGCTATTAATAAAGTAAGTAAAACAAAGAATGACCCCAGGAATGGATTTAATCCAGTTACGAACATATGATGCGCCCATACAACAAACGCAAGTGCTGTAATTGCAAATAAAGAACCCACCATAGCCATGTATCCAAAAATTGGCTTACGTGAATTGATCGACATAACCTCTGACGCAATACCCATCGCAGGCAAAATGATTATATAAACCTCCGGGTGGCCAAGAAACCAAAATAAATGCTGAAATAAAATGGGGCTTCCACCTTCATTAGGTAAAATTTTACCATTAATTACAATGTCACTTAAATAAAAACTTGTTCCAAGGTTTCTATCAAACAATAATAAAATAGAGCCTGATAATAATACGGGAAAAGATAAAACGCCTAATACGGCTGTAAAGAAAAACGCCCACATGGTTAAAGGCATTCTTGTCATACTCATACCTTTAGTACGCATATTAAGTACGGTAGTAATATAATTAAGGCCACCTAGCAATGCATTAATAATAAATAATGACATACTAATAAGCCAGAGATCCATACCAATCTTTGATCCATCGGAAGCTTCTCCCAATGCACTTAATGGCGGATAAATTGTCCATCCGCCGCTTGCCGGACCGGTTTGTACAAACAGTGAAGCCATCATTACAACAGATGCCATAAAGAAAAACCAATAGCTAAGCATGTTTAAAAATGGTGAGGCCATATCTCTTGCTCCTACCTGTAATGGAATTAAGAAATTTGAGAAAGTTCCACTTAAGCCTGCTGTTAATACAAAAAACACAAGTATGGTTCCATGCATAGTTACCAATGAATAATAAAATTCAGGATCAAGCTTACCACCTTTTGCCCAATTACCTAAAAAATCTTCCAGCCATGGAAGTGTAGATTCGGGGTAACCGAGTTGCAGACGAAATAAAACAGAAAATAACCCGCCGATTATTGCCCATATCATTCCTGTAATTAAAAATTGCTTGGCGATCATTTTATGATCCTGGCTAAAAACATATTTTGTTATAAATGTTTCATGATGGTGATGCTCATGAGCATGTGCCGCATCATGTGCCCCGGTTTGGTGTTCGTGCAAAATTGCTTCATTGCTCATAGTGTACTATTTTTATAACCTTTACGGTTAATACTTATTGTGCGGTTAATGCTGCTACCGGTTTTGCAGAAGATATTGAATCTGTTTTAGGTGTATCTGCCGGAGCCATTGCCTTTAAATATTCAGGTTTTTCTGCTGCCAGCCATTTATCAAAATCCTGTTGACGTTCAACAATAATTACGCCTCTCATACTAAAATGGCCTTTCCCACAAAGTTGATCGCATGCAATTTCATATACAAAATTGGGGTTTCCTGTTCTAACTTTCATTTCCTCTGTTGTCCACTTTGGAGTAAACCATAAAGTTGTTGGTATGCCGGGTACAGCATCCATTTTCATTCTAAAATGCGGAAGGCCAACATCATGAATTACATCCTGCGAATATATTACAAGCTTAACAGGCTTGCCAACAACGGCATGCATTATTTGTGCTACATGTATATCATCATGACTTGCTGCGTCAGCCCAATCTACTCCCAAAGGATTACGATTAGCAGCATCGGTTAGTTTAAAATTCTTTTTTCCAAACACTCCATCTTTACCCGGGTACCTGATCTCCCATGCAAACTGGTGCCCGGTAATCTCTATAAGTTGTGAATCTTTAGGAGCATCTCCTGTAAATTTAAACCAATACTTTAAACCAAAAACTACCAGCACGGTTAAAACAATAGCCGGAATGCCGGTCCACAATAATTCCAATTTATTGTTATGTGTAAAATAATAGGCTTTTCTCTTATCATTTTCCTGGTATCTAAAAGAAAACCAAAATAATAATACCTGTGTAATTAAAAATACTACACCTGTAACGGCAATTGTGATCCACATCATCGTATCAATATTCTCTCCCTCTAATGATGCTGCGCCTTGCGGAAATAAAGTTTTTCCGTAATACAAATGATTGCACCACCAGGCACCGATTAATCCTAAAATTAAAAAGGCAACCAAAAGGAATCCGTTGATCCTGTTGGTTTGCTTACGTGATTTTTCT
>DASYOS010000050.1:0-8028 GCA_036007525.1 Chitinophagaceae bacterium | reverse complement strand
AGATATACAGCTGCATGAACAATTAGATAATGCAAGAATTCTTTACAATAAAGGGCTTTACCTGCAAAGCCTGAAAGTGTTGGATAAAATGAAGGAAACAGCCAAGGCAAATAACCAGATAAGCCTTCTTGTACAGGTTTTATTTCTAGAGAAAAAAATTGAAACCCTCCACATAACCCGTAGTCTGAAACATAGGGCCGAACAACTGATAGGTGAGGCAGATGATGTTAATGAGCACTTAGTACGGATAACAAAGCTTTCTAACCTTGCTTTGAAATTATATAGCTGGTACATTAATAATGGGCATGCAAGAAATGAAAAAGATGAAGCAGAAATAGAAAGTTATTTCAAAACCTATTTATCAGATGATCTGAAAAATACAAATGGCTTTTATGAAAAACTGTACCTGTATCAAAGTTATTGCTGGTATGCTTTTATAAGGCAGGATTTTTTAATGTATTACCGATACACACAGCATTGGGTGGACCTGTTTAACCAGGAACCCTTAATGATAGAAATTGAAACTGCGAGTTATATTAAGGGTATTCATAATTTATTAAATGCACATTTTATTTTGCGCAATTATTCAAAGTTTGAAAAGGACCTTGAGGAATTTGAAAAGTTTGCAGATTCAGAAATTGTACAGCAAAGCGATAACAACCGCATTCAGGTGTTTGTATATTTATACATTGCCAAAATAAATCAGTATTTTTTAGATGGAACATTTGCAGAAGGGTTATTATTAGTGCCAACTATTAGTGAAAAATTAAATGAATTTCAACTTCATCTTGACAGGCATCGCATCCTTGTATTTTTTTATAAAATTGCGTCTTTGTATTTTGGTGCCGGAGAATATGGCAGCAGCATAGATTATTTGAATAAAATAATTAACTGGAAAGTTGATCTTAGAAATGATCTGCAATGTTATTCAAGACTGCTTCACTTGATAGCACATTATGAATTGGGAAACTTTGACCTGATGGAATACCTGGTAAAATCTGTATACAGGTTTATGGCTAAGATGGAAAATTTAAGTTTGGTAGAAGAAGAGATGTTTAAATTCCTGCACAAATCATTTCATTTATCGCCACAAAAATTAAAACCTGAATTTAAAAACCTTTTAGAAAAACTAAAGCAATTTGAACAAAGCCGTTTTGAAACCCGGGCATTTGTTTACCTGGATATTATTTCATGGCTGGAAAGTAAAGTGTATGAAAAATCTGTTTCCAGTATCATCAGAAAAAAATATCTGGAAAGAAAAAAGTAAGGTCTGCAAATTTAGTCCCTGTAACATGCTCACAGTAGGTGTTGTAGGGAAGTATAAAAAAAAATAAATAAAAATTTGGTAGTTTAAAATAAATCCTACTATTTTTGTATCAGTTCTTTACATCACTTATCAAGAAAGGCAGAGGGTAATGGCCCGATGAAGCCTTGACAACCTACAACGTTTTAATGAACGGATGAAAGGTGCCAATTCCATCACGCAATGGCGTGAAAGATAAGTCAGATAATAGCATTTTAATAAACTCAAAAAATATTTTAAAGCTCGTCTGACTACAGATGAGCTTTTTTATTTTGGCGAATGCCAGAGTTAAAAATTATTATTCTTCGTCTTTTTTTGATCAGTGATTTATTTCTAAATTTATCACTTTGTTAAACAAAAAAAATGAGAACAGTACACAACAATTTTAATTTTTGCGAACAATTAAGTTTAAATTTTAAAAAAAATAAAAGTTTATTTAAAAAAAATTATAAGTTTGCAATCAGAATGACAACAACAGCAACAACATACATTATTATCTGCACAATTGCTTGTTGTATTATGCCGTAAGGCTTGGTTCTATCGCACTTACGGCTTTCCCCGATTCACTTTATTTTATTCTCTTTTTAATTATCATCACATTTTAATTATTTTTTTATGAGCAACAAACTTCGTTTTGAAACATTACAATTACATGCAGGGCAGCAAATTGATCCTACCACCAAATCAAGAGCAGTACCTGTTTATCAAACTACATCTTATGGTTTTGATAATTCTGAACATGCAGCTAATCTTTTCGGGTTAAAAGTATTCGGCAACATTTATACCCGTATTATGAACCCGACTACGGATGTGTTTGAACAACGCATTGCAGCCCTGGAAGGCGGAGTAGCCGCATTGGCTACGGGAAGCGGCCAGGCAGCACAATTTCTTGCATTAAATAATATTTTACAGGCAGGCGACAATTTCGTAACTACTACTTATTTATATGGAGGCACCTACAATCAATTCAAGGTTGCTTTTAAGCGCCTCGGTATAGAAGCAAGATTTGCTGACGGGGACAATGTAGAAAGTTTTGTAAAACACATAGATAAAAATACTAAGGCGATCTATTTAGAAACTATTGGTAACCCCCGCTTAAATATCCCTGATTTTAAAAAGTTTACTGAACTGGCGAAAGAATATGATCTGCCATTAATTGTTGACAATACTTTTGGAACCGGCGGATATTTGTTTCGCCCATTGGAGCACGGGGCAAATATTGTTGTTGAATCTGCTACCAAATGGATCGGCGGACATGGCACAACCATTGGTGGTGTTATTGTTGATGGCGGCAATTATAATTGGGCAAATGGAAAATTTCCTCAATTTACTGAGCCATCTGAAGGTTATCACGGGTTAAAATTCTGGGATGTTTTTGGCGAAGGCAATCCGCTTGGTTTACCAAACATTGCATTTATTATTCGTGCAAGAGTGGAAGGGTTAAGAGATTTTGGTGCATCTCAAAGCCCGTTCAATTCATTTTTATTATTGCAGGGATTGGAAACATTATCACTACGGGTACAGCGCACTGTTGACAATGCACAGGAACTTGCTGAATGGTTAGAGAAACATGACCTGGTAGAATTTGTTGAATATCCGGGATTAAAAAGCAGCCCATATCATAAACTGGCCAAGCAATATTTAACTAATGGCTTTGGCGGCATACTTAATTTTGGTGTTAAAGGCGGTAAAGGAAATGCAAGCAAATTTATTGATTCACTAAAGTTAGTTAGCCATTTGGCAAACGTTGGCGATGCAAAAACACTGGCGATTCACCCAGCATCTACTACACATGAACAATTAAGCGGAGAAGAACAAATTGCTGCGGGAGTAAAGCCTAACCAGGTGCGTATAAGTGTAGGGATTGAGCATATTGAAGATATTAAAGCAGATATTGAGCAAGCGTTTGAAAAAGTTTTTTCAAAAGATTTAGTAAGTTAATTATTACGTAAAGTAAAAAGTCGCTGCCCGGTAAATGATAATTTGTGGAATGTAACGCAGCTGAATTATTCAGTTATTCATAATTCTGTTGCAGTCTGATTAAATTATGTTAGAAGTAAAAGCTTTTCAATACACAAAACCATTTCACTTAGAGTCGGGAAGAACGCTTCCGGGCTTTAATCTGGCTTATACTTCACACGGAATTTTAAATAAATCCGGCAATAATGTGGTATGGGTTTTTCATGCGCTTACCGCAAATAGCGATGCAACTGAATGGTGGCATGGCCTTGTTGGCGAGGGAAAAATATTTGATCCTGCCACCTATTTTATTATATGTGTAAATATTCCCGGAAGCTGTTATGGAAGCATTGGGCCACTTGATATAAACCCGCAAACTAAAAAACCATTTTACCACGATTTCCATTTCTTCACAATTAAAGATATGGTAAGCGCATACCAGCAATTAAGGGAATTTTTAGGCATCAGAAAAATTCATGTAGGTATTGGCGGTTCAATGGGTGGTCAACAATTATTGGAATGGGCAATTGAAGAACCGGAGTTGTTTGAATTTATTTTTCCCATCGCAACCAATGCAGTCCACTCAGCATGGGGCATTGCCTTTAACGAATCTCAGCGCTTAAGTATTGAATGTGATGTAACGTGGAAAGAAAAAAAAGACATGGCAGGTATTAACGGAATGAAAGTGGCAAGAAGTATAGCGCTTATCTCCTATCGCAACTATATTACATATGATGCCAGCCAGTCAGAAGATGTTAATGAAAAAATTGACAATTTTAAAACCGCATCTTACCAACGTTACCAGGGAGAAAAATTAGCCAATCGCTTCAATGCATTCAGTTATTATTTTCTTAGTAAAAGCATGGACTCTCATAACGTGGGGCGAAACAGAGAAAGTATAGTAAAGGCATTGCAACAAATAAAAGCACAAACGCTTGTGATTGGAATTACTACAGATATTTTATTTCCAACATCTGAACAACAATTAATTGCTGATAATATTCCCAACGCACAAATAAAAATAATTCATTCAAACTACGGGCATGATGGTTTCCTGCTGGAGTTTGAACAAATAGAAAATATTATCAGTCATTTTCTTACCAAGCATAGTGCGGTAAACCATAAATTTCAAACTTCTTAACTAATGACAGCACATAAAAAATTAACCATAGGCGTATTTGGATTTGGTGTAGTTGGCGAAGGCCTTTACAAAGTATTACAGAAAACTGAGTCATTAAATGCTACCATAAAAAAGGTATGTATCAAGAATCCAAATAAAAAAAGAAACGCTCCTGCAGAATTATTTACTACAGATAAATACGAACTCCTTAATGATAAAGAGATAAATGTAATTGTAGAAGTAATAGACGACTCCGATGCAGCATTTGATATTGTTTCAACAGCAATGAAAAACGGTAAGGCAACTGTAAGCGCCAGTAAAAAGATGATCGCAGAACATTTACCTGCATTGCTTTCTCTTCAGAAGGAATATGATGTTCCCTTCTTGTACGAAGCCGCGGCCTGTGCATCTATTCCCATACTACGCAACCTTGAAGAATATTATGACAATGATCTCTTGCATTCCATCAAAGCGATTGTGAATGGTTCAACAAATTTTATTCTTACTAAAATTTTTGATGACTACCTCACCTTTAAAAATGCACTACTGCAGGCACAGCAGCTGGGCTTTGCAGAGAGCAATCCTAAGCTGGATGTAGAAGGTTATGATGCAGTAAATAAGTGGGCCATTGTGCTTACGCATGCCTATGGAATTGTTGAGCATCCTGACAAGATCGTTTTCACCGGCATTCAAAATGTCCAGTTAAGTGATGCTGTTGTTGCCAAAGAAAAACATTATCAGATAAAGCTGGTTGCCCAGGCGAAAAAGCAATCCAGCGGAAAAGTTGCCGCCTTTGTTCTGCCACAATTTGTCTCGCAGGATGACCACCTTGCTTTTGTAAAGAATGAATATAATGGTGTGGTTATTGAAAGCGGTTTTGCAGATAAACAATTCTTTTATGGCAAAGGAGCAGGAAGCTTTCCTACCGCATCGGCAGTGCTTAGCGATATTTCAGCATTGAGGTATGATTACAGGTATGAGTACAAAAAATTATCGCATCATACACCCCATGAGTTAACGCATGACTTTTTTGTGAAATTCTATATCAGCTTTGACGACTGGAAAGATATTCCCAAAGATGATTTTGAAAGCATTTTAGAATGGCATGCAGACCAGGAAAGAAAATATCTTATTGCAATTATCCATTTTGTAAAACTGAAAGAGAGCGATTGGTGGAAGACAAATAATGTCTCGTTCATTCTTACACCTGATCCAATAATTGAATCAATGGAGATAAGAGATCTTAAAAAAAGAAGTTTGGAGCTGGCAGGTGTTGTGGGATAAGTTGAATATAAATTAAATATATGCGACTACACTTTCCCTTTTACATCAAGGGCATCTCGTAATCCGTTTCCTAAAAGATTAAAAGCTAATACAAGTATCATTATTGCAAATCCCGGAGCAAGGGCTAACATAGGATTATGCGTAATTATAAAATTGTAATTTTCTTTAATCATTAATCCCCAGCTTGGTTGTGGAGGCTGCACGCCCACGCCTAAAAAACTTAAGCCCGCTTCTACAATAATAGCTGTGGCAAAATTGGAGGCGGCAATTACGATCACGGGACCCATAACATTCGGCAAAATATGCCTTACAATAATTCTCATATCTTTTATTCCCAACGCTTTTGCAGCTTGAATATATTCCATCTCTCTTAAGGCAATCGCTTGCCCACGTATTAATCTTGCAACTGATACCCACATGGTTAATCCCACTGCAATAAAAATTTGCCAAAAGCCTTTTCCCAGGGCAAGTGTAATTCCGAAAACCAATAATAAAGTCGGGATGCTCCATATAACATTGATAAGCCACATAATAATATTATCCGTTTTTCCTCTAAAATATCCGGCAAGCGAACCTAGTATAACCCCAATGGTAAGAGAGATCAAAACAGTAATCAAACCCACAGCCAGGCTTACTCTTACACCAACAATTAAGCGGCTTAAAATATCCCTACCGAATCTATCAGTACCCAGCCAAAACGTTTTTGCAACAATATAATTTTTGGAAAATAATTTTGATTTAGGAATGCTTATCCTATCCTCGACGCCATCATCAATAAATTTTTGAATGATAATGGAGTCGCCTTTTCCCTGGTAAGTGTTTATTGGTATGAGATTGAAAGCATCTTCTTTGCCATATAATAATCTCTGGAAGAAATTAGTATTAGGTATAGATTTTTCTTTTTTTACTTTAATGAATAGTTGCTTATATCCGGGTTTTTTTGCCTGTATCTCTACAATTTGCCTGTCAGCATTTGGTGTTGTATCATTAGCAATAAAATAGGCAAAAGTTCCGGTGAGGATTGCAATAAAAATTATTACTAACCCAACCATTGCTCCTTCATTTTTTTTTAAACGCCGCCAGGCATTTTGAGAAAAAGAAAAAGATTGGTGAGTGATTTTGGGCATAGTTATTAAGACGATTCAGCAAATAAACAATTAATTGATCATTTCACTTTTCTTTCCTTCCATTTATAAGAACCAAATTTACCAAGCCATCCGGCAATGACGGTGTAAATAATATGAAGCGGCTGTGCCAACGGAAACCACCAAAGTAATTTTTCTTTATTAAAGAATCGGGCTACGGGGTATAGAAAAAATAATTCGATAATTGTTTTTGAAATCAGTACTCCAATAAACCCATAAAATACATGAGGTAATAAAATGGATAGAATGCCAAGAAATAACAGCCAGGCATTAAATAAATAAACCAATAATAATACAGCTATAATTTTTTTATCAGTGTATTTATCCGCCTTGCTTGCCCAGCGAATTCTTTGATTAAAAAAATCTTGTAAGGTGTTTGCAGGCTTCGTTCGCACAATTGCATCAGGCGATTTTAGAAATAAAACCCGTTCAGGGTAACGGTCAGAAATTTTATTCATTAAAAGCATGTCATCTCCACTCGCAATATTCTCGATCCCTCTAAACCCGCCTACTTCTAAAAAAACGGCTTTCTCATATGCAAGATTTGCGCCATTGCACATGCTATGGAATTTTTTATAGACAGATGCAGCTGTAATTCCCTGCAATGTCATAAAGTCAAGTGTTTGGAATATTTTTAAAAAATTAGTTTCTCCATAATAAGCAACTGGTGCAGCAATAAATGCGGGATGATACCTTTTATAAAATGAAGCTATTCTT
Organism: Chitinophagaceae bacterium; assembly: GCA_036007525.1. Lineage (GTDB taxonomy): Bacteria > Bacteroidota > Bacteroidia > Chitinophagales > Chitinophagaceae > Ginsengibacter. The sequence goes on along the minus strand of DASYOS010000050.1, from coordinate 500 downwards.
TGTAGCCATAAATGCGGAACAATGCAATCAGCATCAGTAGTAACAATCAACGCTCCCTTAGCATTTGATATTGCAACTTCAATTGCCTTTTTTTTATAAGAGTTGAGTTCTCCTTCTTTTACAAAATCTTTTAATGATATAAGCGAAACATTTTCTTTTGAAAAAGAGTTTATAATAGTTGCAGTACTATCTGTAGAAAAATCATCCACAACAATTATTTCAAATAAATTTTTGGGATAAGATTGATTGACTACAGAGGTAAGGCATGCGCCAATATTTCCTTCCTCATTTCTTGCAGGAATTATTACAGAAATGAGTGTGTTGCTTATTTCCCTGTTTGTCAATTGCTCCTTATATAATGGTATTTGCATCCAGCTTTGGCGATAATAAATTATCAGGCAGGCGTAAATAAGGAAGAACAATATGGCGATTGCTATAAAAATCATCTTAACAAAAATAAATTTTTACAATTCAAACAAAATATTATCTTTGAGTAGTTG
>DASYOS010000049.1:0-4113 GCA_036007525.1 Chitinophagaceae bacterium | reverse complement strand
CTGAACATTGCATTGGATAAGGCTTCCAGGATTGTCCCGTCTTGTTTAATCAATGCTTGTTTGGCCATACTGTTTTTGGGAGCGCAAAGATAAGAGTAAATAATTTAATTTTTGTAAAAAAGGGCAGCTTTCTTACTTTTTAGTAAATTATACAGCTAACCAACGTTAAATAGCTTGTTATTACAGCTTTTAGGGGAGTTATATATGGTTAAAATATTTCATCAGTAAGATGCACCTTGGTCATTTCCAAATAATGATTTTGCAGTTGATGAACATATATAGGTTGCATGATCTGCCTTTTTTCTTCTCTATACCAAACCTCAAATTTTGAGAAATCATTTTTATTGGGTGTAAGGATGCGAAATGCGCCTTTTAAATATTTAACTGAGCCATCTTCGTTCTCCTGTCTTTTAAAGTTTAGTTTCATTAAAAATTCTTCATCCAGGGGTAAAGCCTTAAGTTCTTCGGGCTTAAACCAAAATTCCTGTACGCCATTATCTACACAAATTTCTTTTTCATCACGATTTAAATTAGTCACTTCACCTCCCCAGGTATTACCATCCTGCTCTGCTAAAACATAATCGCCAACTTTTAAATCCTGAAACTTTATCATATTTATTTTTTTGCATTAGAAAAGAGAAATAAAACTAAGAGAAAAAAGAGAGAAGACAAAAAACTTTTGAAGGAGGCTTTTATTCGGCCCAGCTCATAACATAATTTTCATCCTCAATTTCCAATGCTTCTTTGGTAAGCTGCAAAGGATGAAAGGTATCTACCATAACCGCCAGCTCTTTGGTTTCTTTTGCGCCAATACTTTTATCAACTGCACCGGGATGGGGACCATGAGGAATGCCTCCGGGATGTAATGTTATCATACCTCTGGTAACATTTTTTCGGCTCATAAAATCTCCATCTACATAATAAATCAATTCGTCGCTATCAATATTACTATGATTGTATGGTGCAGGGATAGCCATCGGATGGTAATCAAATAATCTTGGAACAAATGAGCATACCACAAAATTATGTGCTTCAAAAGTTTGATGTACCGGTGGCGGCTGGTGAACCCGGCCTGTTATTGGTTCAAAATCATGTATTGAAAATGCATAGGGGTAACAACAGCCATCCCAGCCAATCACATCAAATGGATGGTGTAAATAATGAATCCCATACATCATTCCTTTCTTTTTTGTCATGATAAGAAAATCCCCTTTTTCATCAATCGTTTGCAGGTTTTGCGGCGGACGAATATCTCTTTCGCAATAAGGGGAATGTTCAAGCAACTGGCCGTATTTGCTTAAATATTTTTTTGGATAACGTATGGGGCTGAATGATTCTACAATAAACAACCGGTTATATTCAGTGGTAAAGTCTATTTGATAAATAGTACCCCGCGGCAGCATTAAATAATCTCCGTATGCAAATTGCAATTCACCATATTGCGTTTTTAAAATCCCACTTCCTTCATGCACAAATATCATTTCGTCGGCATCAGCGTTTTTATAAAAGTAATCTTTCATACTTTGTTGCGGAGCAGCCAAAACAACATGGCAATCATTATTAACCAGTACGGATTTGCGGCTTTTTAAAAAATCTTTTTGCGGCTTAATTTTAAATCCCTGAAAACTCCTGTGCTTAAGCATTTTTTCTTCAGCAACAGTTGGAGTAACATCTATCGGTTTTTCAGTTTTTGTTATTTGTGTTGGAGGATGATTGTGATAGAGTAAAGAATAATCTGAAGAGAACCCTTCTGTAGAAAATAATTGCTCTGAATATAAAGTGCCATCAGGTTTTCTGAACTGCGTATGGCGTTTATGTGGGATAGAGCCTGCTTTATGATATTGGGGCATGTTTTAATTTTAGATGTTCGATGTTTGATGTTTGATGTTTGAAGTACGATGTTTGAAAGTCTATGTAAATTTAATCATAATTACTTTTATTAACCTCTCACATCTAATATCGTACTTCGTACATTAAGAATTAATATGACCCGAATCGGACTTATTTCAGACACTCATAATTATCTTGACGAACTAGTTTTTGAGCATTTTAAAAACTGTGATGAGATATGGCATGCAGGTGATTTTGGAGCAGATGAAATTGTTGACAAATTAAAAAGATTTAAACCATTAAAGGGTGTTTATGGGAATATTGACGGTTATGATATACAAAGTATTTATCCAAAAATATTAAGATGGAATTGCGAAGAGGTTGAAGTAATGATGACACATATTGGAGGTTATCCGCCAAAATATAACCCTGCAGTAAAAAAAGAGTTGATAACAAATCCGGCGCAGCTTTTTATAAGCGGACATTCACATATTTTAAAAGTAATGTATGATGATAAACTTCAATGCCTGCACATGAATCCCGGAGCTGCGGGAAAACAGGGGTGGCAAACAGTAAGGACAATTATTCGCTTTGCAATTGACGGAAAAGAAATTAAAGATTGTGAGGTTATTGAGTTATGAAGAAGGTCAATAAGCAGGTCGTTGGGAATTATTAACTAATGCCATTTTATTTTCCTCCATTAGCTCTAAGGTCAGCTATACAATTGGCATCTAATGTTGGTATAGCGCCGGTTAATAAAAAACCAAGGATGTCAGTAGTTTCCGATGTATAATACATCAGACAACCGGAATTGTTGCAGTGGTTGCCATGTGCCGCATCTTTATGATTTGTTTGCATAGGTGAGCCCAGATCAACCAGCCCTAACAGATGCCCCACTTCATGTTCAAGCACTGTGGTTTGTAATTTTGTTCTGCTTGTTTGCCCAACTCCGCCTGAATTATCATTAATGGTTTTGCCAAATAAACATAAAGAAGTGTTGTAATAGGCAACGCCTAAAACATTGGCAGTTGAGAAAGCGCCATCTGTTATTAGAATGTTTATTGCTATCTGATTGTTTGCGGTAACGCTGGTTCTTGTATTTTTTTCAATAGCAACTACATCTTCTATCGTTAAGGTTGATTTTCCGCTGGCAGCAATTTGTTGTTGGCTAACAGAAATTCCACCGGATTTGTTTATATAATTATTTAAAAAACCGGTAAGATTGTTTATTGCTGTGGCATCCGGCGCATAACCGGGCATATATTTAATGTCTATTTTAAGAATGGTAAAGTTTTGAGTACTTAAAATATCTTTTGCTGATGATCCGGTTGGTTTATAGTCGTTGCTGATAGCACCGGGAGGGTCGGGGGGATTACGTGTTGAATCGTTTTTTGTACAACCTGCAAAAGAAAATAAAATATAAATGCTGACGTATAAAAAAAGTTTATTTCCTTTCATAAAACGTTTTTCATATTAGGTAGTAAAAAATGTGCCAGAGTGGTATGAAAAGATAAATACAGTTAGTTAATAAAATTTTAATATCGTCTCTGTGTAACTTAAATTTGAAGAATGAGAATTAACACAACCTTCTTATATTTTTTTGCCTTTGCTCCTGTTTATTTTTCATGCAATGACGATAAAGGCCAAACTCCACCTTCATCATCTAATGTAACACAAGGGAGACAGATGAGGCAAGAAATTGCAAAATATCCCGATTCATTATTGCTTATAAAAAAATTAATTCAATATTACCGCGATGGGGGGCTTTATGACTCAGCGCTTTCTATAACTGATAATACTATTAAAAGGGCGCCAAATGCTGATGGCCTCTGGAATATAAAAGCAACACTTCACTTTGAGAATGGGGACACCATTAATGCTATCAGGTCTTTGGAAAAGGCCATTGATATTTTTCCATTACAGGAATACATGATTTCTTTAGGGACATTATATGCTCAAACAAAAAACCCAAAAGCATTATTGATTGCTGATGGAATGGTGCAGGGAGATAAAATAAAATCCATTAAGGAAGCATTTTTTATAAAAGGGTTGTATTACAATTATATCGGAGATAAAAAAAAGGCAATAACTTTATTTGATAGTTGCATTCGCAGGGATTATACCTATATGTTTGCATACAGGGAAAAAGCAATTGCTTTGTACGATGAGAAAAAATATGAGGAAGCTATAATTGTTTTAACAAGAGCGGTAACAATTCAAAATAATTTTGATGAAGGGTATTATTGGATGGGGAACTGTTACAAAAAATTAAATAAAAAGGAA
>DASYOS010000048.1:0-10232 GCA_036007525.1 Chitinophagaceae bacterium | reverse complement strand
ATCTGCTGGAGATAAAGGATACCGGTATCTCAATTGAAAGATTTGAAAAGATCATAATGCAAACTAATTACAAGGTTATAGATAAAGAACATTATTTAATAAACCCTATCTATAAATATAAATTCGGCTTAAAGGCAAGGAAGCAACTGCCAATTTTAAAAAGTATTCCTTACCTAAGAAACTATTTTACAACTTGTGTGTACTATTTAATAACTCAAAAAAATAATCAGCAATGATCCATATAGTTTTTCAGGAAGCCGATGTTGCTGCATTAAAAAAAAGTTTTGATCTGGATGAAACTTTGCAAGGAGAGATCATTCAAATAAAAGATGATTATGCAGTAGGCCCTATAATTGATATTTTTTCCGAAGAAGGGATTGAAACCCGTAAGCAATGGTGGCGAGGCGTTCTGGCTGGTGGAGATTATGATGGCAAAGTTGATATCGGGGAAGTAGATGATAATAAAACTGTATCTGAAATAATTCAAAAATTGAATACTGATCCGGAAGAAAAGCTATGGATATGGGTTGCGCCAAACAAGCATGATGCATCAGGATATTATTGGCTTATGAGTCAATTAAAAGATATGCAGGGTAGCGTATTTATTTTATTCCTCAATAATCTTCCTTTTATAAATGATAAAGGGCATATTTTTTATCCTACAAATATTTTCGAGATACCTGCTAAGGAATTTGTAAAAGCAAAAAAACTGGCAAGAGAAATTACTCCCGCTGAATTTGAAGTTGATCCTGATGAATGGTTAAAGCTTTGCAATGCAGATAAAGGTGTAAGAACACTGGAAGGTGGAAAAAAACTAATTCAGCATGACTATGATCACTACGATGCGGAGCTTTTGAAATTTATTACACCGGATTGGCAAAAAGTAAATAAGCTATTGCATACATTTTACTCTAAATCTCAAAATACAACAGGAGATGCATATCTTTTGTGGCGGTTGAAATTGATGATTGCTGATGGTATAATAGATGCCCAGGGAGAGATAAAAGGAATGAAAGACTTTGAAGTTAAATTGAAAGAAAGCATTCAATAATCTACAATAACAGAAAGAAATAATATTCAATAATCAATGTTCAATATTCAACACTCAAGTTAAAGTGCTCAATGTCTGAAAAAATATTTAGCGATTAGCTCCACAGGAGCGTTTATATTAGTAGAATATAAAAAATTACCAATTCAGCTCCATAGGAGCGCTATATAAATTAAAACAATGCCAAATACATATTCACAATTATATATTCAAATTGTATTTGTAGTAAAAGGCAGGCAATCATTAATAAAAGAAGAATTTCGGGATGAATTGCAAAAATATATTTCTGGAATTATTAAAGAGAAAAAACAAAAACTATATGCAATTTATTGTATGCCAGATCATACACATATTTTAGTAAGCATAAAACCTGACATTTCAATATCTGATTTGGTAAGAGATATAAAAGCAAATTCATCTTCATTTATAAAAGAGAAAGATTTTGTAAAAAATTTTTCATGGCAAACCGGCTTCGGTGCTTTCTCTTATTCAAAATCGCAGGCTTTGAATGTTGTTGATTATATCTTAAACCAACCTGAACATCATGCTAAAAAAACATTTAAAGAAGAATATATAGAATTTTTACAAAAATTTGAAATAGAATATAGCAATGAATATTTATTTGAATTTTATGATTGAAGAAATATACCGCTCCTACGGAGCTCACTTAAAAATATTTTTGATTAATTCTATTGATAGAACGCCCCGCTGGGGCTGGGAAATCATGAGGGTAAAAATTTTAAATGGCTTATTTAGCTCCGTAGGAGCGCTGATGTTAGATTAATTCTATTGATTAAACGCTCTGCTGGGGCTGGGAAATCATGAGGGTAAAAATTTTAAATGGTTTATTTAGCTCCGTAGGAGCGCTGATGTTAGAAGAAAGGATAATCGAACAAAATTAAGCTCCGTAGGAGCGTAATATTAGTAAAATGCCTAAACCAACAAAAGAAGATTACGCACACAGCGACGCCGGCGTCTCCGGCCAATACAAAACCTGGTTTTTAGATTATGCCAGCTATGTAATATTGGAAAGAGCAGTTCCTGCGGTAGAAGATGGGTTAAAGCCGGTGCAGCGGCGCATTCTACACGCCATGAAAGAAATGGATGATGGCCGCTTTAATAAAGTTGCCAACATCATTGGGCAAAGCATGCAGTATCATCCGCATGGCGATGTAAGCATTGGCGATGCATTGGTTAACCTCGGGCAAAAAAATCTTTTAATAGAAACCCAGGGTAATTGGGGAGATGTAAGAACTGGCGACGATGCAGCAGCACCTCGTTATATAGAAGCAAGGCTTAGCAAGTTTGCGCTGGAAGTTGCTTTTAATAATAAAACCACAGAATGGCAGTTAAGTTATGATGGAAGAAAGAATGAACCGGTAACACTTCCCATGAAATTTCCTTTATTGCTTGCCCAGGGAGCAGAAGGAATTGCGGTAGGCCTTGCAACAAAAATTTTACCTCATAATTTTTGTGAGCTTATAGAAGCTTCAATAAAATATTTGCGTAATAAAAAATTTGAATTGTTTCCTGACTTTGCAACTGGGGGAATGGTTGATGTAACAAATTACAATGAAGGTAAGCGTGGCGGAAAAATAAGAGTACGGGCAAAGATAGAGGAGCTTGATAAAAGAAACCTTGTAATACGTGATGTGCCTTATGGTATTACAACCAGCCAGTTAATTGATTCTATCATTAAAGCTAATGATGGCGGCAAGATCAAAATAAAAAAAGTAACAGATAATACAGCTGCCGACGTTGAAATTGCCATTGAGCTAGCGCAAGGAATTTCTACTGATATTACTATTGATGCACTGTATGCTTTTACGGATTGTGAAATTTCAATTTCTCCAAATGCATGTGTTATCGTTTCTAATAAGCCTGCATTTCTTGGTGTTACTGAGTTATTAAAGATATCTGCCGATAATACAAAAGATCTATTAAAAAAGGAATTAGAGATCAGGCTTGCAGAGCTTCATGAAAAATGGCATTATACTTCCCTGGAAAAAATATTTTTTGAGGAAAAAATATACAAAGAGCTGGAGAAGAAGCATGAAACATGGGATAAAGTGTTACTGGCTATTGATAAAGCATTCGATCCTTTTAAAAAACTTTTGAAAAGAGAGATCACCAAAGAAGATATTATAAAATTAACAGAGAAGCCCGTTCGCAGAATTTATAAACTCGATATTGATGAACTGAACGATCAAATAAAAAATCTGGAAGCTGACATCAAACAGGTTAAATATGATCTTGAACATTTAACCGATTATGCTGTGGCTTATTATGATGGGCTTTTAAAAAAATATGGAAATGGCAAGGAAAGAAAATCTGAAATAAAACTTTTTGATACCATACAGGCAAAAAATGTTGCCATTGCCAATACAAAAATTTATGTTAACAGGGCAGAAGGGTTTATTGGTACAGGCTTAAAGAAAGACGAACTCATTGGTGATGTTTCTGATCTGGATGATGTGATCGCTTTTACAAAATCAGGTAAGATGAAAGTGGTAAAAGTTGCTGATAAAACTTTTATTGGCAAGGATATTATCCATGTTGATGTGTTTCAAAAAAATGATGAACGCACTACTTACAACATGATCTATTTTGATGGTAAGCAAAAGAGCTTTGCAAAGCGTTTTAATGTTACAGGCATTACCCGGGATAAAGAATATGATCTGGCCAGGGGAGAAGATAAAACCCGGGTGCATTACCTGAGCATAAATCCAAATGGTGAAGCCGAAGTTGTAAAAATTATTCTGAGTCCGAATTGCACTGCAAGAATAAAGGAATTTGATTTTTCTTTTGAAGATCTGGAAATTAAAGGCAGGAGCAGTCTTGGCAATCAGGTTACAAAGTATCCAATAAAAACGGTGCGGTTAAAAGAAAAAGGGAAATCCACCTTAGATGGGCGCAGGCTTTGGTTTGATGAAACTTTCGGCAGATTAAATACAGAAGAGAAGGGCAGGCTGCTCGGCAATTTTGAAGGGGATGATAAGATACTTGTAATTGATTATGATGGCAATTATGAAATAGTAGACCAGGAGCTTACGCAAAGATTTGATGTAGGCAATATTGCATTATTACAAAAATTTGATCCTGAAAAAATTGTGACTGCTGTTTATCTTGACAAAGAAAAATCACAATTTAATGTCAAGCGTTTTAAAATAGAAACAACAACCATTCACAATAAATTCCTGTTTATTAAAGAGGGCGAGGGTAATAAGCTGATAAAAGTATCTATTGATGAAGAACCTGTTCTTGCTGTGCAAAGTGGCAAAGGCGCACAGGTTCGTAAGGCAAAAATAAAAATAAATAAAATGGTAGATGTAATGGGGTGGAAGGCAATCGGTACCAGGCTAACTGATTATAATAAGAGTGTTGTAATGGATTGGGAGAAAAAAGATAAAGATAATCCGCAGACAGAATTGTTTTAAAATTGTGTTGAATGTTAGGTGGTAACTTCCTCTCCACTTGTGGAGAGGATTAAGGTGAGGTGGGGCTGTCAACATTAGTACTACTATCATCTTTTGTTCCGGCTATCCGCTACAAGTTGCCTGGGCTTGTCCTGAGCCTAGTCGAAGGGCAAGCTTTACGCTACTATCCGGCAGCCGGTGAACAAAACAAATTTGCTCAGCCAAAGGGAAGGGTTATAATAATAAAAATAACCGTCATAATTGAACGTAGCTCCATAGAAGCGTAATAAAAAAACATACCGCCCCTACGGGGTTCATTTTAAATTCCAAATATTTTTCAACTAATATATTGCTCCTACGGAGCAGGTAAACATCCCACGTAAATATGTAAAAATAAATATTAAAGCCGTTTTATAAAGCCTCGTTAGAGGCGATATATCCAATAGAACTAATTCCGTTAAGAAAAACGTAGCTCCATAGGAGCGTAATAAAAAAATATACCGCCCCTACGGGGCTCATTTAAAATTCCAAATATTTTTCTGCTAATATATTGCTCCTACGGAGCAGGTAAACATCCTACGTAAATATGTAACAATAAATATTAAAGCCGTTTTATAAAGCCTCGTTAGAGGCGATATATCCAATAGAACTAATTGCATTAAGAAAACCATAGCTCCATAGAAAGCGTAATAAAAAAACATACCGCCCCTACGGGGCTCATTTTAAATTCCAAATATTTTTTTATTAATATATTGCTCCTACGGAGCAGGTAAACTCCCCACGTAAATATGTAACAATAAATATTAAAGCCGTTTTATAAAGCCTCGTTAGAGGCGATATATCCATTAGAACTAATTCCGTTAAGAAAAAGCATAGCTCCGTAGGAGCGATATATAAAACATACCTCCATACGAGACTCATTAAACATTTAATATATTTCAAATAATATTGCTCCTAAGGAGCTGTATTGTACCGTTCTTGGGAGAGGCTCGCTATCACGGGAACTCCTTATATTTGATAAGCACCAAAATAGCTGCATAACTTATGCCCTTAAGCTGGAATGAAATAAAAAGCAGAGCTGTTGTTTTCACTAATGAATGGAAAGATGATGTAAGTGAAGATGCGGAAGCAAAATCATTTTGGGATGATTTCTTTAATGTTTTTGGCATTTCTCGCCGGAGGGTAGCAACGTTTGAACAACAGGTAAGCCTTTCTCCCTTCTCCACTCGTGGAGAAGGGCAGGGGGTGAGGTCAGGCTTTATTGATTTGCTTTGGAAAGGCGTAATACTTATCGAACACAAAAGTCGGGGCAAAGATTTAGCAAAGGCATATCAACAGGCTAAAGACTATTTCCCCGGGCTTACAGAAAAAGAACTTCCCCGTTATATTTTAGTAAGTGATTTTGAAAGATTTAATCTTTACGACCTCGAACAAAATACCGCTCATGAATTTAAACTTTCAGATTTTGTAAATCATGTTCATCTCTTTGGTTTTATTGCCGGCTATCAAAAAAGAACTTATAAAGAACAAGATCCTGTAAACTTAGAAGCTGCGGCATTAATGGGTAAGCTGCATGATAAACTGGAAGCCATAGGATATACAGGACATGCTTTGGAACTTTATCTTGTAAGATTGCTATTCTGTTTGTTTGCTGACGATACCAACATTTTTGAGAAAGGAATTTTGCAGGATTATATCGACTTGCGAACTGATGAAGATGGCAGCGACCTTGCAAATCATCTTGCACAATTATTTGAAATACTCAACACACCAAAAGAAAAGCGTTTAAAAAATCTTGATGAAAGCCTTGCTGCCTTTCCTTATGTAAATGGAAAATTGTTTGAAGAACATTTACCAACTGCAAGTTTTGATAGTGACATGCGAAAGACACTGTTAGAATGTAGCTTGCTTGATTGGGGCAAAATATCTCCGGCAATTTTTGGTTCTCTCTTTCAAAGTGTAATGAACCCTAAAGAAAGAAGAAATCTTGGCGCTCATTATACAAGTGAAAAGAATATTTTAAAAGTTATTAAGCCTTTATTTCTTGATGAGTTTTGGAAGGAATTTGAAAAGAATAAAGGAGATAAAAATTCACTTAAAAGACTTCATGAAAAAATTAGTAAGCTGCGTTTTTTAGACCCTGCCTGTGGTTGCGGTAATTTTTTAATAATTGCTTACCGGGAATTAAGATTGCTTGAAATGGAGATTGTAAAAATTTTGCTCAACAATCAAACGGTTACTGATATAGGGCATTATTTTTTACTTGATGTAGATAGGTTTTATGGGATAGAATATGAAGAATTTCCGGCACAAATTGCACAGGTTGCCATGTGGTTGATAGATCACCAAATGAACATACAAGCAAGTGAAACCTTTGGAGAATACTATGTACGCTTGCCTTTGCGTAAAAGTGCTGTTATTAAACATGGCAATGCTTTACAAACTGACTGGCAAAGCTTAATTGAACAACTACCGTGGGAAAAAGAAGATCCAAAATTTAATTACATTTTTGGAAATCCCCCTTTTGTTGGCAAGAGTTTGCAAAATGCAGAACAGAAAAAAGATATGGATTTGATTTTTACTGGAGTAAATGGAGCAGGTGTTTTAGATTATGTAACTGCATGGTACATTAAGGCTGCACAATACCTGAGAGACTGTCAGGCTGAGCCTGTCGAAGCCTTGCCGGGCAGTAGTACAAATGCTCATCAATCCTTCGACAAGCTCAGGATGACAACCCAGTGCGCTTTTGTGAGTACTAACTCTATTTCACAAGGCGAACAGGTTGGTATATTATGGAATGAATTATTTAATAAGTATAAAATAAAAATTCATTTTGCTCACAGAACATTTAAATGGGGTAATGAGGCAAGAGGCAATGCAGCAGTTCATGTGGTTATAATTGGCTTTGCAAATTTCGAGGTAAGTGAAAAAAGAATTTTTGAATATGAGAATATTAAAAGCGAACCGCATGAATTGAAAGTAAAAAATATAAATCCTTATTTGGTTGAAGGGAAAGATTTGATAATTGTGAAAAGAAGAAAAGCCATTTGTAATGTTCCTGAAATATCTTTTGGTAGTATGCCTAATGATGGCGGTCTGTTATTATTAGATGATAAAGACAAAGAACAGTTTATTCAAGATGAACCTGAATCCAAAAAATTTATAAAACCGTTACTTAGCGCTCATGAATTTATAAATGGTAAAAATAGATGGTGTTTATGGTTGAAAAGTATTTCTCCAACGGAGTTAAATCAATTGCCAAAGGTAAAAGAGAGAGTTAGGTTGGTAAAAGAATACAGAGAAAAAAGCACAAGAGAAGCGACAAAGAAATTAGCAGCCTTTCCAACATTGTTTGGTGAGATTAGGCAGCCTGATACTGACTATATTTTAATTCCAAGACATTCATCAGAGATTAGACCTTATATACCAATGGGTTTTTTTAGTAAAGATTTTATCGCCAGTGATAGTTGCTTATTTATTGCAGATCCGTCATTTTATCATTTCGGAGTTATGACATCCCAAATGCATACTGTGTGGGTGAAAAATATTTGTGGGAGAATTAAAAGTGATTATCGTTATTCAAATGAGTTGGTCTATAATAATTTTCCTTGGACAGAAAATCCAACTGAAAAACAAATTAAAGCTGTAGAAGAAGCAGCACAAAATGTTTTAGATGTAAGAGCAAAATTCCCTGAAAGCAGCTTGGCAGCTTTATACGACCCAAACACAATGCCGCCGGAATTAGTAAAGGCTCATCAGGCACTTGATAAAGCTGTTGACCTTTGTTATCGTCCGCAACCTTTTATAAACGAAACAAAACGAATTGAATTTTTATTTGAGCTGTACGATAAGTATACTAATGGACTGTTTGTGAAAGAGAAGAAAAAGAAGCAAAAGCGTTAAATAAAATTCAGAATTTAATTTCTAATAAATATTTAATCTTAAATTTAGTAATTAGAAAAAAATAATGTATTACAAACTTTCAACATTACAGGAAAAGGAACTACTTAATAAACCTGAAACCGGCATGGGTTACCAGGTTGTGGAAGCTACAAAACAAAATAGCTATACTCTGCAAAAATATCTTGTTCTTAATTCTGAGATTGTAATAGAAATGGATGCCAATGAATCAATCTATATAAAAAAGGTAATCAATGAAGGAACTATTGCAATTAAAGCAAGCGCAGATTTTGTTACTCTTAGTTCCATTTATGTTTTAAACGAAAAACAATTCCGCAATGTTGTTAGCGAAAGAAAAAATGAACATGAAAAAGGTGCAATTGAAAATCCTGTTGTAAATGCTGATGGCGAAGAAATTTTTGTTCGCCTTTCAGCTTTTGATAATGATCGCAGAGTAGATAAGATCAACAAATGTTTACGTCCGGGAAGTTTTACTACAACAATGGATGATTATCTTAAATGCAAATCAAGCAATGACGATCCTGTTGAACGTTATGCTTTACCAAGTAATTATAAAATACAATTTGCTTTTCACATTCAACCTAGAAAAGCAGATACTTTGCAAAGAGGAATAGTGCAGCCTGCTAATGAAAAACGGGGTGGAGGAAAGGAAGCTTACTTTGATAAAGGTACCGCTCAAGGAACATTTCTAAAACAAGCATCTTATTAAAAACATATGCAAAACCAAGCATTAAAATTACCCGAAAGGTTTATAAATATATTGGCAAGTTTACCAGAAAATGGAATGGGTTATCAAATTGTAAATGTTATTCTCAAAAGCGGGAAAATTTTGCATCAGCACAAGGTCATCAATTCAGAAATTCTGATGCTGGGGAAAAATGAAAACATTTCAATTAAAGATATTAAAAAAATTGAATTAGAGAAGTAGCTTCCGAAAGTTGCTCTTGTTTAAATGAAGACTGCCTACCATGGTTCGTGTCTCACGAACCATTTCAAAATTCATTTCGCAAATCTTTAAGAAAGGGAAATAAAATTGTTTGCAATTCATAAAATGCAGCTGAAGAATACTTATACCCACATGGAAGTATTGGAGGTGGTTCGTGAAACACGAGCCAAGGAGAAGAGAGCACGGATCACAAACTGATGATTAATATCTTTTTTCTTTTATTTATTTTTACAAAATGAAAGTCCCTGCATTAATAGTGTTGATATGTTTGTCAGCATGTGGTGGCGGAGAGCAAAAGACAGTTAACTCACAGGACACAACAAAAAGTATAACAACTGCAAAGTCTGTAACAGCTCCAACTAAAGTTGATTCAACAATTGAGAAAATACCTGCACACAATGTGTTTTCTAATACAAGGTTTAGGGAGGTAACTGTAAAGCACCTGGGAAATAACAAGTACAATATAACAGGTAAGGCGCAGATATTTGAAGCCAACTTTAGCTGGGTGATAGAAGACGGCCATAACGAGTTACAAACAGGGCATACCATTACGGATGCCGGTGCACCGGAATGGGGCAACTTTAATTTTACGGTGGAAGCAAAAAAGAAAAGACAGAATTCTACTTTGCATATCATATTATTTGAATCCAGCGCTAAAGATGGCAGCCGTCAATATGAGTTGCCTGTTTTGTTGTATTGATCTTTCAGCTTGCCTACCTACCATGGCTCGTGTCTCACGAACCATTTGAAAATTCATTTCTGTCTTGTCCTAAAATAGGTTTACACAAAATGTGTAAAAATGAGTTATCAAAATGAATATTTAAAAAGGAATTTATACAGCTTAGAATTACAACACAGCATTTGTAAAGAACACATTGAGGATGGCGTAAAACTTGCTGAC
>DASYOS010000047.1:0-3772 GCA_036007525.1 Chitinophagaceae bacterium | reverse complement strand
CCTTCTGGTGTATGGGCATTAGGACGGGCACAAGAGCATGGTTGCGGTTATATTTTCGCCGGATAACTTTTATTTTTTCATCGCAATATCCTTTGCATTTTTTATTGGTAGAAACGGACCGTACTTATGTTGACGTTCTGAGAAGCCATCTGCATAAGGGCCAAAAGGATAATCAATAGGCTTTGATTTAAGCACAGGCCAATCGTATGCAAACATTTTAATTGGGTGAGGTTGCGAATTAATATAAGCAGCGACATCCCATGCTTCTTCATCATTAAGTAAAGGCTCAGTGTAAGTTGCGCCCAAAGGCATATTGTTTTTAATGAAGGATGCAAGCCTTAAAAGGCGATACATACCTGCGCTAACTGCATAACTATGATCGCCCCACAAGGGTGGATATATATATCCGTTAGAATCTGCAGACTTAACCCCTTCACCATTTACTCCATGGCAGGATTTACATTTTAATACATAAATTGATTTGCCTTGTAATGGGTTGGCAGCTCTTTGTAAAAATGAAATTTCCACACTTCCTGCGCCTTCTGCTTTTTTATCTTTAGTTATATTTTTTCCTGTCCAATTAATATAGGCAACCATTGCCCTCATTTCTCTACTTACGCTGTCAATTGGTTTTCCGTTAAGGCTTCTTTGTAAACATTCGTTTACCCGAAACTCTACTGATTCCATTCTTCCACTTCTTTCTCTGAATTTTGGATATGTAGATGCAACTGCTAAAAAATTATTTGTATATAATTTAGTTCCACTTTCCCGGTGGCAATTCTGGCAATTAAGTCCATTGGAAATGGAAGCAACAGAGCCATGAGGCCCCAAATAGTTTGCAGTACTGTCAATTAATTTTTTTCCATAACGGATCAGCTCATCCTTTTCTGAATTAGAGAGCTCGTAAATATCCGGCACAATAGAAACAGTAACCGGAATAGAGGATAAATTTTCCTGATTGTTATTTGGAAAAGATGTATTTAAAATGACAATAACGATTATTGCTCCCAAAAAATAAACAAACCAATGTTCTTTTAAGTGTGCCTTCATTTTAATGACTTACTTTAATATAACCCCACCCCTGCCTTTGTTTGGTGATGATTTCATAAATACCATCCGGCACAGTTTGAACACCGGGAACCAGTTGGCTCATGTCAACATTATTAGCTTTCATTGCAACTGCGCAAACTTTGACCGATGCATTTTTATTAGCAGCAAGTTTAGTGATAGCTGCACTAACAACAGATTTTTGTGCCGTTATCATTGCCAAAGATTTTCCAAATAGTACAATTTCCACCTGTGCGGTAGGTTCGGCTTTTAAAACCTCAGTAGCCCAACGAATTGCCAGTTTATGATCTAATGTATCCTGGCTGGTAACATCAAAAACAACTTTGTAATTAGCTTGCGCAGATAAATAAGTAGATGCCGTAAATAAAATTGATAAAGTAAAAAGAAACTTTTTCATAAAATATGTTTTGATAAATTTAATCATTATTTAAATTATACTCCTGATTTAAAACATCCAATACATGTTCTGCAAATTTTCGTCTCCTTTCAGTAAACTGAATACTATAGGAGTTTACATTTTTTAAGAAATGAATATGGCTATAAAGTTCATCCAGGCTTTCTTTATCCACATGTAAAAGTTTTGGATTACCAATAGGCCTGCTGATCAGCATACCGTTAACCATTTTTTCAAATACCCGTGCATCAAATATTTTTTTTAAAGACGGATAAAACTGCTGGATTAAAGTTTCTTCTCTATCTTCCACAGAGATATTTCCGAATCTTACCAATTGGTCATATTCCATAAGGGCATCTACCGCTCTTCGGCTTCTTATCAGGCGTAAATTGCCATTCTTTAATTGCTGCATAGTTCCATCACTGGTTATCATCCGCAACGGACGGGGCATCCACCGGGCAAAGTAATAAAGCTGATTACCGTACAAATCAGGATCGGGCATATCCAATATCAATAATATTGAATCAATCATTTCATTCTTTAAAAGTCGGCTGGCCTTCAGGCTGTCGAGTTGCTTTATATCACTTTTCATATCAGAAATCATGGACTGGATATATGCTTTCTCCCTATTTTTTTCAACAAGGTGCTCACGAATATTTTCTGCCAGAAAGCCTGCAAATACAGCAAAAAACAGCATGAAAAACTCAAACAAATAATGTTTAAAATGTTTTTCTTTTGCGTGAGAATGTATTTGATGAGACTCCATATTATTTAGATGAATGTTATTGAAATATTTCCATTTTACATCCAATGCATTGCAACAACTTTGCAATTATATTTTCTTTAAATTTTTAAAAAATTTGATTGCTGATTGTAAAAAAACAGCGGCATATTTTTATGAGTATACCGCTTGTTATTTATTTGCCGAGGGGTCTGTAAATATCATTAACCAGTAACCTGATGGTTGTGTTGCCTATGTTTTTAGCAGAATGTGTGACAGAGCCGAATATTATACCCATGCCTGCTTTCAAGTCCATTTCCTGCCTGCCTCCGTTAGCAGTTATAGCTATTTTTCCTCCTTGAAGAACATACAGCGTATAATCAGGATGCGTATGTACTAAACTCGTGTCACCGGGCTTTAAAGTTACTTCATACATTTTTATATTTAATGTATCGCCAAGCACTTTCGCAAATGCAGCTTCCACTTTTATAGGATCCATTGCCGGGTCGTAAGGTGGCACTGTTGAATTGTCTTTGTCAGTTACAGCGATTGAGTCCGTTGCAGCAGTTTTATTTGTAGTAGCAGTGTCGTTACATGCAACTAAAAATATTGCAAGAATTAATGTAAAAATGAACAAAATACTTTTTTTCATGATTGTAATTTTAAAATTAAAAAAAAATAAATGCAAGATGCTTTATAAAGGTGTAATGCAGCTCTTCAATGGATATGGCAAAACGTTTGTGGAAAAACTAAAGATGAAAGTTATGAACTATATTTTTAAGTTTCAATTCCTTCTCCCTTTTTTTTGTGTTACATGGTGCGGATGCTTGTGTACTTCCATATTTATTCGTTTTCTAAATGATATTCTTTTTGTAAATAAAGTATTAAGTCTTTTGCTTTTTTCAAAAAGCTCTTCATCAAATCCGGCTATTGTTCTGCGTGAGCCATTTAAATGCCATCCAAAAAATTTATTAGGATGTTATTCCTATCCGGTCTAATTTACTGCTACGGATATGTTGCCTTTTATTTAGCAACCAGCCTGCACACCAGCACAAAACCATATAACATATTGCAAAAAGAAATGAACCCATTGCTCCCGGTGCAACAGCCTGAAAAAATACTTTATTTATCCATGTATATAAACTAATACGTGGCGCTACATGTATCATAGTTATCACCGGAACAAGCAATTCAGACAAGAGATAAATGGTTAACGGATATTTGCCAAATATTATAAAAAATTTATACCGGTTGTAATTATTGAAATGTAAAATTTCAACAACATAAATAAGGGAAGAAAGTATAAGTAGATCAAGTCCGGATGTAAGTAGAACAAATGAACTTGTCCATAATTTTTTATTTATAGGAAAAAACATATCCCAGCATAATGCAATTAATATCAGCAGACTTCCTGCGAGCATCAGGCGGGCAATGGTATCAAAATTTTTTCCGATTTTTTTTATGAAAACACCGGCATAATAACCAATCACTACATTTACTATTGCAGGAAAAGTGCCAAGCACACCTTCGGGATCATAAGCAATTCCTTCGCCATGATAAAGATGGTTGTTACCAAATAAAAATTTATC
>DASYOS010000046.1:0-3233 GCA_036007525.1 Chitinophagaceae bacterium | reverse complement strand
AGGGCTATTTTATCGCCGATCCCGGTAAAAGATGAAGCACTTGTTCTGTTTGCTTTTTTATATGAAGCTTTAAAAACATAAGGAATCTGATATTTTTTGCAAATGGCAGCAACTGTTTCAGCTATTTCAATTGCCATTTGTTCGCCTTCAATAACACATGGCCCCGCAATAAGAAAAAAATTATTTTTATCATATTGCTGATTTGCAAAAAGTTCCTGTAAATAATTTTCCATCATCAAAACTACTATTTTCAATATTCAATTTTACATTTACAGTTATTTGTAATAGTTATGGCTAAAGAAAAAATTTTAGTAATTGGCGCTTGTGGGCAAATAGGTGTTGAACTTACTTTGGAATTGAGAAGGATTTATGGAGGTGCAAATGTTATTGCATCCGACCTTAGAGAAGAAAATGACCTGATTAAAGGTACAGGTCCATATGTAAGCCTGGATGTAATGAACAAGGAAATGTTACATGTGCAGGTTATCAGGCAGGGCATAACACAAATCTATTTACTGGCTGCTATTTTATCTGCTACAGGGGAAAAAAATCCCACACTTGCATGGAATTTAAACATGCAAAGCCTTCTAAATGTATTGGATATTGCTAAAGAAGAAAATTTGACAAAAGTGTTTTGGCCGAGCAGTATTGCAGTATTTGGACCTACATCACCAAAACAAAATTGCCCTCAGCAAACAGTAATTGAGCCGGTAACTGTTTATGGCATTAGTAAGTATGCAGGAGAATTTTGGTGCAATTATTATAATCATCGCTATGGAGTTGATGTGAGAAGCATTCGATACCCCGGACTTATAAGTTACAAAAGCGCACCTGGAGGCGGAACTACAGATTATGCAGTGGAAATATTTTACGAAGCTTTAGAAGAGAAAAAGTATAAATGCTTTTTAGAAGAAGATACATATTTGCCTATGATGTACATGCCTGATGCTATCAGGGCTACCATTGAGTTAATGCAGGCAGACAAAGAAAAAATTTCTATACGAACATCTTATAACATTTCAGCAATAAGTTTTTCTCCCAAACAAATAGCAGCCGAGATTAAAAAACATATACCTGATTTTATTATTGCTTACGATGCAGATTACAGACAAGCTATTGCAGATAGCTGGCCACAAAGTATTGACGACAGCGTAGCCAATAATGATTGGGGGTGGAAGCCAGAATATGATCTATCAAAAATGACCCTTGATATGTTAAAGAATTTAAAAAAACTTTAAAGTGTTAAGTGAAGTTGCACACGATTTTATTAAGCGGCATGGTTCTTTCTAAAGGGTGGCTATATTAATTAAGAGTATTCAATAACTTTGCTTTACTCATTAAATTATTTTAAAACCAAAATCAAATTAAAATGAAAAAACTATTATTAGCTGTAGCTGCGATTACGATATTTGCGGCATCAGTAAATGCACAAGGCCCTGGAAAACCTGGTCTAAAGTTTAGCATTGCAGGTAATGTAGGCAGTGGTACTACTCAATATTATAAGCTTTCTGCTGGCGCTGATATCCAGGCTGGTCTTAATGTTACAACAGGCTTAGATTTAACCGGTAGCGTTGGATATCAGAATTTTGCTTATGAAATTCCTATAAGTAGTACAGCTTTTAGAAAAGATCATATTAGTTTTATTCCAGTACTACTCGGTGCAAAAGTTCCTTTTGGTAAAGGTTTATATGGGCACGGCCAATTGGGTTATGCTTTTTTAACAAAGAAAAATCCTGCACCTAATTCTAACAATGGCGATTTTGCTTTTGCTCCAAGTTTAGGCTATGGCTTTGGAAAAAATTGGGATCTGGCTGTAAAGTATTTGTCAATTGATAAGGTAAATGCAATACTTGCACGGTTAGCTTATAATTTCTAAAAAGTATTTTCAAATATTAAAATTAAAAAGTCTCGAATGAGGCTTTTTTTGTTTTATTTTATTAATTTGAATGTTTGAATAAGGGAAATGAAAAAGATATTTTTTATTGTCATATTTTATATACACCCCGTTTTTTTATTTTCTCAGAGCGATAATTTAAAAACAAGTAGAAGACTTGTTTTTAACGTGGGAATAGAAAATCATTTACCTATTGGCAATTTTGCCCAATTTTATAACTATGGATTAGGTATTTCTGCAGAGGCAGAATATAAGCTTTCTCCTGATTTTTCATTTACTTTCGATCCTGGGTTTATAAATTATTTCTATAATACAAAATCTATAAATGTTACAGGAAGTACAAGTTATTTAACGTTGCTTGGAGGTGGTAGATATTATTTTCCTTATAAAATATTTATTGATGGACAAATAGGCTTAGCTGAAAAAATAGATAAGGAACAAAAAGAAAAAGCATTTGCATTTGGCGGCAGCGCAGGAATTTATTTAAATAAAAAAATTACTGCAGAATTGAAATATATAAAGATCAAATCAATTACTTCTGCTCCTGAAACTATTGGATTAAGAATCGGATATACATTTTAGTAAATAAAGTTTGTTATTACTGAATACCCAGTACATCCTTCATAGTAAATATCCCTTTTTTATCTTTTATAAATTCCGCAGCAAGCAAAGCTCCTGCCGCAAAACCTTTCCGGTTATGTGCTGTATGAATAATTTCAATATCATCCACCTCTGATGAATACTTAACAGCATGCTTTCCCGCAGCAGGATCAATGCGATGGGTAATGATAGATAAGTCCTCATCTTTCTCACTTTTATAATTAACCCATCCTTTTTTATCAGGAAATGCTTTTAATATTTCTTCTGCAATTGTAATGGCTGTACCGCTTGGTGCATCTTTTTTATGTGTGTGATGTGTTTCATCAATGGTTACTGCATAATCCTGTTTATTCATCAGCGCTGCCAGTTTTTTATTGAGCTCGAAAAAAATGTTTACGCCGATGCTAAAATTACTTGCGTATAAAAATGAGCCATCCTTCTCTAAGCAAATATCTTTTACTTTATTATAGTCGTTAAGCCATCCGGTAGTGCCGCATATCACAGGAACGCCTGCTTCAAAGCATTGTAAAATATTGTTTACAGCATTTTCTGGAGTTGTAAATTCTATTGCAACATCGGCTTTTTGTAAATTTTCTTGTGTAAGATCTTTTGCATTTTTTGAGCTAATGGCTAAACAAATACTATGGCCCTTTTGCAAAGCAATCTCTTCAATTGCCTGTCCCATTTTACCATAACCAATTAATGCAATTTTCATAACGAGAGGATAATTATCGTAATG
>DASYOS010000045.1:0-9693 GCA_036007525.1 Chitinophagaceae bacterium | reverse complement strand
ACTACACAAACATTGTTGTCGCTGCTCCAGAAATTGCTATTATAGTTGACAGAAATGCCACCTAAGAATGCATTACATCCAAAGCCGCTATCACGAAGTATATGGGCTATCATTGCGCTGATAGTAGTTTTTCCATGAGTACCTGCAACACAAATATTAAAACAATCTTCCGTGATATTTCCCAGCACATCACTGCGCTTTAAAAGCTGATAATTATTTTGTTGATAATAATTAAACTCTCTATGCTCCTTTGGTACTGCAGGTGTATACACAACCAATTGGGCATTCTTATCCAATAAATTTATATCATCGGTGTAGTGAATTTTTATTCCTTCTTTTTCTAATTGCCTTGACAAGTTTGTTTCTGTTTTATCATAACCACTTACCGTAACTCCCTTTGAAGAAAAATACCTGGCAAGGGCACTCATACCAATGCCTCCTATGCCAATAAAATAAACGCTTGATATGTTTTTAAGATCAATCATTTAGTGTTTTCAAAATTTCTTCTGCAATTAAATTATCAGCTTTTGTATTACCCAGCCTGGCAATATTTTCCTTAAGTTCATTTGCTTTTGCAGCGTCATTTGCCAATTCCGCTATCATGGGTATTAATTTTAAATTAACATCCCTGTCATTTATCATAAAAGCTGCATGCTGCGTTACCAACGCATTTGCATTTGCAGTTTGATGATCTTCTGCTGCATTAGGATAAGGGACAAAAATCACGGGCTTGCCCACTACACACAGTTCAGCAATAGACATTGCCCCGGCACGTGATACCACTATATCTGCAGCAGCATAAGCATATTCCATATTGTTTATAAAAGCATTTGTCCAGATGTTGGTTCTTTGCTCTTCTGCCTGAGCTGCTACAGGCGCATACCCCTTACCCGTTTGCCAGATAAGCTGCAGGTTATTCTTGTTAAAGAAATCCAGATTTTTTTCAATAACTGTATTAATACTTTTTGCCCCCAGGCTGCCACCCATTACAAAAACTGTTTTCATTTCTTCTTTTAATCCAAAAAATTCCAGTGCTTCCTTTCTTGATATTTTATCAGGATAATTTTTGGGAGAAAAAATACTTCGTACGGGATTTCCGGTCATAAGAATTTTTTTTGCCGGAAAAAATTTATCCATACCGTATGAGGCAACAAATATGCTGGTCGCTCTTTTGCCCAGCATGGTATTGCTTTTGCCCGCAAAAGAATTAGCCTCATGAATAAAAGTTGGAATACCACGTGTTTGCGCTGATCTCAATACCGGAAAACTGGAATACCCGCCCACTCCTACTACTGCATGTGGTTTAAAATCATTTAATATTTGCCTTACCTGCATAAAACTTTTTAGAAGCTTGAATGGCAGCATAATATTTTTTAGTAAAGAGCTTCTGTTATATCCTACTATATAAAGCCCAATAATTTTATAACCCGCCTGGGGCACTTTTTCCATTTCCATTTTACCCTTTGCGCCAATAAATAAAATATCAACACCCGGCTGCTGGGCCTTTAAAGCATTGGCTATGGCGATTGCAGGAAAAATATGTCCCCCTGTTCCACCACCTGCTATAATGATGCGACAACCCCCGGAATTTTTTAAAGGAGTTTGCTGAAGTGATTTTATATAATCGTCATTTCTCATTCTCTTCGCCTTCATATTTTATTTGTTCTTCCTCTTGCACATCAGCTAACACAGTTTTTCCTTCCATTTGCTCAACGTTACGGGCTACACTTAAAATAATTCCGATAGCAAAGCATGTAAACCATAAGCTACTGCCACCCATACTCACTAAAGGTAAAGTGACACCTGTAGTAGGAAATACATCTACATTTACTGCCATATTTACCATGGCCTGTATTACCAATGTAAAACTTAAGGCCACAGCCAAAAATGCCCCAAATGCATAAGGGCAGCGCTGAAACAGCCTTATACTTCGAAACAAAAACAGCAAATAAATAAACATAATTATAGCACCGCCGAACAACCCATACTCTTCAATTATAATTGCATAAATAAAATCGCTGTAAGGATGTGGTAAAAAATTTCTTTGCTCACTTTTGCCGGGCCCCTTGCCAAACCATCCACCTTTTGCAATTGCAATTTTTGACTGCTGCACCTGGTAAGATGCCTGAGCTTTATCAGCATACATAAAGTCCTGTACACGCTTTATCCATGTTGGCATTCTACCAAAGGTTAATGCAGCCGGAAGTGGTTTTGTTTTATGTTGCTCTTTATCATAATAACTTTTTGAAATAACAATTAAGAATATCACCGGTAATAAACCTGTGCCAATTACTAATAAAATATGTTTTGTGCTCACCCTGCCTATAAACATTAACATCAGCGCTGTACCTCCTATCAATAATGCTGTTGAAAGATTAGCAGGTGCTATCAATAAGCATATTATTATTACCGGTATTATCAACGGAAGAAATCCCTTTTTAAAATTCTTTATTACATTTTGTTTTCTGCTGAGTTGTTTGCTTATGTACATGAAAAGTGCAAGCTTGGCAAGATCAGAGGTTTGAAAGGTCATGTTGATGACGGGCAGTTTTATCCAACGGTTAGCTTCATTAATGCTACTGCCAAACTTCAATGTATAAAACAAGAGTGGGATGGATATTAAGAATAAAATAGTTGCCACCCTGGAATATATGGTGTAATTCACCCTGTGTGCAAAGTAGATGATAAGTACGCCCAATGCAATAAAAGCGATTTGTTTAAACAGGTAACTCTCGGTACTCTTATTCATTTTATAAGCCAATGAACCAATACTGCTATACACAACCAAAATGCTTATAAGCGTTAATAAAATAACAATTGCCCAGATTACTTTGTCGCCTTTGGTACGGTTAAGAAATACCTCACCCCTGCCCCCTCTCCACAAGTGGAGAGGGGAAGTGTGCGTCCCATCTTTATTTGTTGTGTCCATCTAAATATTTATACGATTAATAATTTTTCTCCTCCCTTTCCTTCTCCCCCGGGGGAGAAGATAGATGAGGGGTTATAAATCTTTTACTGCCAGCTTAAATTGTTTACCGCGGTCTTCATAATTTTTAAAAAGATCGAAGCTTGCGCATGCGGGAGAAAGCAATACCACGTCTCCTTTATTTGCAAAATGAAATGCTGACTGTACAGCATCTTTTGCATTGCCTGTGTTTACAATTAGTTCCACTTCGTTGCCAAACGCCTCATGAATTTTTCTATTATCAACCCCCATACATACAATGGCTTTCACTTTTTCTTTTACCAGTTCTTTGATAAAAGAATAATCATTGCCTTTGTCAATACCACCTAAAATCAAAATAGTGGGACTAGTCATGCTTTCCAATGCGAACCATGTGCTGTTTACATTGGTGGCTTTGCTGTCGTTTATAAATTCAACGCCTCTAATTGTTGCCACTGGTTCCATGCGATGCTCCAGGCTTTCAAAAGTTTGTACAGCATCCCGTATTTTTTCTTTTCTAATGTCCATTACAACTGCAGCCAGACCTGCTGCCATTGTGTTGTATTGATTATGCTTTCCTTTCACAGCAAAATCCTCAACATTCATTAATACCTCATCCTGTTTCCATTTCAAATGCATTTTTGCATCAGAAATATATGCGCCTTGTGGCAGTGGTTTACTCATAGTAAATGGTAATGGGTTAGATCTGATTAAAAATTTGTTTATGTTCTTCATCGTTATTTCATCATCCAGGCAATAAATAAATACATCCCTGTCTGTTTGGTTCTCGGTTATTCTGAATTTACTTTTTATATAATTTTCAAACTTATATTCATACCTGTCCAAATGATCCTCTGTAATGTTTAACAGTATCGCTATATCCGGCCTGAATGTTTTTATATCATCCAATTGAAAAGAACTTATCTCCGCAGCATATATATCTTTTGGATCTTCTGCTATTTGCCGTGCGAATGAATAACCTATATTCCCCACCAAAGCGCAACTAAGGCCTGCTGTTTTACAGATATGGTAAACCAATGCTGTTGTTGTACTTTTTCCATTGCTTCCTGTTATTGCTACTATCTTGCTATCCCCTTTATACCTGTATCCAAATTCTATTTCACTTATTATATTTATTCCTTTTGCTCTTATTTTCTTTACTAATTCACTTTCTTCCGGTATGCCAGGGCTTTTTATTATTAAACCAGCACTTAAAATCCTTTCCTCCATCTGCACTTCTTCTCCGGAAGGAGCCCCTTGGGCAAACTCTATTTTATTCAATTCAAGCTCATTTTTGCACAGCGCATTTATTTTGCCTGAATCAGTTACAAAAACTTCATGCCCCTTTTGTTTAGCCAATAACGCTGCTCCTATGCCGCTTTCTCCGGCTCCCAGTATGATTATTTTTTCTTTCATCCATTTTTTACTATTAAGAAAAAAAATGATTTTTCAACGGTATAGAATTTAATGGACACTTTATTCTTCACAGATATTGGATTCCTTTTGTTCTTTGTTCTTCAATGGACATGGATCTTAAACCGGATATGGTTTTTCAATCACTATTTTTATCATCTCAACTTTAATGTTACCACCGCAAATACCACAGATAATATTGTAATAACCCAAAACCTTACTGCAATTTTGCTTTCATGATATCCAAGCATCTGATAATGATGATGCAAGGGTGTCATTAAAAAAACTCTCTTTCCTACTCCTGATTTTCGCTTTGTATATTTGAAATAGGCAACCTGGCATACCACGCTTAAGAGTTCCACAAAAAACACAAAACAAAAAATTGGTATCAACAATTCTTTACGAACTATTATTGAAAGTGAGGCTATGATGCCACCTAAGGCAAGGCTGCCGGTATCTCCCATAAAAATCTGCGCCGGGTATGCATTGTACCATAAAAAGCCAACGCATGCTCCAACAAAGGCTGCTATAAAAATTGCCAGTTCACTAAGGTTCGGTATGTACATGATGTTGAGGTACTCAGCGATTCTTACATCCCCGCTTACAAATACAAACACACCCAGGGCTAAACCAATGATTGCACTTACCCCTGTTGCCAGTCCATCTAAACCATCAGTGATATTCGCTCCGTTTGAAACTGCCGTTACAATAAATATTACTATAAGAATGTATATAATATAAGTGTACTTCTCCAGGTTTTTAGGCAAAAGCTTGGCATAATTAAATTCATGGGTTTTTACAAAAGGTATAGTGGTGATTGGTGTTTTTACAGTTACAAAACGATGAATCTTTCCATCCGCAAAAACTGTATCTTCTTTTAATTTCTTTTCTCCTCTTTGAGTTGACCATGTTGTATCACCCGCAGGAGCAACTATTTCTCTTTTAACCACAACATTTTGATTAAAATAAAGTGTTGTACCAATTATTATCCCCAACATTACCTGTCCAAATATTTTAAACCATCCTGCCAATCCATCAGCATTAGTTTTTTTATAATCGATTTCTTTTTCTTTTGCTATTCGTTTTGCTTTTATTTTAAGGTAGTCGTCAATAAAGCCTACAATTCCCAGCCATACTGTACAAAGCAGCATAAGACTCACATAAACTTTGCTGAGATTTGCCAATAATAATGTGGGAATAATTATGGCAAGAATGATGATAATTCCTCCCATTGTAGGCGTACCTGTTTTTTGCTTCTCACCCCTTAAGCCAAGATCACGGACGCTTTCTCCAATTTGTTTTCTCTTTAAAAAATTTATTATTTTTTTGCCAAAAACAGTTGCAATAGTTAAAGACAGAATAACTGAAAGCAATATCCTGAAGCTAATAAATTGAAATAGCCCGCTGCCCGGGAATTTTATTCCATTTTTTGTAAGCCATTCAAATAAGTGATACAACATTAGTTACGAGTTGCGAGTTTATGGTTACGCTTATTTATCAAACAATTCAAACATTTCTGCCAATACTGCTTTATCATCAAAAGGATATTTTACTCCTTTTATTTCCTGGTATTTTTCATGTCCCTTGCCTGCCACTAAAACAATGTCTTCTCTTTTGGAAAAGCTAACAGCTGTTTTTATAGCTTCCTTCCTATCTGCAATTGAAATATATTTTTTGCGGCAAGTAACATTTACACCGCCTTCCATATCTTTTATTATTTCATTTGGATCTTCATTACGCGGATTGTCAGAGGTAAAAAATATTTTATCGCTATGCTCGCAGGCAACTTCTGCCATAACAGAACGTTTTGTTTTATCCCTATCTCCACCGCAGCCAACAACTGTAAAAATTTTTTCATCTCCCTGGCGCAGGTTTTTAATGGTCGCTAACACATTCAACAAAGCATCAGGTGTGTGAGCATAATCAATGATGCCAATAACTTTATCCTTTTGTGAAACCATATAATCAAATCTGCCTTCCGCCCCGGTAAGGCTGCTTAATACCTGCAATACAATTTGTTTTTCTTCTCCCAAACAAACTGCTGCACCATATACCGACAAAAGGTTATAGGCATTAAAAATCCCGATTAGCTTGAAATGTACTTCTACATCATTAATTGTCATCAATAATCCGGTAAGCCCATTATCCAAAATTTTTCCTTTGAATTCAGCCAGTGTTTTAAGACTATAGAAATATTTTTTCGCAGCCGTGTTTTGAAGCATTACTGCGCCACGCTTATCATCAGCATTAGTGATTGAAAAGGCTGAAGAAGAAAGTTCATCAAAGAATTTTTTCTTTGCCTTAATATATTCATCAAATGTTTTATGGTAATCAAGATGATCATGTGTTATGTTGGTAAATATGCCGCCTGTAAACCTCAGCCCGGCTACTCTATGCTGATCCAATGCATGCGAACTCACTTCCATAAAAACATGCGTACAGGAAGCATTCACCATTTTTGCCAGTAACTCATTCACACTAACAGCATCCGGGGTAGTATGTGTTGAGGGTAGTATTTGATCCGCAATTTGATTTTGAACTGTGCTTATCAAACCACATTTATATCCCAGTGCAGAAAATAATTTAAATAAAAGTGTAGCAACAGTTGTTTTGCCATTAGTACCTGTTACGCCAATTAATTTTATTTTGTGTGATGGTTGTTCGTAAAAATTATGCGCTATAATTCCGGCTGCTGCAGCGCTGTTTTCAACCAGTACGTACCTTACTTTATCTTTAGTATTAACAGGAAGTTGTTCGCAAATAATTACTGAAGCCCCATTTTTGTTGGCAATGCCAATAAAATTATGCCCATCAGTATTGCTTCCTTTAATGGCAATAAAACATGATCCTGTAGTAACTTTTCTGGAATCAATCTGCAGGTCAGTTACTTCATTAACCGAGCTGCCGGTTATTGACTTCACGTCTATTCCATATAATATGTCCTGCAATAATGCCATTAATTCAATTGAATATTTATTGATTGACCTTTTGTAAATGTTGTTCCCTCCTGCAAGGATTGATAAATTACTTTCCCTCTGCCGCCTGCTGTAACCTTTAATCCATAATTCTCCAACATATAAACTGCATCTTTTAAACCTAACCCTACAACCTTTGGCGTAACTGCTCCCTGAATATTTACCGCATTTAGAGTTATTTTATTATCATATATGTTTATACTTCTCCAATACCCTGCTGCAGCTAAATCCAGATA
This sequence comes from Chitinophagaceae bacterium, assembly GCA_036007525.1. Taxonomy (GTDB): domain Bacteria; phylum Bacteroidota; class Bacteroidia; order Chitinophagales; family Chitinophagaceae; genus Ginsengibacter. The sequence continues at coordinate 2,125 of DASYOS010000045.1, read as the reverse complement.
AGGCATATTCAACACACTTAATATTTTATTGATATCATTTTTTAACCCATAATAATTATAACTGGAGCTATCATTAATTGCTGCTGATTTAAAAAAAGGCTGCGATGAAATGCTTGATGCATAAATTTTATCAGCAACTTCTCTAAATACAGGAGCTGAAACAACCCCACCATACGCTAATCTGGATTCACTTCCGTTTTGAATTACAACCGCAATACTATACTTCGGTTTTTCTGTTGGGAAAAAACCTATGAAAGAAGATTGATAAATTTTATTGGCTTTATTATATCCCCGATTATCCAATGCCGTTACTGCAGTACCCGTTTTACCGGCAAACGAATACATGCCGGTTTTTAAACTGTGTGCTGTACCATGTGCGCTTTCAACAACATCAAGCAGACATGCTTTTAATTTTCCTAATGTTTCGTCACTGCATATTTTATCAACCAATACCTGGGGAGAAAAAGATTTTATGTCCACCCCTATATTTCTTACTGAATTAACAAGGTATGGTTTCATCATTCTACCATTATTGGCAACTGCATTATACACCATCAGCATATGCAGAGGAGTTAGAAGTTCTTCGTACCCATGCGCCATAAAAGGCAATGTTGTATTGCCCCAAAATTTTCCGCCAGGCTTTTTAATAAGAGGAGCAGCCTGTCCCACTATATCAATTCCTGTAGCGGTATCCAATCTTAACCGATGCAAATGATTATAAAACTTAGCAGGATTATTATGGTAATATTGTTCAGCAAGTTTTGCAAAGGCAACATTGGATGATCTTGCAAATGCATCTTTAACTGTAAGCCTTCCGTTACCTAAATGTGAATCCCTGATCTTTAATCCATAAAAAGATTTACTCCCTCCCTCGCAATCCACAACGGTATTTGTATCTACATGCTTATCCTCTATAAGGGATAATAATGTTGCTAATTTAAATATAGAACCCGGCTCTGTTTTTTTGCCGATACCATAATTATAATCTTCCATGTAATTTCCATCAGGGCGCCTGCCTAAATTTGCAATGGCTTTAATTTTACCTGTTGCAGTTTCCATTACAATACAGGTACCATGCAGAGAGTTGTTCATTACCATCATCTTCATTAATGCATTTTCTGCAACATCCTGCATGTATGTATCAATTGTTGTGATAATATCTTTCCCATTTTCAGGCTCTATCTCGGCACCATCAACCGGTACATAAACGCCGGCCATATAGCGCATCAAACGCTGACCGGTCTGCCCTTTCAGCAAACTATCATACGTTCTTTCAAGCCCAACATTCTTACTTGTATCTCCGCGGGAAAGCCCAATAGTCCGGTTAGCTAATAATACATATGGATTTACCCTGCTATCCCGGGTATCAATGATAAACCCGCTTTTATTTCTTCCCTCTCTTACTAAAACAAAATCTCTTAATTGTTTGTATTGATCAAAGGATATTTTCCGTTTCAAGAGGAAATACCGGTCTTCATTTTTATAAGCAATTGATAATTGTTTTTTATAATCGCTTGCCGGTACATCATTAAAAAGATTGGCTAATGATATGCTAAGAGAATCAACATTATTATAAAATCTTTTACCTTGCTTTTCACGAAGCCCTTGTGCACCAAAATCGATATAGATATCATATATTGGTAAAGAGGTGCTAAGCATATTGCCGTCTTCACTATAAATACTTCCTCTTTCTGCATTTGTAGGAATATACTTTAAATGCAGGCTATCACTCATGCTAAGCCAATAACTTCCCTGCACACGTTGAATATAAAAGGCCTTGCCTAACACTACAACTCCCAACAAAATAATGCCCAGGAAGCACAAATAAACACGCCATAGTATATCTTTTTTTACATCCAATTTGCTCTGTTAGTTTTTAAATATTACAAGTCAATTAATTTTCAATAGTGCTGTCACCAATTTTCATTGGAGGAGCAGTAAGTTCCTTTAGCCCTAAAGGTTCAACAGCTTTAACCAGTTCGCTTTCTTTACTTCTAAAAATCACATCCCGTTTCACAGTCTTAAATTCATACTCCATTTCTTTTAAATGCCTGGTAGCAGCATTAATTTTCCGTATGTTTTTGTCGGCATAGTGCCCATTGGCTATGTATAAAACAGTAAGTAA
>DASYOS010000044.1:0-12594 GCA_036007525.1 Chitinophagaceae bacterium | reverse complement strand
CTTTGGCGATAATAAATTATCAGGCAGGCGTAAATAAGGAAGAACAATATGGCGATTGCTATAAAAATCATCTTAACAAAAATAAATTTTTACAATTCAAACAAAATATTATCTTTGAGTAGTTGCATAAACAACTATATGTCAAACAACCAATTTAAAAAAGGGGAACTCTATAGTTTTATCACCGGTAAGGCATCTACAGCAATTGCCAGAAGATTACAGAAAAAATTTAAGCAGTCTGGGTTAGATATTACAATTGAGCAATGGAGTGTATTATATCATTTGTGGAAGGAAGAGGGACAGAGCCAACAGCAATTATGTGATGCAACGTTCAGAGATAAACCAAGTATAACAAGGCTGGTTGATAATCTTGAGAAATTAAAATTGGTGAAAAGAGTTCCATCAAAAGATGACCGCAGAATCAATCTTATTTATTTAACAAAAGAAGCAATGCACCTTCAGGAAAAAACAATGGAATTGGCAAACCAAACATTAAATGAAGCATTGAATGGGGTAACTAACGGGCAAATAGAAATTGCTAAAGAAGTTCTACATACAGTTTATGACAATCTAAATAACACCCCCTAAATCTCTGTAAAGGGAGACTTTAAAATTAAAAATTATGGAAGCAACACAAACGAAAACATTACTTAAAGGTGGCGAATGGCTTATTAAAGAAAGCAATGCTTTTGAAACTTTTACACCTGAGGATTATACTGAAGAGCAAATCATGGTTCGTGAAATGTGTATTCAGTTTTTGCAAACAGAAGTAATTCCTATTGTAGAAAGAATAGATAAAATGGAACCGGGCCTTATGCCTTTATTGATGGAGAAAGCCGGGGAACAAGGTTTGCTGGGAGCTTCTGTACCTGAAGAATTGGGTGGATTAGGGAAAGATTTTGTAACCTCAACATTGGTGAGTGAAGGTTTGGGCGGGGGATATTCATTCAGCGTTGCAATGAGCGCTCATGCAGGGATTGGTACTTTGCCAATTTTATATTTTGGAACGGAAGAGCAAAAGAAAAAATATATACCAAAGCTGGCGACCGGTGAATGGAAAGGAAGCTATGGATTAACAGAACCCGGAAGTGGCAGTGATGCCCTGGGCGCAAAAACAACAGCTGTACTTTCGCCGGATGGCAAACATTATCTTGTAAACGGCCAAAAATGCTGGATAACAAATGGTGGTTTTGCGGATGTTTATACCGTGTTTGCAAAAGTTGATGGAGAAAAGTTCACTGCTTTTATTATAGAAAAAGGTATGGAAGGTTTTACCTTGGGACCTGAAGAACATAAAATGGGAATTAAAGGTTCTTCAACCGTACAGCTATATTTCCAGGATTGTAAAGTACCAGTTGAAAATGTGTTAGGAGAGATTGGCAAAGGCCGCATCATTGCTTTTAATATTTTAAATATTGGCCGTTTAAAACTAGGGTCCGCAACTATCGGCGGGGCTAAAATGGCTTTAAGTAATTCTATAGAATATGCTAACACCCGCGAACAATTTAAAACTGCTATTTCAAATTTTGGAGCCATAAAACATAAGATAGCCGAAATGGCAATTAAAATTTATGCAGATGAAAGCGCTCTATACCGCACTGCAAAATGGATAGATGAAAAAGAGCATGAATTATTATTTGCCGGCAAACCATTTAACGAAGCATTGCTTGGCGCTGCTGAAGAATATGCAATAGAGTGTGCAATACTTAAAGTTCATGGAAGTGAAGTGCTGGATTATATTGTGGATGAAGGTGTGCAAATACACGGTGGGAATGGATATAGTGATGAATATTTGATCAGCAAGGCATATAGGGATAGCAGGATAAATCGCATTTACGAAGGAACTAATGAGATAAACCGTTTACTAACAGTTGATATGATTCTGAAAAGGGCAATGAAAGGAAAGCTCGACCTGATGGGGCCTGCGATGAATGTACAAAAGGAACTTATGAGCATCCCGGATTTTGGAAGTGAAGATGAAGCAGCATTTGCAAATGAGAGAAAGGCAATTGTAAATATGAAGAAAGCCATCTTAATGACAGCCGGTGCAGCAGTACAAAAATTGATGCAGAATTTACAACATGAGCAGGAAATACTAATGAATATTGCAGACATGATGATAGAGACTTTTGTTGCAGAAAGTTTGTTGTTACGTGTAATAAAAATGACAGACAAAAACGCCCGCCTGAATGACGCAGTCGGGCAGGGAGAAGCCGCATCACAAAATCAAATTGATATGATGCACTGTTATTTAAATGATGCTATAGATAAAGTAAGTAAGTTCGGGAAGGAGGCAATTAATGCTTTTGCCGCAGGCGATGAACAAAAGATGATGTTGCTGGGATTAAAGCGCTTTACTAAATCCGAACCATTTAATAGTAAAGATGCAAGAAGAAGAATCGCCGATAAGTTAATAGCTGAAGGAAGGTATTGCTGGTAACCTTTCTTTCTTTAAAAATACTTTTACTAAACTTTACCATCATACTGATGTAACTTTAGAGTGAAAATTAAACAGCGATGAGTGAAACAATCACACAGGCAAAGCCTGCTTTAACCGCAAAAGATTTCTCTACCGATCAGGAAGTAAGATGGTGCCCCGGTTGCGGCGACTATTCAATTCTTGCACAGGTACAAAAAATAATGCCGGGTCTTGGTATCCCGAGAGAGAACATTGTAATTATATCCGGTATTGGCTGCAGCAGCCGATTTCCATATTACATGAATACCTATGGCATGCACAGTATCCACGGTAGGGCCACCGCAATTGCCAGTGGATTAAAAGCCAGCCGGCCTGAACTCAGCGTATGGATTGTAACGGGTGATGGAGATAGTTTAAGCATCGGCGGCAACCATACTATTCATTTATTAAGAAGAAATTTTGATGTAAATATTCTATTGTTCAATAATGAGATTTATGGTTTAACAAAGGGTCAATATTCCCCAACATCAAGAGAAAATAAAATAACCAAAAGCACACCATTTGGAAGTATTGACCATCCTTTTAATCCCGCTGCTTTGGCAATGGGTGCAGATGCAAGTTTTGTAGCAAGAAGCATGGATAGGGATCCCAAACATTTACAGGCAATGATACTTAGAGCACAGGAACATAAAGGATGTTCTTTTTTAGAGATATACCAAAACTGCAATATTTTTAATGACGGTGCTTTTGAAATATTTACAGAGAAATCCTCTAAACCCCACGAAGCTTTATTTCTTGAACAGGGCCAACCATTAATTTTTGGAGTGGGAAAAAACAGGGGAATAAAATTAGACGGCCTAAAACCCCTTGTTGTTGAGATCGGTAACGGTATCAGTGCTGACGAATTATGGATACATGATGAAAAAGATTTTTACAAAGCCCAGATACTATCCCGCATGTTTGATGATCCAAGAATAGAAGGGCATTTCCCAAGACCATTCGGTGTTTTCTATCAAACTGAAAGAGCATGTTACGAAGATATGATGACAATGCAGATCGATGAAACAGTTGCTACTAAAGGCAAAGGAGACCTTGATAAACTATTGAGAGGAAGAGAGACGTGGACGATCAATTAAAAAATTTTTCCTCTATAATAAAAAAAACCGATGCATTGCACCGGTTTTTTTATTAGACTTAATTAAAATATTAGTATAAAGCGGTAAGTGCAACTTTATCATTCGCGTTAAATGGACGGTTTTGATCTCTGCTAACACAAGCTAACATCCAGCTGCCTGCATCAGGGCCGGTTGGAGTACCTGCAATATGAATTGCTCCCACTGATGATGCACCTTCATTAGAGTATGAACCACCACAGCTGTAGCTACGATCCGCATAGTCTGTATGACGGAATCCAATACAATGACCACCTTCATGAGCCAGAATAGTTGCACAAAAGTTGATAAAAGTAGAAGTAGTACCGGTACCTATTGACTGAGAATTTACCTTTACAGTTCCATAAGGATTACCGCCTGTTGGAAAACCTGCAGAAGCAAGATATTGGCCATGACTATCTACATAAGTTATATCAGCACCTGATGATACAACCTGGAATGTAAGAACTAAGTTTTCTGCATTATACCTTCTCGCAACTTCAGCAAGTGCTTCAGGATAACCTGCTTTTCCTGCCAGTTTTGAAGAAAGAGCAATTGTAATAACTCTCGTTCCTGACACTAAGTTAGTAGTGCGGTATTGTTCGTTATTTGCAATGCGTAAAAAATTACCTGCTGGTTTTTGATTAAGAAATTCTTCTGTAAGTACGATATCACCTTCTACTAAATAACCTTCGTCAATTTTTTGAACATTAGAAGTACCAAATCCCTGGTCGTAGATTTTGGCTAATGTTTCCTGAGAAATTTCATCTTGAGCAGGCTTGATGTCATTTTTTTTACAACCAATTACTGCAAGGGAAGCGATGCCGATAATGGCAAGTGTTTTAATCATTTTTTGCATTTTGCATTTTTTAATTTTTTAAAAATTTAAATTCCATAGATCATTTATTATTTGAGGGATAAAAGATAAATAGTTTATTTGAATAAATAGCCAAATCTTAAAAGTTTTTTTAGATATTCTCTAAATTATATGTACACCTACATTTGCAAAATTTAAGCACTAATTTTATAGCATTGAAAATGCACTTATTATATGTAAATACATTGAATTATTGTAGCTACCGTATTAATACGATAGTATTTATACTTGCAATTTGTTTTAATTCAATAGATAGTACTGCACAGCGTTTAGCCGAAAAGCCCACTAAAGCTTCTTTTCTTTTCAAAGAGAAAATTGATAAGATTGATCCTCAAAATGTAGCATCATTTTTTATTGTAGTTAAAGACCGTAAATATTTTTTAGAATACATCATAAAAAATAAAATAAATGCGAGAATAATAAGAGAATATCAACCCGCTAACATTTTTTTAATTGAAGCAAAGTGGGGGGATGTAAACAAAAGCATTCTTCCCTCGGACCTGGTAACTTTTATAGACGAAAAAAGAATACCAAAAGAAGAATTGCAGATCAATGGATTTGATTTAAGTACAAACAGAATAAATGTTGTACATAACAAACAGCCACTGTTAAAAGGAGACAGCATGGTGGTATCGGTTAAAGAAAATAAAATGGATACTACCGATATAGATCTTAAAGGAAGATTTCAATCAACTCCATTATCATCATCTGTAATAAATCCTCATGCTACTATAATGGCCACAATGATTGCCGGCGGCGGTAATTCATATTATGAAGGCAAAGGTGTGGCCTGGGGTGCAACCATCACATCATCAGATTTTAAAATTTTATTGCCCGATCCGGATGCGGCTTATCTGCAGTATAAAATCTCTGTTCAAAATCATTCATATGGTACGGGGATTGAAAATTTTTACGGTGCAGATGCCGCAGCATATGATGTGAGTACCATAAATAATCCATTTTTATTGCATGTATTTTCTGCAGGGAATTCCGGAAACCTTACCAGTACTAACGGTGCTTATGCAGGTGTAAAAAATTATGCAAATATTACAGGGAGTTTTAAAATGGCTAAGAATATTATTACGGTCGGTGCTACCGATTCTTTTGCTGTGGTAGCACCCTTAAGTTCTAAAGGGCCTGCATATGACGGTCGTGTAAAACCTGAGCTTGTAGCTTTTGGAGTGGATGGAAGTTCAGGAGCAGCGGCATTGATTTCGGGAACAGCTCTGTTATTACAACAGCAGTATAAACAAATTAATAATGTTTTGCCTGCAAACGCATTAATAAAATCAATATTAATTAATAGCGCTGATGATGCTGGAAATAAAGAAGTAGATTTTTCGAACGGCTATGGAAGTTTAAATGCAGCTAGTGCATTAAGAACTTTAGAGAATGGACGGATCTTAAGTGGATCGGTTATAAATGCGGGCACGCAAAGCTTTAGTGTTGCAATTCCCTCAGGGATAAAAAAAATTAAGGTGACATTAGTATGGAATGATCCTGCGGCAATTGCCAATGCCACAAAAGTTTTGGTAAATGACCTTGATCTTGAATTGACATATACTTCTTCAGGAGATATATGGAAACCGTGGGTTTTAAATTCATTCCCACATGTAGATTCTTTACAGAAACTTGCAGTAAGAAAAAGAGATAGCCTTAATAATATAGAACAGATTACGCTTGAAGATCCGTTACCCGGAAATTACAAATTTACTGTTAGGGGATTTAGTGTATCTACCCCATCGCAAAGTTTTTATATTTCATATCAGTTTGATTCGGCAAATGTTTTTGAGTGGGATTTTCCAACAGCAAGTGATTATGTTTTCCCCGCTGCATCCAACACACTAAGATGGAACTCTTCTTTTACATCAGGGGTTGGCAAACTTGAGTATAGCACCAATAATGGAGTTACATGGCAAACAGTAGATAATCAGGTTAGCCTCACCCCAAAATATTATAAGTGGATAGCACCGGCTGTTACTACAACAGCATTACTTAAAATGACTATAGGCGCTAATCAGTTTGTGAGTAATTTGTTCCCTGTTTCCTCCCCACTGCAAACGGCAATAGGATTTAATTGCCCGGATTCATTTTTATTTTACTGGCGAAAAATTCCCGGAATAAATAATTACCGTGTCTACAGTTTGGGAAGCCGATACCTTGAACTTATCCTTACAACAACCGACAGTTTTGCAATTTTTAAAAAGAATACAAACCCCTCTTTATATTATTCAGTGGCGCCTCTAATAGGCAACAAAGAAGGTGTAAAAAGCTATACCATCAATTACAGATTACAGGGTGTTGAATGTTATATCCGTTCTTTTCTTGCAACATTGATTAATAATACTGCACAACTAAATCTTTCATTAGGCACCCAATATAATATCAGCAGTATAACTTTAGAAAAATTTAATGGAATTAGTTTTCAGCCCATTCAACGGTTATCAAATAATATCAACCTTGCATTAAATTTTTTAGATAGCAACCTTACAAAGGGTTTAAATATTTATCGCATCAAATTAGAACTTGCAGGCGGCGGAGTAGTTTATTCACTGTCTGAAACCGTTTATTATTTTACAGAAAATAATTATATCATATATCCCAATCCTACGGAACAAAGCAGCGAAATTAATGTTGCTGTAAAAAATATTGATTTGGCTATCATGGAAATTTATAATTCCATGGGGATAAAAGTTTTTGAAAAACTCCTGGATGACAGGGTGAACAAAATTCCTCCAAATAAATTAAGCAAAGGTGTTTATTACATTCGGATCAGTAACAATGGAATTATAGAAGATCTATTAAAACTTGTAGTTTATTAAAGCTACAATATCTTATAAGAGTTTTTTCTCCAATAAATATTCAGCTATCTGGATAGCATTTGTGGCAGCGCCTTTGCGAAGATTATCACTCACTATCCAGCAGTTTAGCGTATTCGGTTGGGTATCGTCTCTTCGGATTCTGCCAACAAAAGTTTCATCTTTTTCATGCGCTGTTAATGGCATGGGGTAAATAAAGTTATCAATGTCATCCTGCACAATAATTCCGGGTGATTTACTCAGAATGTCTTTTACTTCATCCATATTAAAATCATTTTCAAATTCAATATTTACGCTTTCACTATGGCCGCCCATTACAGGAATACGAACACATGTAGCGGTTACTTTGATAGTATCATCACCAATAATTTTTTTAGTTTCATGTACCATTTTCATCTCTTCTTTGGTATACCCATTTTCTAAAAAAACATCTATATGCGGAATAGCATTCTTGTCAATCTTGTATTTATAAGCCATTTCTCCTTCAACATTATTTCTCTCATTGTTTAACTGGGTAACTGCTTTTACGCCTGTTCCGGTAACACTTTGGTAGGTAGATACAACAACTCTTTTAATTTTATATTTTTTATGCAGCGGATTTAATACCAACACCATTTGTATGGTAGAGCAATTAGGGTTGGCAATTATTTTATCTTCCTTGGTAAGCACATGGGCATTCACTTCGGGAACAACTAATTTTTTTGTGGTATCCATTCGCCATGCAGAGGAATTATCGATAACAGTAATACCGGCAGCAGCAAATTTTGGTGCAAGTTCTAAAGAAGTTCTACCTCCGGCTGAAAATAAAGCAAAATTTGGTTTGGCTGCAATAGCTTCTTCTGCAGAAATGATTATATATTTTTTTCCTTTAAACTCAATTTGTTTCCCGATAGATCTTTCTGATGCAACAGGTAATAATTCATTAACCGGAAAGTTTCTTTCTTCCAGTATTTGTAACATTTTATTGCCCACCAATCCGGTTGCACCTACTACAGCTATTCTCATTATTATAAAAATTAAGTTGCAAATTTACAAAAACGTAATAAGTAAAATTAATTACGGTTATTACAAATGATTTTTTAACTTGAAAGACAATTTCCGCAATGAAAAGATTTTTTCTGGTTACACTAATCTTATTTTTTTTAATAAGCAATGGAAAAGCTCAAATTGCCAGCCACTACGATATTGTGATTGATGAAATTATGGCTGACCCCACACCACAGGTAGGGTTGCCGAATAATGAATGGATAGAATTAAAAAATACTTCAACCGTTGCAATTAATCTTCTTGGTTTTAGGCTTAGTGACCTATCAGGACAGAGCGGAGCAATGCCATCTTATCTTTTAAAGCCAGATAGTTTTGTTATTGTTTGTACATCATCTGCTGTTGCAGCTATGTCAGTATTTGGCCCCACTATTTCACTAACCAGTTTCCCATCCCTTGATAATGCCGGTGATCAGTTATCACTTACGTCTGCACAGGGAAGGGTTATTCATGCTGTGAACTATACAATTGGCTGGTATAAGAATGAATTGAAAAAAGATGGGGGGTGGACATTGGAAATGATAGATACTAAAAATCCTTGTAGTGGTTTTACTAATTGGAAAGCAAGTCTTGACGTAAAGGGAGGAACACCCGGAAAGAAAAATTCTGTTGACGCGGTTAATGCTGATAGAACTTCTCCTAAATTATTACGGGCTTATGCTATTGATAATTTAAATATCACATTGGTTTTTGATGAGCCTTTGGATAGTTTGAAAGGGGCTACAGCAAATAATTACAGCCTTAGTGATGGCATTGGGGTTCCTCAATCTGCGATAACTGTTGCTCCTGTTTTTGACAGAGTAAATCTTAAGCTCAATACCCCGTTAGTAGCTAATAAAGTTTACACTGTTACTGTAAATAATGTAACTGATTGTGCAGGAAATACTATTGGTTCAAAAAACACATCAAGGGTAGGCTTATCATCTGTTGCAGATAGTTTTGATGTAGTAATAAATGAGATACTATTCAATCCAAAACCAAATGGTGTTGATTATGTTGAAATATACAACCGCTCTCAAAAAATTATTGATGCTAAACAATTATATATTGCCAACAGAAATAGTACGAATATCATCAGCAGCATACAGCAGTTAAGTACAGAAAGTGGTTTACTTTTTCCCGGAGATTTTTTAGTGATAACAGAAGACATTCAGCTTGTAATGCAGCAATATGTTACCACTAATCCTGATGCATTTATACAGATCAGCAATATGCCGTCCTTTAATGATGATAAAGGTGATGTGATAATTTTAAATGCGCAGGGAAAAATTGTTGACGAAGTTGTTTATTCAGATAAATGGCACTTTGCATTGATTGCAAATACAGAAGGCGTTTCGCTGGAAAGAATTGATTACAATGCTGCTTCTGTTCAAAGTAATTTTCATTCAGCGGCAACTTCTTTTGGCTATGGTACGCCAGGATATAAAAATTCGCAATTCAGGATCGATCAACAGATTCAGGGAGAAATAACAGTAACACCCGAAATTTTTTCTCCGGATAATGACGGTATGGATGATTTTGCTGTTATTAATTACAATTTTCCTTCTCCCGGGTATATTGCCAACATTACTATTTTTGATGCTTCGGGCAGGCCGGTTCGTTATCTTCAAAAAAATGCTTTAAGTGGTATTAAAGGAAGCTATATTTGGGATGGACTTGGAGAAAAACAGCAAAAGCTTGCGCAAGGAATTTATATTATCTATACAGAAATTTTTAATACTGACGGTAAGAAGAAAAAATTTAAAAACACGATTGTACTCGCAAGAAGAATGTAAAAGGAGGGGACAGGGATTGCTCAAATAAATGATCATCTATTATCAAAAATGAAAGCAAAAAATATTTCACACATACTTATTGTATTAATATCTGCACTAATATTTTTTGGATGTACTAATAGCCGCAATATAAAAAATGATGAACGTGTAGATGCGGCGACTTTAAAAAGTATTATCGAATCTCAAAGTTTTGTATTTATAGCAAGGAATGTAAACCCTGTGAGTGGCGGAAAGAGAGATTTAAGTTCCGGTTATGATGTGTCAGTTTCTAAGGATACTATCATAAGCAACCTGCCTTTTTTTGGCCGTGGATATATTGCATCAATCAGCCCTGCAGATGTTGATTTTGACTTTACCTCTACTAAGTTTACCTATGCACTAAAACCCGCTAACAATGGCTGGAGTATTTCTATAAAGCCCAAAGATCAAACTTATCTTAGGGAACTATACTTCCGAATTTTTGATAACGCTTCTGCTTCACTTAATGTAACCAGCATAGACCGAAGTGCTATATCGTATGATGGATATATAGCGGAGAGAAAAATAATTGTGGTTAATAAGAAGAAGTAATCAATTCTAAAGCTATTAAAGCTATTTTTTTCTTCTGAACCATTGGTAAATACATTTATTCTTTACTTTTCAAAATCAACCGTATTAAAATTTCTGTATGATAAAAAAAATATTTCCTTTTCTTATAGTATTTTCTGCAACCTGTTTATTTAATTCCTGCACTTCCTCAAAAACTGCTACGGAAATTACACAGGAGAATACACCTAAAGCTATGAGAGAATTTAGGGCTGCATGGGTGGCAACAGTTGCCAACATCAATTGGCCAAGTAAACCCGGCCTCAGCACAGAGCAGCAGCAAAAGGAAGCGATTACTTTGCTTGATTTTTTGCAACAGCATAATTTTAATGCAGTTATACTTCAGGTTCGTCCGCATGCAGATGCATTGTACAAAAGTAATATTGAACCGTGGAGTTATTATCTCACCGGTAAAGGCGGCAAAGCGCCGGATCCGTATTATGATCCGCTAACATTCTGGATTGAAGAAGCACATGACCGCGGGATGGAACTGCATGTATGGCTAAATCCTTATCGTGCCCATCACCCCAAAGGCGATAGTATAATAAGTGACCAATCTATAATTAAGACGAATCCTGAAATGGTGGTTTATTTAAAACAAGGCTATTGGTGGATGGATCCTGCACAAAAAAAAGTACAGGACAGAACAACCAATGTAGTAATGGACCTTGTAAGCCGATATGATATTGATGGTGTTCATTTTGACGATTATTTTTATCCTTATCCTGATTATAATTTGATGGCGGATTTTCCTGACAGTGTAAGCTGGACTGCATATCAAAATACCGGTGGTAAATTATCACGTGGCGACTGGCGGCGCAAAAGTGTGAATGATTTAATTGAACGCATTTATAAAGAAATGAAAGCAGCAAAGCCTCAGGTTAAGTTTGGCATTAGTCCTTTTGGATTATGGCGGCCTGGATCTCCAGAATCTGCCTGTTGTTTTGACCAGTATAATGTGCTGTATGCAGATGCGAAGCTATGGTTAAACAAAGGCTGGATAGATTATTTTACCCCTCAGCTCTACTGGCCTACAAAAAGAATTCCATTAAGCTTTCCTGTTTTACTTGGATGGTGGCAGCAGGAAAATACCATGCAGCGTCACTTATGGCCGGGCATTAATGTTGGCAGGGATACAGGCAGAACAACAGTTGATGAAACCATTAACCAGATAATGATTGCACGTGGTATGATGCCCAAAAGCAAAGGTGTGGTGCATTGGAGTATATCATCAGATGTTCTTAATACAAATCTCCGTACAGCGTTGCTTACAGGGCCTTATAAAGATGGTGCTCTTGTACCGGCAAGCCCGTGGCTTGATAAAGTTGCACCGGATGCACCTACTGTTTCAGTTACCAAACAACTGGATAAGGTACAAATAAACTGGACATATAATAATTACGCAGATATATTTCGTTGGGTTGTTTATTATAAATACGGTAATGCATGGATTTATAAAATACTAAACCGTAAAGACAGGATGTTTTCTGTGAAATTAATTGGCGGAACAGATAAAGCACCATTAACATTAAACCGCATTGCAGTTAGTGCTGTTGACCAAACAGGTAATGAAAGTATTTTGAGAGAGGTAGAGGTGAAGTAGAAGTGCTTCTGTTTTCACTGTGTTCAAAAATCAAACAATTTTTTGTTGGAATATAAAACATAATATATATTTGTGTTTAAAACCTGTTATATGCCAGCAAACCTTTCGCAAAAAGAAATAGGGAAGAGAATTTCGGAATTAAGAAAGAAAAAAGGATTATCCCAGGACGAGCTGGCAAGGGAACTTGCTATCCCCCGTTCATCATTGGCACAGATAGAATTGGGTAATCGAAGTGTGGATGTAAGAGAACTGCTAAAGATGTCTCATTTGCTTCAGTTTTCTATGGATGAATTTTTAGCAAGGGAATTTAAAACCTCAGGA
>DASYOS010000043.1:0-6935 GCA_036007525.1 Chitinophagaceae bacterium | reverse complement strand
TACCTGCCACCACACTACATCTGCATGGGCAACATTCATATAATAGGCTTCTTCATTTAGTTTTATAAAACCTGTTTTTTCCTGTAGAAAACAAATTCCCAAGCCAAGTAAGGTGCCTGCAATAGTTCCTGTTATGGCAATAAAAGTAGTATTGTATAAAAATATTTTTTGAATACTCCAGTCAGGCGCACCGATCGCTTTTAATATGCCGGTCATTTTTGTTCTTTCTAAAACAAGTATAATTAAACAGGTAATTAAGTTTACAACAGCAACTATCATCATTATAGTAAGCAGGATAGTTTTGATCCTTCCCTGCAGATTGAGCCAGTCAAATATATTAGGATAAATTTCCCTGATGGTTTTGCTGTGCCATCTATCGGGCAAGGCTTCGGCGTTGTACAAAAAATTGTTTACTGAATCTGTTTGCTTATAATCTTTTAAAAAAATTTCGTAACCGCCTATCTCTTCTGGCTTCCAGTCGTTTAGCCTTTGTATCAATTTTAAATCACCCAGGCAGAAGTTATGATCGTATTCATCAATTCCTGTTTTAAAAATTCCGGCTATCATTAGCCTCCTTGCCCGTTTGCTTCCGTCACTTTGAATAAAAAAAATATCAACGCTGTCATTTACACTTACCTGTAATTGATTAGCTGTATATACGGAAATATTTATCTCTTTACTGTAGCCACTGTCTTTAAAAGAAAGCCATCTACCCCTCACCAAAAAATTATTTATCCTGCTAAAATCAAAACTATTATCAACGCCCTTGAGCAAAACACTTTCTATATCTTCTTTATATTTTATTATTGAAGATTTGGTAGCATATCGCTCAATACTTTTTACCTGGTTTTGAGAGCGTATGAAATTTTCAAGGCTATCATTTTTTTCTATCGGGTATTCTTCTGCAATATTAGATTGTGTTACTACATTTTGCTGGACTCTTATATGCCCCCAAAAGCTAAAAACCTTATTGCTGATAACATTTTGGAAACCGTTAACAAAGCTTAATGCAACTATCATCACTGCCACGCTTATCATTGTTGCAGTTATTGCAAGCCCGATGATAAAGCGTGAAAACGTTTTCTGCCTGTTAAAAGCTATTCGCTTTGCTATAAAAGATGAAACATTCAAACGGTATACTTTTGGTATCTTGTAAAACTAATTTTTTTTAAATCATTTTGATGTATATGTGTATGCGCCTTACTACATTTTCTTTAATAAATATTTTTTTATTCTTTAATTTTTCTACTTCTGCCCAGGTTGCGGACAGCATTTATAATGACAATATTAAAACCGTTCGCTTTTATAATTACGGTAACCAATTATCAATCCCTATAATTAACTTAAATACCAACGATCAGGTTGAATTACATTTTGATGATTTGCTGGGTAATGTGAAATATTATTATTATACGTATCAGCTTTGTGATAAGGATTGGTCGCCTTTGAACCTTAGCCAGTTTGATTATCTTAAGGGATTTACGCAAATTAGGATAAACAACTACAGGTTTTCATCTATCGCTTTTACAAAGTACACACATTACCAGGCAATACTTCCGGAAAGAAATTCCTATCCCACCAGATCGGGCAATTATTTATTAAAAGTTTATTTAGATGGTGATACTTCTAAGCTTGCATTTACAAAAAGACTATTGGTAGTCGACAACAAAGCAACTATTTCTGCAAGAATTACGCAGCCCTTTTCGCCTCAGTATTTTCGAACGCATCAAAGGCTGGAGTTCAATGTAAATATTAATGGCTTAAATACTTTCAGTGCAGCACAGCAAATAAAAGTTGTGGTACTGCAAAACAACCGATGGGATAATACTGTCACTAATATTTCTCCCACTTTTGTTAGGGGAAATTCCCTTGAATATAGTTCAGAAAATAATTTAATTTTTGCCGCAGGTAAAGAATGGCGCTGGATTGATCTTCGGGATTTTCATTTACAGACTGACAGGGTAAAAAGAGCAGATTACAAAAAAAATTCAACGGATATTTTTGTCAAAAATGATTATGAGAGATCAACTGAAAGATATGTTTATTACCGTGATATAAATGGTATGTACACAGTGGAAACTACCCAAAGCGTAAATCCTTTTTGGCAAAGCGAATATGCAACAGTGCATTTTACTTTTTCGCCACCTGATAGTACAACTTACAGAGGTAAAAATATTTACCTTTTTGGACAACTAACAAATTATGCATTTAATGATAGTACTAAAATGCAATTTAACCCTGCAAAAGGGGTTTATGAAACTCATCTATTTTTAAAGCAAGGCTATTATAATTATACGTACATAGTTGCTGATAGAAATAATTTAGCCTATCGCCGGCAATTGGATGGTGATTATTTTGAAGCTGAAAATACTTATACCATTTTAGTGTATTACAAATCTTTTAATGGCAGGAGTGATGAGCTTATTGGCGCAACTACAATAGATTCACGAACCGATAAACCGGGATTTGGCTTTTAGAAAAGGTGAGGCTTTTTTAATTATATTTGCAGCGGCAAGTCTTATACGGCCAGCTCCTGTTGAACTCCCCCAGGATCGGAAGATAGCAAGGGTAAATGGTTGAGCGGTGCGATATAAGTAACTTGCCATTTTTATGCCCCAACCCTCTAAAACGGGCTTTCGCAGTCTTTATAAAAGCAATTTTCTACAAATTTTATTGAATTTAATTTCTATACTTTTACTTAATTATTAACTAAAAAAATAAATCCCCTTTAGGGGTACGGGGTATGAAATTTTTTATAGATACAGCCAATCTTGATCAGATAAAAGAAGCCAATGATTTAGGAATTCTTGATGGTGTTACTACCAATCCATCTCTTATGGCTAAAGAAGGTATTAAAGGCCAGGAAGCAGTGTTTAATCATTACAAAACCATTTGTGAACTGGTTAATGGCGATATTAGTGCCGAAGTTATTTCTACTGAATTTGATAAAATTGTTGAAGAAGGGAAAAAACTTGCTGCGATTCATAAAAATATTGTGGTAAAAGTACCCATGATAAAAGACGGGGTAAAAGCAATAAAATGGTTTACTGATAATGGAATAAGAACAAACTGCACTTTGGTGTTTTCTGCAGGTCAGGCTATTTTGGCTGCAAAAGCAGGAGCAGCATACATCTCCCCGTTTATTGGCAGAATTGATGACAGTGGATGGGATGGTATGGAATTAATTGTACAGATGGCACATATCTTCCAGGTGCAGGGGTATAAATCTGAAATTTTAGCGGCATCTATCCGATCTCCAAATCATATTATTAAATGTGCTGAGGCAGGGGCGGATGTAGTAACATCTCCTTTGGAATCGATATTAGGATTATTAAAACATCCATTAACTGATATTGGGTTAGCTAAGTTTTTAGAAGACGCAAAGAAGTCTGCATAAAAAATCATCATAATAACCAAAACAAACGGTAGGTCTTCTTTTCTGGAGATTTAGAAGGTTTCTTTATTTTGGATTTATTCTGCATGTTATTTAATAGCTCTTCATTTGTTTGTAATTTTTCATCATCCTGCCTCTTCTTAATATAAACAGTAAACTCTTTACTTATTGAGGGATTTCTTCTCAATACAACTTTTATAAAAACCTTTTCATGTTTAAAGTCTTTATCAAGCCATAAGCTGTTGCCTGAAAATTTTCCGTCGCTAGCCCAAAATATAATTTGACTGCTATCCAAAGGCATATACCTTCCATTGGATAATTGTCCATCTACATTTATATAATTATAAGTGCCTTTTTTAAGGCTATCAGTGTACAGATTGACAAAAATGCTGTCAATTTTTTGCGCCCTGGCAAATGATGAAATAAAAATAAAGGCAACCGTTAAAATTTTTTTTGCTAGCATAACTCACCCTGTAGAGCGAAATTTTATGCCAAAAGTTGCACATTATTTATTGAAATAGTTAAAGAAGTATTAGGATTTGTTCATAAAGTAAAATTTATATAATAAAACATAAGAAAATTTGGTCGGATAAAAATAGAAACTCATATTTGCATTGCAACATGAAATTAAATAATACAAATAATATTAGCTGGTGGTGGCAATCAATTTTTTGATTGTGTCGACCTGTATATTTATTTGTTCCAAATAATTGAGCCCGACACGAAAGTGCCGGGTTTTTAATTTTTATAAATGAAGAAGATTGAAATAAGTACCTCTTTTAAAAAGCTTTTAGCAGATGTGTATACTCCTGTAGGTATTTACCTACGGCTGAGAGATAGATTCAGAGATACTATTTTACTGGAAAGCACAGATTTTCATGCAGGTGAAAACAGTTATTCATTTATTGGTATAAATGCTATTGCAGGGATTGAGATCACTAACCCTAAAGAATTAGAATTTAAATTACCCGGAAAAAATCCTGAAAAAATTCAGATCGATACATCAAATAATATTACAGACCATTTATGGGATTTTATGCAACGTTTTCATGTTACCGAAGTTGCAAAAAAACCTGTGAACATTGCCCAGGGTTTATTTGGTTATACAACCTATGATGCAATTCAATTTTTTGATACAATTAAGTTAAGTGCTTCGAAAGTCTCCCCTATGGGGGGAGATTTAGAGGGGGCTATTCCATTAATGCGCTACAGATTGTACCAATACGTAATCGCTATTAATCATTTTAAAGATGAATTATTTATTTGTGAAAATCATATAAGCAATATTATTAGTGAAAGCGATGTTGTTGAAAACCTTATAAAAAGCAAAGATGTTCCCACGTATCCTTTTAAAGTAAAAGAAGGAGAAACTTCATCAATTACTGATGAAGAGTATATTGAAATGGTAAAAAAAGGTATAGCAAGTTGTCACAGGGGAGATGTTTTTCAAATTGTTTTGAGCAGAAAGTTTAAGCAATCTTTTACAGGCGATGAGTTCAATGTCTACAGGGCATTACGAAGTATAAATCCCAGCCCTTATCTTTTTTATTTTGATTACGGTGATTATAAATTGATGGGTAGCAGCCCCGAAAGCCAATTGATTATTGAGAACAATAAAGCTACGGTACATCCTATTGCCGGAACTTTTAAAAGAACAGGGGACGATGAAATTGATCAAAAATTAGCTGCTGATCTGCTGACTGATAAAAAAGAAAATGCTGAACATGTTATGTTGGTGGATTTGGCGAGAAATGATTTAAGCAAAATGTGTGATAAGGTAACAGTCACAGAGTTCTCAAGGATACAATATTACTCTCATGTTATTCACCTGGTTAGCGAAGTGAAAGGAGTTGTTAGAAAAAATAGCAATCCATTTGATCTGTTAGCAGTAACATTCCCTGCAGGCACATTAAGCGGTGCACCAAAGTATAAAGCTATGCAGTTGATAAATGAGTATGAGTCAGAATCAAGAAGTTATTATGGGGGCTGCATTGGTTTTATGGGCTTTGACGGCAGTTGTAACCATGCAATAATGATTAGAACTTTTTTAAGTATGGATAATACGCTGACGTACCAGGCGGGTGCAGGCATAGTTGCTGTATCTCAACCTGAAAATGAATTAGCGGAAGTTAATAATAAATTAGGTGCCTTAAAAAAAGCGATTGAGAGGGCGGAAAATATTTAGAGATGCAAATATTACTTTTTGATAATTACGATTCATTTACTTACAACATCGTTCATTTGGTGGAAAAAATCTTACATCAAAAAGTGGACGTATATCGTAATGATCAGATTGCTCTCGAAAAAGTGAAGGAGTATGATAAAATAATTTTATCTCCCGGCCCCGGAATACCCCGTGAAGCAGGTTTGTTATTGCCTTTAATAAAGGAATATGCTTCTACCAAATCCATATTGGGTGTATGTTTAGGGCACCAGGCAATTGGTGAAGCGTTTGGCGGAACGTTAATAAATCTTACTACAGTTTACCATGGAGTAGCAACAGATTGCAAACTCTCAAAAGATAATTGCAAACTGTTTAAAGATCTTCCGCAAAAAATTACGATCGGACGTTATCATTCATGGATTGTAAGCGATAAAAATTTTCCGGATGAATTAGAAATAACCGCACGTGATGAAAATAATTATATAATGGCATTGCAACACAAAACATTTGATGTACAAGGCGTGCAATTCCATCCGGAAAGTATTCTTACTCCTGATGGAGAAAAAATAATGAAGAACTGGTTGGTCTGAACTGGGATTTATGTGATGTTTGGGAATTATAAGAAGAAGAAAAAAATAATAGTTATGTCAGATTTTAAATATGGAGAAATAACAGAAAAGATTATCGGAGCTGCCTTTAGGGTGCACGGAACATTAGGAAATGGCTTTCAGGAAGTAATTTATCAAAGAGCATTGGAACTTGAACTACGGAATATATCAATAGAATTTGTAAGAGAGTTTGAGATGCCCATATATTATTTAGATCAACACATTGGAACAAGAAGAGTTGATTTTTTAATAGATAATAAAATCAGTGTAGAATTAAAGGCCATAATCAAATTAGAAGATGTACATCTTGCACAGGCAATTAATTATCTGGAAGCATATAATTTGGAAATTGGATTACTTATAAATTTTGGTAATAAGCGATTAGAGTTTAACCGATTTACAAATAAAAAGTTTAATCCTCAAATTATTCATCATCCCAAAACTCCCAGTCATCCCATAAATCCCGGTTCAGACTTATGAAGAAAGTATTACAGCATTTATTTGAACATAAAACTTTGGAGAGAGCTTCTGCAAAAGATGTATTAATAAATATTTCCCAAGGCATATACAATGAAAGCCAGATAGCCTCGTTCACTACAGTGTTTTTGATGCGGAGCATTACCATTGATGAACTGCTGGGTTTTAGAGATGCTTTGATGGAATTGTGCATCCCGATTAAATTTAAAGGATATCAGGTTTTAGATATTGTGGGCACTGGTGGTGACGGGAAAAATACTTTTAATATTTCTACCCTTAGCTCTTTTATTGT
>DASYOS010000042.1:0-2131 GCA_036007525.1 Chitinophagaceae bacterium | reverse complement strand
CACATAACCCTAAAGAATATAATGGTTACAAAGCTTATTGGGATGATGGTGCTCAAATGGTTCCACCTCATGATAAAAATGTAATTGCTGAAGTGGAGAAAATAAAAAGTATCGAAGATGTGAAGTGGTCGAAAGTCCCCTCTGTGGGAGGGGACCTGCCTACCGGTCAGGCAGGTTTAGGGGAGGCTATTACAATGATCGGTAAAGACATGGATGAAAAATATATTGAAATGGTAAAGGGCTTAAGCATTTACCCTGATGTATGCTTAAAGCAACACGACCTTAAAATTGTTTACACGCCAATTCATGGTGCCGGAATAATGGTTGTGCCGCAGGTTTTAAAAAAGTATGGGTTTGATAATGTTCACATTGTAGAAGAGCAGGCAACACCCGATGGAAATTTCCCTACAGTTATCTACCCAAATCCGGAAGAAAAAGAAACGATGAGCATCGGCTTGGCAAAAGCAAAGGAATTGGATGCGGATATTTTATTAGGAACAGATCCTGATGGTGACAGGGTAGGTGTTGGTGTAAAAAATCATAAAGGCGAATGGGTGTTGCTGAATGGCAATCAGACTGCGATGATTGCTTTTAATTATATGATTGAGGCAAGAAAAGCAAAAGGCATTGCCCAACCCAACGACATGGTAATAAAAACAATTGTTACCACAGATATGATCGATAAAATTGCAAAACAAAATAATATTGCCTGTTATAACGTACTCACCGGTTTTAAATGGATTGCAAAACTTATAAAAGAAAAAGAAGGCAAAGAAAATTACATTATTGGCGGAGAAGAGAGTTTTGGTTTGATGATTGGCGATAAGATAAGGGATAAGGATGCTGAAAGTGCCGTGGCAATTATTTGTGAGATGACGGCCTTTGAAAAAGATAAAGGAAGAAACTTATTTGACAAACTTATTGATCTGTATGTGCGATATGGATTGTACAAAGAAGACCTTATTTCGATAACAAAAAAAGGAATGAATGGAGCTAAAGAGATTGCAGACATGATGCAGGCATACAGAGCCAATCCACCAAAGAAAATCAATGGTTCTTTAGTAGTTCAACTGCTTGATTATCAAAACCAAACAGATATTAACTTGCAAAGTGGAGAAAGTAAAAAGATAGACCTTCCTCAGAGTAATGTATTACAATTTATTCTTGCAGATGGCAGTAAAATTTCTGCAAGACCCAGCGGAACAGAGCCTAAAATAAAATTCTATTTCAGCGTTAATACTAAGCTTGATAATGCTGCAGATTTTGATGCAAAAGAAAAAAAGTTGGACGATAAAATAGCTGCAATAATTGAGGATATGAAATTGAAGAATTAGTCGGAAAAAATACGATTAGCTTCTGCGAAGAAAACCATTGCAACATTGGAAGGATAATTTTTATAATCCCGCTAATTTTTTACCTTTCTAATTCAAACCAAAAAACTGTTTATGAAAACAATAGCTTTATTGTTATGCTTTGTAATAACAATTACATCACTTGCGCAAAAGCCAAAACCTCAAATTAGCGATGAACGCTTCCTCGGTTTAGATACCGCCTTTGAACGAATATTAAAAGACTGGCATGTTGCCGGGTTTGCAGTAGCCGTAGTTGAAAAAAATAAAGTGATCTATGAAAAAGGATTTGGTTATAGGGATACTGATAAAAAACTGCCTGTAACACCTAACACCTTATTTGCAATAGGCTCATGTACCAAGGCATTCACCGCATCACTGATTGGATTATTAGCTAAAGAGGGCAAAGTTGATATTGATAAACCGGTTGAAATATACATGAACAATTTAAAATTCTTTAATGATCCTATGAACAATACGATCACCCTTCGTGATATGATGAGCCATAGAACAGGCTTGCCTCGTCATGATCTGTCCTGGTATTTATTTTCCACATCTTCACGAGATAGCATACTTCAGCGCATTCAATACCAGGAGCCTACTGCCGCCGTGAGAGATAAATGGCAATACAACAATTTTATGTTTGAGGCACAAGGCGCTGTTGTTGAAAAACTTACGGGTAAAAGCTGGGAAGATAATGTGAGAGAAAAATTTTTTAAACCGCTTGGTATGAACAATTCAAACTTTACAATAAAAGAATGGGAAGCATATAATGAGGCTTC
>DASYOS010000041.1:0-17683 GCA_036007525.1 Chitinophagaceae bacterium | reverse complement strand
GCTTTATATTAAGCAACTCTCTACAGGAAAACTAATGTCGGAAAAGATATCCAATACATCAGGAAATTATGCGTGGAATAATGATAATAGATCCTTCTATTATGTTGTTAATGATAAAACGGTACGTGCCTATAAAGTAATGCGTCATGTATTGGGCTCTTCGCCAGCTACAGACAAAGAGATCTTTTCAGAAAAAGACAGTACCTACAGCGTTGGTTTATCAAGAACCATTAGCAGCCGTTACATCTTTATTAATTCACGAAGCACCAACACCTCAGAGACAAGCTACCTTGATGCAAACAATCCAAATGCTTCCCCGGTTCTTATTCAATCAAGAATACAGGGACTGGAATATGCGCCTGATTATTTTGAAGGAAATGTATTTCATATCTATACCAATAAAAATGCAAAAAACTTTAAATTAGTTAACGCACCCATTGATGCCCCAGGTATGGAAAACTGGACAGATGTAATTCCTGCCAGTGATAAAGCCTATTTGGAAAATGTTGAAATAGTTAAAAATTATATTGTTGCACAAACAAAAGAAAATGGCCTCACACAAATAAAAATTCTTGATCGTAAAACAAACAAGTGGAAGCAGGTTAATTTTGGTGAAGAAGATTATGTAGCCGGTATGTACATGGCTACCGATGAATATAATGCTGATAGTATCCGTTATAATTTTACTTCTCTTGCTACGCCGGGTTCAGAGTTTATGTATAATCTTAAAACGGGTGAAAAGAAATTATTAAAACAGCAAAATGTAGGTAAAGAATTCAATGCTTCTTTGTACCAGACTAAGCGGCTGTGGAGTACATCAGGTGATGGAACTAAAGTACCCATATCTGTAATTTACAGAAAAGATAAATTTAAAAAAGACGGAAGCAATCCATTGCTTTTATATGCGTATGGATCATACGGCGCCAATTCAGATCCGTATTTTAATTCTTCTGTAATAAGTTTATTGGATAGAGGAATTTCTTTTGCTATTGCACACATACGAGGGGGTCAGGAAATGGGAAGAGATTGGTATGAACAAGGCAGAGTGCTTACGAAGAAAAATACGTTCACAGATTTTATTGATGCAGCCCAATTTTTAGTAAATGAAAAATATACTTCTAAAAATAAATTGTTTGCTAATGGCGGAAGCGCAGGTGGTATGCTGATGGGCGCTGTAACAAATATGCGTCCTGATCTTTTTAAAGGCATCATTGCAGAAGTGCCCTGGATGGATGTAATATCTGATAGCTTTGATCCCACCATACCTTTGGTAACATTGGAATATGAACAATGGGGCGATCCCAATAAAAAAGAACATTATGATTATTTGCTTACGTGGTCGCCGCTTGATAATGTAAAGCCTGCAAAATATCCTGCGATACTCGCTACGGGTGGATTAAATGATACCCAGGTTCCTTATTTTTCTCCTGCAAAATGGGTGGCAAAAGTAAGAGAGAATAATCTTGGTACAAATCCTGTTTTGTTTAAAGTAGAAATGGGCGCAGGGCATGGAGGACAATCAGGGAGGTTTGAAAGACAAAAATTAACTGCTTTAAAATATGCATTTATTTTAGATCAGTTGGGCATGAAAGAATAAGAGGTATGGCTTGTTACGAATTTAATAATATTAAACCTGTAGTGCATGAAAGTTCTTTCATTCATCCACTTGCTGCAGTTACCGGCAATGTAATTATTGGTAAAGAAGTATATGTCGGTCCTGGTGCGGCCATACGTGGCGACTGGGGTAAGATTATTATTGAAGATGGTTGCAATGTTCAGGAGAATTGCACCGTTCATATGTTTCCCGGCATAACTGTAATTTTAAAACAAGGAGCACATATTGGTCATGGGGCAATTATTCATGGAGCAACCATTGGTAAAAATTGTTTGATAGGGATGAACGCTGTTATCATGGATAATGTTGATTTGGGCGATGAATGCATTGTTGGTGCATTGTGTTTTATTAAAGCAGAAGAAAAAATTCCTGCAAGAAGTTTGGTTGTGGGCAATCCTTCAAAAATTATTAAACAGGTAAGTGATGAAATGATTCAGTGGAAAACGGAAGGCACAAAGCTTTATCAACAATTACCTGATGATATGCATGAAAGATGGAAAGAATGTGAACCATTGAGAGAAATCATTGATCACAATAATTTGCCGCAAGGAATTTATAAAACATGGAATGAAAGTAAGAAGTGAGAATTACTTATTTTCCCAAACAACTCTTCCGTTGGTAGCTACTTTAAAAAAGTCTGGAAGTTTCCCATCTCCTTTTCCGGTTATTCCGCCATCCGGTGCACCTAAATAATTACAATCTCCATCATATACAGGATTATATTGGTCGCAGCATGGCATTGCCAAATAAAATACAGGCTGCCCTTTGTATGTATATTGAGTAACTGATTTTGGAGGTTTTAATGTAGCATCACTTTTTATTTTTTCAATAATAGTTATCAGGCATGGCGGCATACCGCTTATTCCTTTGGATGGAGTATTTTTATTTGTACAGGAAAACAGCAGCAACACAGCAAATAATGTTAGCGTTATTTTAATCATCTTATAATTTTATAGTTGAATAGCAAAGATAATTCCTAAAAAACTTTGCTGACCTTTGCAACAATGGAAAAAACGAATTTTGTAGACCAAATTAGAATTTTTTGTCACAGCGGGCATGGAGGTGCAGGTGTAAAACATTTTATGCGCAATAAACTTACTGCAATGGGCGGACCCGACGGAGGTGATGGCGGCAGAGGAGCTCACATTATTTTGCGTGGCAATAAAAATTTATGGACCTTATTGCACCTGAGATATTTTAAAAATGTTTTAGCAGATAATGGTGAAAATGGAAGTAAGAATAACCGGACCGGCAAAGATGGGAAAGATATAATTATTGAAGTCCCTCTGGGTACTATAGCAAAAGATGAAGAAACGGATAAGGTAGATGCTGAAATTCTGGAGGATGGTCAGGAAGTGATTTGGATAAAAGGCGGACGTGGAGGTTTAGGAAATTCAAACTTTGCCACACCAACTAACCAGGCGCCGGAACACTCACAACCAGGTGAGCCGGGTGAAGAAGGATATAAAATATTAGAGCTGAAAGTATTAGCTGATGTGGGTTTGGTGGGTTTTCCAAATGCAGGCAAATCAACTTTGCTTTCTGTTGTTACTGCTGCTAAACCAAAAATTGCTGACTATGCTTTTACAACAATAATTCCACAGTTAGGTATGGTTGAATATAGAGACCACAAGAGTTTTTGTATCGCTGACCTTCCCGGAATTATTGAAGGTGCCGCGGAAGGAAAAGGATTGGGGCATCGTTTTTTACGACACATAGAACGCAATTCTGTTTTGCTGTTTTTAATTCCTGCAGACAGCAATGATCATAAAAAAGAATTTGAGATTTTGGTGAATGAGTTGCAGGAATACAATCCTGAATTGTTGGACAAAAAATTTATTATCGCGATAAGTAAAAGCGATATGTTAGATGATGAATTAAAAGAAGCTATTGAAAAAGAACTTCCGGCAAATATTCCACATTTATTTATTTCATCGGTTGCAAATAAAGGTTTGGTTGAATTAAAAGACATGTTGTGGAAAGCGTTAAATGATAAAATCTAAATAATGTGCAACCAGGGTTAATGAATAGTAGTCTTATTAAATATTCATTCTAAAAAATTGAAAACAAAATATACTTTAATCACTGCAATTGCTTTGCTTTTGGTTGCAAATGTTTTTGCACAGGATATAGTAGGCCTATTAATTAACGGCAAAAAAATTGGCGAAAGAACTGTCAAAGACCGCCCTGCTATTATCCATATTAATAAAATGAAATATAAAAATATTTCTAGTATTACGATAACAGTTAAACAGGCACAACGGTATAGTGTTTATAAAAGAGCTATTGAAATTACAAACGAAAAAGAAGACAATTTGTATTTGGTAAATGAGTCCTTATCAAAAAAGGAAGAATACCAGGTAAATGTCGCAGCTATCAGGCTTACAATTTTAAAACAAAAAGTTATCAAAGTTTTTTTAGCAGAAAACCCTGCAAATGTTATGATGAAGCTACCTTCGAGAAGAAAATTATTAGCAGAGTTATATCTTCGGTAATACATGAACCGCAAGATCCTTTATTTTATCAATCCGGTTTCCGGGCCAAAGCGCAGAGCTACCCTTGAACAGCAGATCATAGAAAAAACCCAGGAACAAAATATTAGTTTCGAAATTTTATTTACCAATACTAATGGTGATTACCCTTTTTTAATTGATAAAATAAAAAAAGACAGGGTTACAGATGTAGTTATTTGCGGCGGTGATGGTACGGTCAATCAACTTGCTTCATTATTGCATAATGCGGACATAAATTTTGGCATTATTCCCATTGGTTCGGGTAATGGTTTAGCATTGGCCGCTAAAATTCCCCGAAATATTAATAAAGCATTACAAATAATTTTTACCAGCAAACCAAAGTTAATAGACGCTTTTCTTATTAATAATAAATTTAGCTGCATGCTTTGCGGTGTTGGGTTTGATGCCCAGGTAGCACATGATTTTGCCCAGCAGGAAAAAAGGGGACTACTCACGTATGTACAGCAATCGGTTAAAAATTTTATTAAAGCTGAACCATACCTGTTTGATATAACGCATGACGGAAAAACATTTTCCACAGAAGCATATTTTATTAGTGTTGCAAACAGTAATCAATTTGGAAATAATTTTACTATAGCTCCGCAGGCAAGTTTAAATGATGGGTTGCTTGATGTAATTATTGTGAAAAAAATGAGTAAGGCAAGAATGATATGGGCTGTGTTAAAACAAATAAGATCGGGAGAAGTAGGAAAACAGGAAGAAAGTCCCGATAGCTATCGGGATCATAAAAAAGAATTGCTTTATTTTCAAACAGATAAATTGGTTATTCATAATCATCAATTAGCACCATTGCATATTGATGGCGAACCTGCGGAGACATCTAAACAATTCAGGATTGAAGTTTTGCCGAAGGCATTTAAATTAATTATGCCATAATATTTAAACACTTTACCTCAACACTCTACCTTTTTACTTCCTATAGAATAAGCGACATTTGCACACTTTATGTCTACCAAAGAAAAAATATTACTTGTTATTTTAGCGTCTATAAATTTTACGCATATTCTTGATTTTATGATAATGATGCCATTGGGTAATTATCTTATGCCATATTTTAAAATATCAACCCAACAATTTACTTTATTAGTTGCTGCCTATACTTTAAGTGCCGGTATTTCCGGTTTTATAGCTGCATTTTTTGTTGACCGTTTTGATAGAAAAAAAATATTGCTCGTAGGCTATGCTGGATTTTTATTAGGTACGATTGCATGTGGCTTTGCGCCTTCTTATCATTGGCTTTTAGCCGCCAGGTTGTTGGCAGGAGTTTTTGGTGGTTTGATAGGTGCACAGGTTTTATCTATTGTATCAGATGTTTTTGATTATGAAAGAAGAGGCGCCGCCATGGGTGCGGTTATGTCTTCCTTTTCAATTGCATCAACTATCGGCGTACCCTTTGCACTTTACTTAGCAAATTTATTTAGCTGGCATGCACCATTTTTATTGGTAGGATTTTTAGGTATTGCATTATTACCATTAATTTATAAATATGTGCCGGCTATGAATGCCCATATTGAAAAAAGGGAAAACTCAGAAAGCAAGCTGGAAGTATTTAAAATTGTATTGCGTAATCCAATTCAAAGATTGGCATTGCTTTTTTCCGGTATGATTATGATGGGACATTTTTTAATCATTCCATTTATTAACCCATACCTGGAATTTAATAATGGTTATTCCAAAACGCAAACACCAATGGTTTACCTTGTTGGGGGTATTGCTGCTTTTTTTGCAGCCAATATTTTGGGCAAGCTTAGCGATCGTTACGGAAAACTAAAAATCTTTACTATCTGCATTCTGTTATCGCTGCCACTTGTAATTGTAATCACCATGCTGCCTCCTATTTCTTTTTCAATTGTATTGGTATTATTTGCGCTTTGGTTTATAGTTGCTACAGGCAGAGGCGTTACTGCGCAGGCTTTAATTAGTAATGTGGTGGAACCTCAAAAGCGGGGAAGTTTTATGAGTTTTAATAGCAGTGTGCAACAATTAGGTACGGCTGCTGCTTCATTAATAGCTGGATTTATTGTTATTGGTGGGAGTGGCGGTAAGATTTACAGGTACGAATGGCTAGGTTATTTAAGCGTTTTTATTTTATTGATTTGCGCATATCTTGGGTATAAAATTTTTAGAAGTCCAGAGGTTAAAGTAGATGCAGAGCTGCATACTTCAGAAGCACTTAGCGATCATGCATTATAAAAAGACCGGTGAAAAATATTCTTAAAATGTTATAGGAATAGCCCAAGCCTTTATATTGAAATGACATAACAGGTGACCCTATTAAATTTAAATTATTATCTTAGGAGATGGTTAAATTAATGTTTTCTGGCATTTTATTACTCATCCTAGAGGTAACAGCTTTTGCACAGGAAAATATTTTATTGAAAGAAGATTTTAAAAACAATAAAAATAAATGGCATGTGCAAAATGATTCAGATTTTATAGTTTACATTAAACATGGCGTACTTCATCTTGAAAAATTATACAAAAATTTTGACAGACGAGGTTGCCTATGGTATTACAAAAATGTTCCGGGTTTTAATACATTGAATAACTTTCATATTATTATTTACGCAAAGTATATAGTCGGCGGTGATGGTTTTGATTTATTCGATATTATTTGGGGAGATAAGGGAGTATTAATACAAAATAGATATAATGCAAATATATATCAGATGAATTTTTTGATTAGTAGAGGGGAAGTAAGATTAAATCATTTTAATATGAGATGGGATTATCCTCCTAACTTAAATATAAAATCTTTATTAAGTAAAGAATTTGATGCGCATCAAATAAATAAATATGAAGTAATACAAAAAGATGGATTCATATACTTTTTGATAAATGATATTGAACTTCTGAAACAATCACGTAAGCCAATAGCTGGAAATAATATCGGCTTTCAACAGTGTTTAAAATCAACATGGGAAATAGATAAGATAGAAATCAGGCAAAAAGATGTTATTAAATTAACTAACTCTGATACTTTAAAACTTATTACTGATACTACTATTGCTGATAAATTCAAATTACCCGTAAATCGATAAACAATTAAAAGTGTAAGCTAATGCTGTTATAATCAAACTCTCTTATAATAGTTTACCTCAACACCATCTGTCTGTCTGCATCTAATCTTGCTAAAATAAAAATCAGGATAGTAAATGTTAGCAGCGAAGAGCCACCATAACTCAGTAATGGCAAAGTGATCCCGATAACAGGTGCAAGCCCGATAGTCATGCAGATATTAATGGCAATGTGAAAAAAAATAATTCCTGCCACGCTATAAGCATATACCCTGCTGAAAGTACTTCGTTGCCGCTCTGCGATAAAAATAATTCTCAACAAAAAGAAAAGATACAATAACACCACTAAGGCGCTTCCCCAAAAACCAAAATTTTCCCCCACAGATGTAAAAATGAAATCCGTGTGCTGCTCCGGAACAAAATCACCCTGTGTTTGTGTTCCTTTTAAAAATCCCTTGCCCCAAAACCCTCCTGACCCGATTGCAATTTTTGATTGCTTGACATTATAGTTTTCCTTTTCTTTTTTTTCTTTTTTGGTTTTAATATTTTCTTTTTCTTTTTGCTCATTCAACTCCAGTTCTGTTATTTCATCTTCAGGAACATAATCTACTCCGAAAGTGTTCATTATCCTTTCCACCTGATAGGGATGTAAAACATGTTTAAAAATATAAGGAACGGCAAAACGCTGAACGCTTACACATAAAAGCCAGATACCAACAATCATAAATAATATTGATTTCCTCCGCTTAATTAATTTCCTCATAAAAAATAACACTGCCGCGGCGATAATTGTAAGCGCTATTGCGAGTGTATTTTTATCAACAAGTATGGCTGCTACAAATAATACTGCTAATGAAAATCCTATAATTAAATACACTGCCGGCAGCCCTTCACGATACATCGGAATTAAAAAAGCAAAATATACCAATGCTAAGCCGGTTTCATTCTGCATCAAAGAAAACCCAATAGGGATCAATACAAAAAGTGCCGCAAAGAACTGCGATTGTGTTTTACTAAATTCTGTTTCAGGCCGGGAAAGATATTTTGCAAGCGCAAGTGCAGTGAAAATTTTACAGGTTTCCACTGGTTGAAGATTAAAAAAACCAAGCGGTATCCAGGATTTAGACCCATTAATATCTTTACCAACAACAAATGTTGCCAACATTAATAACAATCCTAACACATAACTCATGTTTGCTACAGCAGTAAAAAATTTACTATCTGTCAGTAATAAAAAAGTAGCCACCACTGCCGAGATGCCAATAAATAAAAGTTGTCTTGAGTAATTTTTTTTTAATCCGATAATTGTTTGTAAAACATTTTCCTGACTGCGATGTTCAACAGAAAAAATGCATAGAAATCCAATAATAACAAGAGTAATGTAAAGCCATACAATCACCCAGTCAACTCCTTTTGATATTACGGCCTGGTTACGCAAGTTTTATGTTTAAAAAATATTTTGAGCAGTGTCTTTTGTTGGTTTCTTTTTTTCGTCCGGCAAAGTTCCTTCTAAATTGGGTTTGTTCTCAACTTTATTGGGCACTTCCTTCTTCTTTTGATCCTCTTTTTGTTTAGCTTTTTTTAATTTATCAAGGGCCTCTTGTTCATCCTGTTCATCTATATCCATTGTATCTTTTATGATTTTCATATATCCTTTCAGTAGCAAATAAGAAGTGTCTTTTGCATGCATCAATGAATCCTGTCTTCTTATTTCCTTATAAATTCGTGGTGGTATTAAATTTAATTCAGAAAGAGTTTCCACTTTTGCTTTACGGTTTGTTGCAATAGTATCATTCAAATACTTTTCTATCATTAACCCAGTAATAGGTGCTGCATATGTGCCACCAAATTTGCCACTGTTTTCTACAACACACATAATTGCAATTTTAGGATTATCCCTTGGTGCAAATCCACAGAAAAATGAATGATTCTGTTGTTTTACGCCGCGAAAATAATTTTCTACTGTACCGGTTTTTCCGCAAATGGTTATGCCTTCTACTTTTGCACCAGTGCCGGTTCCTCTATCCACAACACCCTGCATACCATCATGCACCACTTCAAAAACGCTGTCTGCAATGTCTATTGTATTAATCTTCTCTTTAAATTTTGTAAGTATATTAAATTTATCACCTCCCTCAATTGAATCAACCAGGTGAGGTATTTTATACCAACCTTTATTTGCTATATAGGCCATTTCATTAGCCACTTGTATCGGAGTTACATCTACCTCTCCCTGCCCAATGCTTACTGATCTAAAGTTGCAATAATTCCATTTTCCTTCACCATAAATTTTATCAAAATGAGCAGGGGTAGGAATATTTCCTTTTTTTTCTGATGGAACATCAACTCCTAGTTTATGGCCAAGCCCGAATGCATACATGTATCTATCCCAATTCGCAAGACTACTATCAACATTTGGATATTTTGGATTGTTAATTACACGCTGCATAACAGTAGCAAAATATGTATTATCAGAAATAGTAATTGCACTTTGCAAGTCAAAAGTTCCATAATCTAAACATTTCATGGGACGAGCGGAGCCGCATCCATAAAAAGCACCTGAACAGCTAACTCTAAATTTAGTACTTATCACTCCTTCATGCAAACCAATTAATGCCTGCAATGTTTTAAAAGTAGAACCAGGGGAATAAGAGGCGCCTACTGATCTGTTTAATAAGGGCAACGCGGGGTTTAACAATAATTCGCTGATATGTTTTTTTCTTTCCGAGCCGGTTAATAATTTAGGTTTAAAAGTCGGACTGCTAACCATTGCAAGTATCCCTCCTGTTTTGGGATCTACAGCCACAATAGAACCTAATTTGTTTTGCATTAATTTTTCGCCCAGTTCCTGCAATTCTATATCCAATGCAAGATGCATGTTTTGCCCGGCAACAGCAACTGTATCAAATCTTCCATTTTCCAATCTGTCGGTTATGCGGTTTTTGTTATCTCTTTTCATAAATTCAATACCCCGCTGCCCCATCAATACTTTTTCATAACTCCTTTCAAGCCCGGTCCATCCTGCATAATCTCCCATCTGATAGCCTTCACCGGCATGCTTTTTTAAAAAAGAAGAATCTACCTCTGATAAATATCCTAAGATATTTCCTGCTGCATCGTAAGGGTAGTCTCTTACAGGGCGTGCCTGTAAATCAAATGCCGGCACAAATTTGTACATGCTTTCATTAAGTTTTGCAATTTTTTCTTGTGGGAGCAAAGCTTCAAAAACCGAAGGGCGATAACTTTTATTTTTAATTATGGCTGAGATAATTCTTTTTCTAAATTCAGCAGTATCAATGCCGAGTATTTTGCAAAGGGCAAAAGTATCTACGCCTTTTAATTTTGCCGGTGTTACCATCAAATCGTAAATAATTGTGTTTTGTAAAATTGCTTTGCCTTTACGATCAAATAAAATCCCCCTGTCGGGGTAAATTACTTTCCTGAATTTTCCCTGCTCATCAGCCATTAGGGTATATTTTTTATTTATTACCTGCAGATTGAATAATTGAAAAATAATTATACAACACATACCAATAAAAATAAGGCTGATTACATTTTTTCGGGACTGATTAAAAACAGACACTTATTTTGTGATTTAACGGCTGTATGAAGAGGAAACAGAATTATTGTAAAATTAATATCTCTAAGCTGTATTAGTTCTAAATTTTTGCTTGCGGACAAATAATAATTCTGTAATTAAAATTAAGAATAGAGATATAGCCACCGATAATAATGTTTTTACAATAAAATACCACAGGCCTGCAAACTGCAATGCCTCCAACAAAAAAAGAAATGCATGGTGTATAAAAGTTAAAACCGCCACGTAAACAAAGTATGGGGCAAATCGCATACTTCTTATAGACGGTTCCTTATAGTTTGCCTCCACACCTTCCTGAGTTATTAATAGGTTAATTACAAATGGTCGCAGATATGCAATAAGGATACAGGGAGCAGCATGCAGCCCAGGTGTTTTTGTAAAATAATCCAAAGCCAGCCCTAACGCCAAAGCAAAAAACAGCAGTGTTTTTCTGCCGGTTTTAAAAGGCAGCCAGAGAATAAATAAAAAATAAATGTATGGATTGATAAGATGATGCAGTGGCGGAATTTGATTTAATACAAATACCTGCACCAGAATAAAAAGAATAAACCTTATAATATTTTTTACCGGGCTACTCATTTGTTTTTTTAACTTTTTTCAGTAACTCAGCTGGTTCTTCTTTTTTAAGATTATTTATTATGTAAACAAATTCCACATTATAGAAGTTACTTGCTGTTTTTACTTTAAGCGTGTATGCATTTGTACTTTTGTCAAGCACTATTTCATTAATAGTACCAATAAGCAAACCATACGGAAATTTTTCTGAAAACCCACTTGTGATAACAGAATCACCTTTATTTACTTTTACGTTCTTGCCTATATCTTTTAATAAAACAATGTTAGGCTTTTTGCCGTCCCAAATTATATTACCCACCTCCCCGGTTTTTTTAAGTTTTGCACTTATATTACTTTGGCGGTGAAGCAAGCTCATTACCACTGCATAATTATCACTGATATCTACAACAGTGCCTACTACTGCATTGTTTACATCTATAACACCCAGATCTTTTTGCATTCCCTGTAAAACGCCCCTGTTCAATTGAATATAATTATTAGGGAGGCTGACTGAGTTACCAATAACTTTTGCCTGCATATACAGGTATTTCCTGTATTTTTCTGTGGAATCAATTCTTAGTGTATCTATTGCAAATTTGTTTAGTGTATCAGGCATTTCAAAATCCTGTTTTAGCTTATTATACAGCCTTTCATTTGCCTTTACCAAAGAGTCATTTGTTCTTTTTAATTGAAAATAATATTCTACACTATTGTACTGTTTGTAAATTTTTCCGGTTGCTTCATTGGCGATATTGCTAAATACTGCATTATGGAACTTGTTGTAATTAAAAACCATAAAAAGGCAAAGCCCCAGTAATGTTAAAAAGAGAAAGAAATTAAAATATCTGCGGATGAAAAGAAAGATGTTACGCATGAAAAAGGCTTCGGGCCTCAAGCCTCATGCTTATAAGCTTGCAGCTTGCAGCATGTAGCTTTC
This sequence comes from Chitinophagaceae bacterium, assembly GCA_036007525.1. GTDB lineage: Bacteria > Bacteroidota > Bacteroidia > Chitinophagales > Chitinophagaceae > Ginsengibacter. Next base: position 5,427 of record DASYOS010000041.1, on the reverse strand, counting down.
AGCGAATAATTTTATCTCATTACAAAAGGATAGCGGTCATAATGCTTTAGTGCAATACCTGTTCCTCTAACTACACTTTTTAAAGGATCGTCAGCAATATGTACAGGTAATTTTATTTTGGCTGCAATTCTTTTATCAAGCCCCCGTAATAAAGCTCCACCACCCGTTAAGTATAAGCCTCTGCGGTAAATATCTGACGCCAACTCCGGCGGTGTAGTTTCTAATGCTTTAAGAATTGCTTCTTCAATCTTAAAAATTGATTTGTCAAGTGCTTCTGCAACTTCCTGGTAGCTTACAAATATCTGTTTAGGAATACCGGTAACAAGATCACGGCCATTTACGGGAATATCATCGGGTGGGTTATCAAGATCCTTCATAGCTGCACCTATCTGTATTTTAATTTGTTCGGCAGTTCTCTCTCCAATTAATAAACTATGATATCGTCGCAGGGCTTCCATAATGTCAGCAGTAAATTCATCACCTGCAATACGGATAGATTGATCGCAGACAATTCCGGCAAGAGCGATAACAGTTACACCTGTAGTTCCTCCGCCAATATCAATGATCATGTTGCCTACAGGTTCTTCCACGTCAATACCAATACCCAAAGCAGCAGCCATTGGCTCATGTAATAAATAAACTTCTTTTGCTCCTGCCTGTTCTGCGCTGTCTCTTACAGCACGCTTTTCTACTTCAGTGATGCTGCTTGGTATACATATCATCATTCGCCAGCTGGGGGCAAACAATCGTTTATTGGGATAGATCATTTTGATCATTGCCCGTATCATCAATTCAGCAGCATTAAAATCTGCAATAACGCCATCTTTTAAAGGACGAACCGTACGGATGCTTTCATGGGTTTTTTCATGCATCATCAATGCCTTTTTACCTACCGCCAATAAGTTTTTAGGATTGTTCCTGTCTAACGCAACAATTGAAGGCTCATTTACCACCACTACATCATTGTGAATAATAAGCGTATTGGCAGTACCAAGGTCTATTGCAATTTCCTGTGTAAAAAAATTAAAAAGGCCCATGCTTTTGGGTAAAAATTAGAATGTAAACAATGCCTGCAAAGTTGATGTAAATAATTTGAATTAACAATGACAAACATTTGTTATAATATGTAGTAAATTAATCTGCAAACTCATATCCTATATCCTGCCGATAGTACATACCATCAAAATGTATCTGATCTAAAATATTTTTAGATAATTCAATAGCCTCTGCGATGGTATCAGATAAGGCCGAAACAGCTAACACCCTTCCTCCATCAGTTACAATTTTATCCCCGCTATTTTTTGTCCCGGCATGAAAAACCATAATTCCCCCTTCTGCACCAATTGTTTTAATTGATTCAGGATTTGCCATGTATCCAAAATCAATTGGATTGCCTTTTTCATATTCCCCCGGATATCCTCCGCTAACTGCCATGATTGTTGCAGCACATCTCTGATCAATATCTATTTTTTCTTTATTTAATTTTTCTTCTGCACAGCTAATAAATAATTTAACGAGATCGTTTTTTAATCTTAGTAATACCACTTCAGTTTCGGGGTCGCCCATCCGGCAGTTATATTCAATTACCAAAGGCTCATCGCCAACTTTTATTAATCCAAAAAAAATAAAGCCTTTGTATTCGAGATTATCTTTTTTAATTCCTGCAATAGTTGGCTTTATTATTCTTTCCTCTACTTTTTGCATAAAAGTTTCATGAGCAAATGGCACCGGGCTTACGGCACCCATACCGCCGGTGTTAAGGCCTGTATCGCCTTCGCCAATTCTCTTGTAATCTTTTGCTTCGGGTAGTAAAACATAATTTTTCCCATCGGTTAAAGCAAAAACACTTAACTCAATTCCCTTTAAGAATTCTTCTACAACAACTTTTTTTCCTGCTACTCCAAATTTTGATTGTTGGATCATTAGCTCAAACTCCGTAATTGCTTCATTGTGATTCTGACAGATTAAAACACCTTTGCCTGCGGCCAATCCGTCGGCCTTTATTACAATGGGTAATGGATGATTATTAATGTATTGAAGGCCTTCTTGATAATTGGCGTTACTAAATTCTTTATAAGAAGCTGTTGGTATATTATGACGTTGCATAAATGCTTTAGCGTACGATTTACTTCCTTCAAGTTTTGCAGCTTCTTTAGACGGGCCAATTACAGCTATTTTATTTAATTCAGAATCATTTTTAAAAAAATCATAGATGCCATTCACCAGGGGATCTTCCGGACCTACAAAAACCATTTCTATATTGTTGGTTATGCATGCTGTTTTTATAGCGTCAAAATTGTTCACTGATATTTCCAGGTTTTTACCAAACTCAGCAGTGCCTGCATTACCGGGTGCAATAAAAAGATTAGAAAGTAATTTACTCTTGCTAATCTTCCATGCAAATGCATGTTCTCTTGCTCCACTTCCAAGTATAAGAATATTCAAAACAAAATGATTTAATTAAATAAATGGTACAAATTTAGTTGCTCTTTTTTTTGAAAAATACTTCATTTACAAATTATAAGGTTGGTTTTTAACTTCTCTAATTTAAAAATGAATTTTGGTATTTAGATTTTATCTGTATTTTACAAGTTGAACTTACTATTATTAAAATAAATTTTAATTTATGAACGTAGATCCAGGTACAGCAACCGCACTAGAAGAAGCACCAAGAAGAGGCCATCCTAAGGGATTGTATGTATTATTTGCAACAGAGTTTTGGGAGAGATTCAGCTACTATGGTATGCGTGCAATATTTGTATTATTTATGACGGATAAATTGCTTTTTGATAAGGCATATGCATCCAATATTTATGGCAGCTATACTGGTCTGGTTTATTTGACCCCGCTTATAGGCGGGTACATGGCAGACAGGTATTGGGGAAACCGAAAATCCATTTTTGTTGGAGGTGTTTTAATGGCTATTGGTCAGTTCACTTTGTTTATGTGTGCTTCAATGGCTGCGGATTCCGGCTTATCTACAACCTTACTATGGACGGGTCTTGCATTCCTGATTTTCGGAAACGGCTTTTTTAAGCCTAACATTTCTACAATGGTAGGCCAGTTATACCCTGAAGGTGATAACAGCAAAAAAGATGCAGCTTATACAATATTTTATATGGGTATAAATGCCGGAGCATTTTTAGCGCCCCTCATTTGTGGTTACCTGGGAGAAAAAGTAGATTTTAAATGGGGCTTTTTTGCAGCGGGAACAGGAATGGTTATTAGCTTGATTATTTTCTATTTTACAAAAGATAAATATATAGTTTCCCACACGGGCAAACCTTTGGGTACACATGCCAATAAATTAATGGATACATCTGTTTCAGAAACTGGTGAAACAGGATTTAGTAATACACAACTTGCAGTGATAATTGGTTCTATTGTAGCTGCCTGGTGTATACTTCATTTTGCTTTAAATGTTGATATATGGGGTTCTGCAATTTATAGTATGACATTGTGTTTACCCTTAGCAATTCTTACTGATAGATCTTTAACCAAAGTTGAGAAATCCAGACTCTCGGTTATTATAATAATTATGCTATTTGTAATATTTTTCTGGATGTGTTTTGAACAGGCAGGTGCCTCATTAACATTTTTTGCAAATGAACAAACTGACCGGCATGTATTTGGATGGGAAATGCCTGCCAGTTATTTTCAAAGTTTTAATCCAATTTTTATAGTGATACTGGCTCCCATTTTTGCAACCTTATGGGGTAGATTGGGTAAAAAGGGAATAGAACCTCCTGCACCAATGAAACAGGCGATGGGATTGGGTTTCCTTGCTCTGGGATTTTTATTTATTTCATTTGGAACCGGAAATGCTGCAGTACAGGTAAGTATTATGTGGCTAACAGGGTTGTATTTTTTACATACGGTGGGTGAACTTTTTTTAAGCCCGATCGGGTTGTCAATGGTAAATAAATTAACTCCCGGAAGGTTTACGTCTTTAATGATGGGTATCTGGTTTATGGCAATTGCCACAGGAAATAAGTTGGCAGGTACCATGAGTTCATTATATCCTGATCCGAAATCAACAGGTCCCAAACCGGTTTTTTTGGGAATAACTATTGATAATCTGCATACTTATTTTATGATATTTGTAGCACTTGCCGGGGTTGCAGCCATCATACTTTTTTTACTATCATTCAAGCTTCGTAAAATGATGCATGGCATTAAATAATTAGAATAGTTTTTATATTAAAGGTGGCCACACGGTCACCTTTTTATTTATCTTGAATAAAATATTTTATTTGTATGAAAGAATATGATGGTACAAGCGCAGATACTGATGTGATAAATACACGTCAGCCTAAACAACTTTATCTTTTATTTTTTGCTGAAATGTGGGAGCGCTTTTCATTTTATGGTATGAAAGCTTTGTTAATTGCCTACATGACAAGCCAGTTAAATTACGATGATCCTAAAGCTTACGCAATTCTCGGATCATATGCTGCTTTGGTTTATACAATGCCGATGTTCGGCGGTTTTATGGCAGACAGGTTTATTGGCTACCAGCGGGCAATAATATTTGGCGGTATACTTATGACGATAGGTCATTTAGTACTTGCATTACCAAATGACTGGAGTTTTTTTTATGGAATGGCATTTATAATTTGTGGCAATGGTTTTTTTAAGCCAAATATATCAAGCCTTGTAGGTACATTATATTCTAAAAACGATCCCAGGCGTGATAGCGGGTTCTCAATATTTTACATGGGGATTAATATCGGTGCAGCCATAGGTGGTGCCCTTTGTGCATATGTTGGTACAGAAATAAACTGGCATTATGGTTTTGGATTGGCGGGAATTTTTATGTTTGTTGGCCTTATTGTTTTTGTGATAGGAAAAAAATCTCTAGACCAAAGAGGGCTTCCACCCAACGATGCAGCATTGAACAAGCCTGTTTTTGGGTTTATAAAAACTGAATGGCTGATCTATGGAGGCACTCTTATAGTTGTGCCTTTGGTTGTAACATTATTTCATCAGTATGAAGTGATGGATTATATCATGTTTGGCTTAGGTATCATCTCTCTGATATATGTTCTTTCAATTGCTGCAAAACTGGAGAGGGATGCGAAATTAAAATTATATGCTGCACTTGTAATGATCGTTTTCTCCATAGTTTTTTGGGCAGTATACGAACAGAATGCCGGCTCTATGAATTTGCTGGCGGAAAGAAATTCGCAAATGACAATATTTGGTATTGATCTTCCGGAATTATCAGTAAATAATTTCCTTCCGCCGGGATGGGTGATAGTCCTTACACTATTGGTTGCACCTTTATGGCCATGGCTTAATAAGCGGGGCAAAGAGCCAAGCACTCCATTAAAATTTGCCATCTCTTTTATTTTTCTCGGTATTGGTTTTTATGTTTTTTATTTAGGATGCCTTGCAAATGAAAGTACAGGTGTTATCCCATTGTGG
>DASYOS010000040.1:0-7828 GCA_036007525.1 Chitinophagaceae bacterium | reverse complement strand
AAATTGTACTGCCATTAAAAATCTATTTTACGAATCCAATTCTCCTGCAATCAAATTCAAACTGCTCATTGTTATTATTGCATCACTCAACATGCCTCCTTTAATTAATTCAGTATATGCCTGGTAATAAATAAAGCTTGGTCTGCGAAAATGTAAACGATACGGTGTTCTGCCGCCATCACTTATCAAATAAAATCCCAGTTCCCCATTACCACCCTCTACTGCAGAATATATTTCACCGGCAGGGATATTGGTTTCACCCATTATTATTTTAAAATGGTAAATGAGCGCTTCCATTTTTGTGTAAACATCTTTTTATCAGGCAAATAATATTCAGGCACATCAGCATGATAAACTTCAGCCTCAGCACCTTTAAATTCCTGCACTTTTTTATAAGCCTGTTTTATCAATTCAAGGCTTTGATGCATTTCACCATTACGCACTAAGTATCTATCGTAACAATCTCCCGTGGTTCCTACCGGAATGGTAAAATTAAAATCTTCATAACTACTATATGGTGTATGAACCCGTACATCGTAATCAACACCGGCTGCTCTTAAATTAGGACCGGTAAATCCATAATTTAAAGCTCTTTCTGCAGAGATAGGGCCAACGCCTATCGTTCGTTCCATGAAAATTCTATTGCGTGTAAAAAGATTTTCAAACTCTGCTAATACAACAGGCCATTCTTTAATAAATTTCTCCAGTTTTTCAAATGCAGTTTGCGTAAAATTTCTTTCAAAGCCACCAATACGGCCAATATTAGTTGTGAGCCTGCTTCCGCACACTTCTTCATAAATTTCATAAATAAGTTCACGATATTGCATTACATACAAAAAGCCTGTGTAAGCTCCTGTATCTACACCAACTATTGAATTACAAATAAGATGATCGGAGATACGGGCAAGCTCCATAATTATTATTCGTAAATAATCTACACGCTTAGGTGTTTTCACTCCCAATAATCTTTCGCATGTAATATGCCATCCCATATTATTTATAGGTGATGAGCAATAATTCATCCTGTCAGTAAGCGGAGTAATTTGGTATAAAGGACGGCGTTCTGCAATTTTTTCAAATGCCCTGTGAATATATCCTACGGTTTGTACAGCATCCACAATTCTCTCACCATCAAGTTCTAAAATATTTTGAAATACACCATGCGTTGCAGGATGAGTGGGTCCCAGGTTTAGCGTAGTAGTTTGTTTTTCTAAGCTTCCTGCCGGTAATTTTATATGCTCAGTTGTTTGCAATTTCCAAAAGTATTTTAATTAGATTCTATTTTATCTTCTTCAGAAATAGTTCCATTATAGGCCCTCTCATTTCCAGGACCAAAAGATCCACCTCTTCCAAACATCTCATCATCTTTATCAATACGGCTCTGATCCTCCAAAGGATATTCTTTTCTCTGGGGGAAATATTCCATTTCTTCTACATTCTGTATTCTTATTAAATTAGGATGGCCAATAAAATTTACTCCGTAAAAATCATAGGCTTCTCTTTCCATCCAATTAGCTGATGAGTACAAAGCTGTAGCGCTAAATACATCTGGTTTAACGACATCAGTAAACACTTTAAACCGGATTCGAATATTATCAATAAGATTGTGAAGATGATAAACTACCGCAAGCTCTTCGCCTTTTCTATCAGGATAATGTACAGCAGCAAGATCAGTAAGAAATTTAAATTTTAAATCAACATCATCAAATAAGTATTGAAGCACTTTTAGATTTAAATCTTTAGCAGCGGTGAAAGTGAGCATGCCATAAGGTTCTTCCCAATCAATTAACTGATCGCCAAATTTTTCTGTAAGTTTTTGTTTAATTAATTCGTTAGTCATAAAAAAGCTGCAAGCGGCAAGCTATAAGCTACAAGGAATACTTGCTTCTTTTAGCTTGTAACTAGTTATTGTATTCCGTAACTTTCAAGTAATTGTTTATACTGCTCAGAATTTCTTCTTCTTATACTTTCTTTACCTACCAAATCCTGAACCTTCATAAAACCATCCAATACGGCTTCTGGTCTTGGCGGACAACCAGGCACATATACATCTACCGGAATTATCTGATCAATGCCCTGCAACACTGAATAACTATCAAATATCCCGCCGCTACAAGCACATGCGCCCATGGCTAATACCCAGCGTGGCTCTGCCATTTGCAGGTACACCTGTTTAACTATTGGCGCCATTTTTTTAGCAATCGTGCCCATAACCATTAACAGGTCGCACTGACGGGGAGAAAAGCTAACCCTTTCAGAACCAAATCTTGCAAGGTCGTAATGCGAACCCATTAATGCCATAAATTCAATACCGCAGCAACTTGTTGCAAAGGGCAATGGCCAGATAGAATTTTTTCTTGCAAGGCCTACTACGTCACTAAGTTTTGAGGCAAAAAATCCTTCTCCTGTAAAACCTTCAGGCGCTTCCACAGTACCAATTGGAGTTTCCATTGGCTTTTCATGAATATTAAATTGAACCGGACGTGGCATAATTAAATTTTAAATTGATAATTGACAATTGACAATTATTAATCTTCCCACTTTAATGCTCCCTTTTTAATTATATAAAAAAATCCTGCAAGAAAGAACCCTACAAACATTAGCACTGCTATAAACCCATGCCAGCCCAATTCTCTAAAATTTACTGCGTAAGGATAAAAAAATATCACTTCTACATCAAACAAAACAAATAAGATAGCCACCAAAAAATACTTTATGGCCATTGGCTGACGTGCATTACCCTTTGAAGCAATTCCGCTTTCAAAATTGGTAAGCTTATCTGCTGTTTTTCTTTTAGGCCCAAATAAATGAGTTAGTGCCATCATACCCCCAATAAATACAATTGCAAAGAGCAGCTGAATACCTATAGGAAGATAATTTACAGTGCTGTTTATATCGCTGGAAGCCTGTAAAAAAAACATAAAAGTGGTTATTAACTGAGAGGCAAAATTAAGACAGTGATACCAATTTCCAATCTTTTAAAAAGCGATTTTAAAAGATTAAATAAAATCAAAAAGAAGCAATTGCTTTTAGGAAGCAATGCAAACGAATAACCCCGGAATTTACCCGGGGTTATCAAATTATTCTATTCAATATTTAGCAGCTACTTCTTTTTTGGAACTACCTTCTCCGGTACTTTTTTAGCCGGCGCTGATAAGGCTTTTTTATTGTCCAATGCCTGTTGGTTGGTTGGGTCAATTGCGAGGATCTTATCTACATACATTAGAGCTGTTGCTTTATCTTTTTTTATATTATAGTAATATGCTATCATATAATTGTAGGCAACAAACAACTGAGATTTTATTTTTTCTTTATCAGTAGAAGCTTCCCCTATCTGAATTACTTTTTCATAGTATGGCTTTGCCAAACCTAAAGCCCCTGTAGAATCAATACCTTCATTTGCCCTTGCTCTCATGTACCATCCTAAAATATCATCAGGGTATTTTCCTGTGTATGAGGCAAAGGTTGAGTCCGTAGTTTTATAGTTTCGACCTCTGTAATAATTATATCCTGAATTATATATATCTGTTTTAGTAACATTCTTTTTTACAGAAAAAAGTTTTGTATACCATCTTGCCGCTTCATTGTAATTTTTAGAGGCAATATAGGAATTTGCAACAGAGGTGATATAATCGATTTTATTCTCTTCAAGTGTATCTAATGTTATTGCCTTTTGTATATAAGTAGCAGCATTAGCCTCATTACCCGGGAACTTCAACAATACCAGGCCGTACTTTGCATAATCGCCCGACTCCAGTTTTTCAGGTTTTTGTTTTTGAAAATATATATCAAAATTTGTTTTCGCATTAGCGCTATCGCCTAATTTATCATAAGCAAATGCTTTTAAACCATACAAACTTGGATAAGGGTTTTGCCCTCCGGCAGCAATACACTCATTTGATTTAGTAATAGCTTGCTGAAATTGGCTTGAAGCATATAATATCGATGCCTGGTAATAACAGTTCTTGGAATCAGCATCAGCAACTGCGATAAATTGATCCAGATATCCTCTGGATTTATTTACATCCCGACGATAATAATAATCGTACAGCCAATAATATGCAGGAGCAAATTTTGCATCTTTCGCAATTGCCTCATTATAATATTTCATGTAATATGGCTCCTGAGAAAATCCCTGGGTTTGATAAATTCTGCCAATCATAAAATTCGCTCTTGCATAATTTGGGTCTGCAGCAAGAGCACCCTGATAAGATAATGTTGCATTAGCACCATCTGTCAACTTACGATATGCGTCCCCAAGGGTTGTCCATATTTCAGCAGTTCTTTTATTTTCAGGAATGGCCTTTATTTTTTCTATCGCATATAGTGCATCACCTGCTTTTGCATCAACATTTGCACGGGCTATTGCATTTATTACATTATAGTCTTTACCTTTTGATAGGCTAAGGGCCGTTTCAAAACGGTTGCGGGCATCATTATTCTGATTTTCAAGTAATGCTATGTGCCCCATTGCCACTAACAATAAAGGAGAATTAGGATTTGTGCCTAAGGCTTTTTGATATAATGCTTTTGCACCGTTAATATCTTCCTGCCCTAGATAGGTTTGCCCCAGCCAATATGCTGCATCAGCATTGCCCGGGTTTGCATTTACTAATTTACTAAATACATCTTTAGCACTGTTGTATCTTTCATAATACAAAAAACGTTTTCCTTCATCTATAGATTGGGCAAATAATATATTGCCGGTAAATACCAGGGCTACTAATAAGCTGATAATTTTTATATTTCGCATTTGTTGTTTGTTTAGAGTATAGTTTAGTTAATTAATTGTTGCTGATCTAATACTGAAATTCATTTTTGCAGGGCCAAGGTATGCTCTTCTGAATATGAGTTGTCCCTTTTCATATTCCATAAAATTTGCAAATCCACTGCCAAGTCCATTATAATTTTCTTTTAATATATAATACAAACCACGTACCAAGGGATATCGCTTTAGCATTATATTAGCCTGGTAGGGTTTTACAAATGGCTTACCTGGGCATCTTTGACATTCAATAGCTGCAATTTTAACCTTTTTTAAAAAGGTAAGCTGAGAAGTATCTTCTTTATTACCGATCCAGCTTACGCCAACAAAACCTATTGCATTATCGTTGGATGAGACATGATTTATTACATCCTGACTGCTTTTTGTTGCAAAAACTTTTCCAGAGTTAAATGGTTTACCTTTTAAAATAGAATCAATTGCATACCGCACTGTACTGGTAGCACTAAGTCCGTCAAAAACAGCAATTTCCTTATCCCCGGTGGTGCCATCTAAAATTCCCCTTATTTTTTCTAATGTAAGAATGGTATCTTTAGACCTGTTATTTACCACTAAAGCAATTGCATCATTAGCAACTTTATCCCAGGTTGGACCGTACTTTAATGAATCTTTATAAAATTTTTCTTCCTGTTCAGTTAAACCCCGGGTTACAATTATCATTCTCGTGCTATCTTTTATAAGGTCCCTGAAACATTCGGCTTCGGGCTTGTATTCAGCAATAACTTTTGCCTGAGGATACAAAGCTTCAAAAACCTGTATCTGAGAATCTATTATAGGCTTGAAAGATTCATCTACACTAATATGAATTACACCTTTTTCTGGTGTATCAGTATCGGTCCGTTCATGACTTCCACTGCAACTGCTGAAAGTATATAGTACAAGCAATACCAGCAGTATCTTTTGTTTCAATATATTATTATACAAGCTCATCGGTCTTTTAAATAATCTTTTTTAATCCCTCTGTATACTCGCCATACACCATATAAAATAAATAATACTGCAAAAACTTTTCCCCACATGCTTTGCGCAAACTCATTATACAGACGAAGTTTGTTTGCAAATAAAATCACAAATGCTATACTAATATATATAAGTCCCATTCCGATATCCATTATACTTCGCCGTAAAATATACCTTTTGGTTTGTGGATCAATATTGTCTTCAAATTCTTCCGGGCTCATGTATTTATATTTAAATAAAGATGGGAAGATAAATAAATTCCATAACCCCTATGGCAAATCTTTACCTAAAATTGCGATTAAACTTACTACAGTCAATTATCTTTGTTACTTATCAAAAACTAAACAGCCTCCACTCTGGCATAAAAATTTATGAAACCCACATTACCACAGGGCACCAGAGATTTTGCTGCGCAAACTATCCGCAGGCGGCAATATATTTTTAATACAATAAAAACGATTTTTGAATTATATGGGTTTGAGCCGCTGGAAACGCCGGCAATGGAGAACCTGGAAACATTAACAGGGAAGTACGGGGATGAAGGAGATAAGTTAATATTTAAAATCCTTAATAATGGTTTAGATAACCCTGCTAAATACCAGCAGGTAAAGGAAGACTTTGAAAAAGTTTTAGAAGGAAAAAATATTAAAGGGCTTACAGAAAGGGCGCTACGGTATGACCTTACAATACCTTTTGCAAGATATGTAGCCATGAATTATGGGCAGCTCACTATGCCTTATAAACGTTACCAAATGCAACCGGTTTGGCGGGCAGATAGGCCCCAAAAAGGCAGATACCGCGAATTTTATCAATGTGATGCTGATATAGTGGGAAGCTATTCCTTAATAAATGATACAGAGCTGGCTGAAATTTATTTGGCAGTTTTTAAAAAATTAAAGATTGACATAGAATTGAAAATTAATAGCCGCAAAATTTTATCTGCTCTTGCAACACTTTGCAGCGGAGCAGATACTATGACGACTATTACAACTGCCATAGACAAGTTGGATAAGATTGGAATTGAGAAAGTAAAAGAAGAATTGGAAAAGAATGGATTAGGCCCCAGGCAAATAAAGATTGTTGAAGATTATTTATTTATTAAAGGAACTAATGAGCAAAAACTCAGCAGCCTTAAAACATTATTTCAAGATATTGAAGAAGGGAAGAAGGGAATTGAAGAGATGGAATTTATTTTAGAGTATTTAGGTTCGCAAAAAGTACAGATCGATCTCACACTTGCAAGGGGGCTCAATTATTATACAGGTATTATTTATGAAGTAAAAGCAAAGAATATTGAGATGGGAAGTATAGGCGGCGGCGGCAGGTATGATGATCTTACAGGTTTATTTGGCGTGCCCGGCATTCCAGGAGTAGGAATAAGCTTTGGGGTTGATAGAATATATGACGTAATGGAAGAATTAAACTTATTCGGCAAAAACATGCAAAAAGGTGTAACAGCATTGTTCTTTAATATGGGAAACGAGGAAAGTAAGTTTGCATTTGCTCAAATGCAGCAATTAAGGAGTAAGGGCATCAGTTGTGAGCTTTTCCCTGAGCCTGCAAAAATGGATAAACAATTTAAGTATGCGGGTAAAAAAAATATTGAATATGCTATAATTATTGGCAGTAAAGAAATTCAGGATAAAAACTGTGTAGTAAAAAACCTTGCAAAAAATGAACAGGAAATCATTGCCTTAGATAACCTGGAAAATTATTTTACCAAATAATTCGGGTTACTTTGTACGCTTCTTTATAATTAATAAAAAAACTTATATGAAATATATCAAACTGATCTCGCTGATAGGATTGTTTTCAATCCTGATCTTCTCATGCGGCAAAAAAAACAATTTAGGTAAAATGATCCCTAAAGAAGCTTCAATTGTTGTAGAGCTTAACACAAAATCAATATTATCCAAACTTAGCTGGGATGAAATAAAAAAATCCTATTGGTATAATAAGTTAATGACCGATAGTTCAATCCCCGCAACTTCAAAGGCATTTATTGATGATCCGGCTAAAACAGGGATTGATGTAAAATCTAATATGATCTTTTTTATATTGAAGCCTGAAAATAACGGACAAGCC
>DASYOS010000039.1:0-12890 GCA_036007525.1 Chitinophagaceae bacterium | reverse complement strand
TTTCCACTAATAGGGTATGATACCAAAACAAATATTTTAAGTGGCGTATTATTAGGTATGGCAAAAGAAATAGATGGGATAATAATGGATTATGCTGAAAAGTTCAACAATTTTAACGTGCTTTTAACCGGGGGTGATGCTCCTTATTTTGCCCGGCACCTTAAAAGCAAGATATTTGCCGACCCTGATTTGACTTTTAAGGGCTTATACGCAATTAGTGAATATAATGATGATACCAAAATGTAAACTGTTTACCCTGATGCTTTTTGCACTTCCTGTTATATCTCTTGCACAGGAAAACTCTCCTTATTCCCGTTATGGTATTGGCAATTTGGTGTACCCGGGAAATATTGTAAATAGGGGAATGGGTGGTATTTCATCAGGATATGCTGAGGCCGCAACCATTAATTATATTAACCCGGCGAGCTATGGAAAGCTTTCATACACCACATTAGATATGGGTGCACAGGTTGATACAAGAATTTTAAAAAGCACAAAACCTGCAGGAAAGCTAACTACTAATAATGCAACTATTTCCTATTTGCAACTGGGGTTTCCGCTGCTTAATGGTAATAAAAAAGCTATTCAAAAAAATATTGGATGGGGTGTTAACCTGGGATTGAGACCTATCAGTAAAATAAATTATAAAATTGAAAAGGATAGCCGTTTATCTAATATAGATAGTTTAGCAACTTTATATGAGGGCAGTGGCGGTTTAAATGAAGCTTTTGTGGGAACGGGTGTACAATTAAAAAAGTTTAGTTTCGGATTTAATGTAGGTTATCTCTTTGGTAACAAATCGTACAGTACTCGGTTAGTATTTATAAATGATACAGTAAATTACCTCAAATCAAATTCTATAACCAAAACCAGTATCGGAGGATTGTCTCTTAATGGTGGCCTTCAATATGCTATTCAATTAAAAAAGAGAGATAGCGCCAGCGGCATTTTAAGAATAGGCGCTTACGGAAGTTTGCAGAAAAAATATAATGCGTCACAGGATGTTTTACGGGAAACATTTTCATTTAATTCTATAACTGGCACCACGGATCATCTGGACAGTGTGTTTGAAAAGAATGGCCAAAAGGGCAATGTTCAACTCCCTGCAACATATGGGATAGGGTTTACGGTTGATAAAGGGCATTGGTTATATGGAGTTGATTTTGAAACTTCTAATTGGGATAACTATAGGTTTTACGGACAGAAGGATCTTGTTAAAAATAATTGGACAGTAAAAGCAGGTTTCCAATATTTACCGGCTCGTAATAACTCAAGAAAATACACTCAATTTATAAAGTACAGGGCAGGTTTCTTTTTTGGGCCTGATTATATCGTAGCAGATAAAAAACTTCCCCAGTTTGGTGTATCTGTGGGTGCAGGTTTGCCATTGAAATTAAGACATGCGTTTTATGAAACTCAAAGATCTGTTATGAACGTGGCATTTGAGTATGGCAACCGGGGGAATAAGAATAATAATATACGTGAAAATATTGCACATATTAGTCTTGGCTTTTCATTGAGCGATATTTGGTTTAGGCGATATAAGTATCAATAAAACATTGCTCCCGGCATTTCTACCGGGTTAATAAATGATCTTCCAGCATCCATATAAAAAAAAATTTGTAACAGCCCTTTTAACGGGCTGTTTTTTTATTGTTGCCTGTGAAAACACTGAGCAGCAAATAAAAGAATTAACCTCCCGGCGTATTGGAGTTGAAGAAGGAAAAGAGATTAGCATTAACTATAGCGTGGGAGGAAAAACAAAAGCAACCCTAACGGCGCCTTTTATGTTACGCTACCAGGATACTGTTCCTTATACAGAATTTCCTAAAAAAATTCATGCAGATTTTTATGATATAAACCTGACTATAGAAAGTAAACTTGATGCACTCTATGGCAGGTATATGGAAACAGAAAGCAAAATTTTTTTAAGAGATAGTGTTCGGTTATTTAATAACAAGGGAGATACTTTATATTGCAATGAGTTGTATTGGGACAGGAACAGAATAGGAAGGGAGTTTTATACTGATAAGCCCGTACGTATCCGCACAAGAACGCATATCATTGATGGTACCGGCATGGAAGCTCCACAGGATTTTAGTGGATGGAATATTTATCATCCCAGGGGAACTTTAAAAGTACCTGCATCAGATTTTCCTCAATGAATATGTGGATGATTTAAAAGCTTTTGGGTTTACCTTTGAACTAAATAAAAATAATTTTTAGTATGGAATATCGCCGCCTGGGAAAATCGGGTCTACAGTTAAGTGTTTTATCATTTGGCAGCTGGGTAAGCTTTAGCAAGCAAATAGATGATAAGGTAGCTGATGAACTAATGGGAATAGCTTATGATAATGGCATAAACTTTTTTGATAATGCAGAAGTATATGCACTCGGTGAAAGTGAAAAAATGATGGGGCGTGTTTTAAAAAACAAAAACTGGGACAGAACATCTTATACAGTTTCTTCTAAAGCATTTTTTGGATGGAGAAAGGATAATAAACCTAATCAAACAGGCAATAGCCGTAAGCATTTAGTGGAAGCCTGTAACGAAGCGTTGCAACGTTTGCAGCTTGATTATCTCGATCTTTTTTATTGTCATCGCCCGGATAAAAATACTCCCATTGAGGAAACTGTTCAGGCGATGAATACACTTATCCAGCAAGGGAAAATTTTGTATTGGGGAACCAGCGAATGGAGTGGAGTGGAAATAATGGAAGCTCATCGTGTGGCGCAGCAATATAATTTGATAGCACCCACAATGGAGCAGCCGCAATACAACTTATTTGAGAGGAGTAAAATGGAGAATGAATTTTTGATGGTGTTTAAGACAGTGGGAATGGGAACTACGATTTGGAGTCCATTGGCAGCGGGGTTATTAACCGGAAAATACAATGATGGAATACCTGAAGGGTCACGACTTGGTCTGGAAGGTTTTGACTGGCTTAAAGAAAGATGGTTTATAGAAGAAAAGATAAATAAAGTAAAAGAACTGGCAACTGTTGCAAATGAATTAGGCGTATCATTGCCTTCGTTATCTATTGCATGGTGCATTAAAAACCCAAATGTTAGTACCGCAATTTTGGGTGCAACTAAAAAAGAACAATTGCTGGATAATTTAAAAGCGTTGGAAGTATTGCCTAAGTTAAGTGAAGAAGTAATGAATAAAATTGATATTGTTATGAAAACCAAACCAGTTCTTCCTGAATATTAATATTAAAATTTAAAAATAAAAATTATGAGCAGACATGCAACAACCAAATGGCAAGGAAGTGGTAAAGAAGGAAAAGGACATCTTGTAACACAAAGTGGTGTTTTAAAAGATGTGCCATATACATACAAAGACAGGTTTGAAGAAGGGCCCGGTACAAATCCTGAAGAACTAATAGCGGCAGCACATGCAGGATGCTTTTCAATGAAGCTGAGTTTTATATTAGGAGAAGCAGGGTTTACACCCGATGAAATTGAAACCAAATGCGACATAACTCTGGCCGACGGTGCAATTACCAAATCTCATTTAACCGTTAAAGTAAAAGCCCCTGGTATTGATAAGCAAAAGTTTGATGAATGTGCAGAAAAAGCAAAAACCACTTGTCCTATATCAAAATCTTTAAACCCAAACATTGCAATTTCAATGGAAGCAACGCTTTCCTAATTTATTAATTGCAAATGCCAATGTTATTTAAGGACCGAACTGTTTTTATTACAGGTGCTTCCCGGGGTATTGGTAAGGCCATAGGCTTGCGTTTAGCAAAAGAAGGTGCAAATATTGTTGTTGCTGCAAAGTCCATAGAAGAAAATCCAAAGCTTGGCGGAACTATTTTTTCTGCTGCCCGGGAAATAGAACAGGCCGGAGGAAAAGCACTGGCTGTACAATGCGATATCCGCTCTGAAGATCAGATTAAAGATGCTGTAGATAAAGCAGTGGAAACATTTGGCGGAATTGATATACTGGTAAATAATGCTTCAGCTATTACTCTTACACCTGCAGAACAATTAACTCCTAAGCAGTTTGACCTTATGCATGACATTAATGTAAGAGGAACATTTTTTGTTAGCCAAGCTTGCATTCCGCATTTAAAAAAATATGATAATGCTCATATCCTCACATTATCACCACCTATAAGTCTGGATAAAAAATGGTTTGGTGACCATGTTGCCTATACTATGGCAAAATATAACATGACGATGATAGCATTGGGGCTTGCCGAAGAATTAAAAAAGTATAAGATCGCATCAAACGCATTGTGGCCAAAAACAACCATTGCAACTGCTGCAGTAAAAAATCTTTTGGGTGGAGATGCATTGATTAAAATGAGCCGTCATCCTGAAATAATTGCTGATGCTGCTTATTATATTTTAAGCAAGCCCTCTACAGAATGCACAGGCAATACTTTTATTGATGAAGAAGTGTTAGCGCTTGCAGACATAACTGATCTTTCTGAATATTCGGTTGTACCGGGCGGAAGATTATATACTGATCTTTTTTTATAATATTAAAAATTCCACTTTCATGAAAAAGTACATACTATACATTGTTTGTTGTTGTCTTCTCTGCAACACGATACAGGCACAAAAAAATAACAACGGGATAGAAAATTTGAAAACAGAGGCATCAAGAGCATTGCAGTCACAGTATGGGGTATATAAAAATATAGCCTTGGAAATATGGAATTTTGCCGAAGTAGGTTACAAAGAAATAAAAAGTAGTGCATTGCTGCAAAAAACATTACGTGATAATGGTTTTATAGTGCAGGCAGGTGTTGCAGAAATTCCTACAGCATTTGTAGCTACCTATGGAAGTGGCAAACCAGTGATCGCAATACTTGGTGAATTTGATGCATTGCCTGGTTTATCTCAGGAGGCGGTTCCGGAGAAAAAATCCATTTCAGGAAAAGACGCAGGACATGCATGTGGCCACCATTTGTTTGGTACTGCATCTGTTGCTGCAGGAATTGAAATAAAAAAACTTATAGAAGAAAAAAAGTTTAATGGCACTATTAAAGTATTTGGTTGCCCAGCAGAAGAAGGTGGAAGCGGTAAAGTTTACATGGTTCGTGAAGGACTTTTTAAAGATGCGGATGTAGTTATCCACTGGCACCCGGATAATGAAAACAATATCACAATGACGAGTGCCTTGGCAAACAAATCAGCAAAATTTCGTTTCAAAGGTTTGTCTGCACATGCATCTGCTTCACCTGAAAAAGGACGTTCTGCTTTGGATGGAGTGGAGGCAATGGATAATATGGTAAATATGATGCGTGAACATGTGCCACAGGAAACCCGCATTCATTATGTAATAACTAATGGTGGCAGAGCACCCAATGTGATACCTGATTTTGCAGAAGTATATTATTATGTTCGTCACCCGAAAAAAGATGATGTAAAAGAAATTTTTGAAAGGGTACTTATGGCAGCTAAGGGTGCAGCAATGGGAACGGGAACAACTGTTGAATATGAAATAATAGGAGGCACCCACGATCTGTTATTAAATAAGATGCTAGGTGAAGTAATGCAAAAGAATTTAGAAAAGGTAGGGGGTGTTACTTATACAACGGAAGAAATTGAATTTGGAAAAAAAATCCAATCCACCTTTACTTATAAAAGTCCGGCTATTCAAACTTCTACGACAATTGTCCCTTTAAAGTTAACACCCGATGCAGGTGGCGGCTCCACTGATGTGGGTGATGTAAGTTATGTTGTTCCAACAGTTGGTATGGGTTCCGCTACATGGGTACCGGGAACCCCTGCACATAGTTGGCAGGCAGTTGCATGTGGCGGAACAGATATTGCAATAAAAGGAATGATGGTTGCTGCAAAAACAATGGCCTTAACTGCGATCGATCTATTTACTAATCCTGAGCTAATTGCAAAAGCTTTACAGGAATTTAAAATGGCTAAAGGAAATTATAAATACGTACCACTATTAGGTAACAGGCAACCGGCACTAAATTATAGAGATTAAGCAGGCTTTTTAAAAAAAATACTATTTCAACAACTCCTGCGGCACCGGCTTCTCTAATAAATATCTATAGATGAATTTGGTTTTTAAATTTTGAAAATGCAATCCTTTGTTTCCAGGCCAGCGCCTGTAGCTATGCCTACCCCCGGGATACAGCATAAATTCAAAATCTTTTTTTGCATCTTCCAAAGCGCTTATTAAACGTAAGCTATTTTGCACATGCACATTATCATCAATAACCGCATGTACAATTTGCAACATTCCTTTGTATTTATTTACATAGTTTAAAACGGAACTTGTTTTATATCCTTGAGGGTTATTTGCAGGCGTGCCCATAAATTTTTCGGTATAATGAGTGTCGTAGAATGACCAGTCAGTAACACTGCCGCCAGCCATTGCATGCGTAAATACATCAGCATATTTTGTAAGTGCAAGGCAACTCATATAACCACCATAACTATAGCCAGTGATACAAATCTTTTTAGGATCAGCATAACCTTTACTAATTAAATATTTTACAATGGTGCTGTAATCTTTGAGCTCCCAATCACCCAGATTGTGATACATGTAATTAACACCTTCCTTACCAAAATGCCCGCTGGCTCTGTGATCCATAGCTATTTGTATCAAGCCCTCTTTTGCATACCATTGTTGATTACCATTAAAAACAAAACTATCAATTACGGTTCCTGCATTTGGCCCACCATAAATATTTATAAGAACAGGATAACGTTTATTGGGATCCATATTAAATGGCCATGTAACAGTTGCTGGAAGATCAAATAATCCATCATCGCTTTTTACTCTTATCAGTTCTGTTTTTGCAGAATTATAATTGTTGAATTCAGCACCTTTAGCGTCTGCCAAATCTTTTACAAGCTTCCCTGAATTATCAAGCAATGCCATTCTTGGGGGAGTACCTGCATTACTATATGTTGTAAGAAAATATGCTCCCGATGGTGACATCTGAACAATATGATTATAATCTCCGAATGTTAATCGTTTAAGATCTTTACCATTGAGCATAACACTGTAAAAATCAGTCCTGGCTGTATTTTCTTTACTTCTTGCTAAAAAATAAAGTTTATTATTTTTTTCATCAACCCAGTTAACATTTGTAACTGTGAAGTTGCCTGCAGTTAAAGGGTTAAGTAGTTTTCCATCTTTAGAATAATAATATATATGTCTCCAACCTGTTTTATCGCTCAGCATTATAAAGTTGCCATTCTTTAAAAATTCAATACGGTCAAGATCATCCAGGTCGATCCACGTTTTTTGTTTCTCATCATAGAATTCTCTTTTACTTCCCGTATTTGGATTTACCTCATATATTTTTAAATTATTCTGATCTCTGTTTATCCAGGGGGCCAGCAATGAGCTTCCATCAGGCTTCCAGTAAGGCATTCCAAAATATTGATCATTCTTCTCATTAAAATCTGCCCAGGTAATTTGATTATTACTAAGATGAGCCACGCCAATTTTTACATATGGATTTGTATCGCCAACCTTTGGGTATCTTAATTTTTCAACAAGGCCATGCTGGCCCGGGCCACCGTCCGTAATAATATGCACAGGAACTGGGCTGTCGTCCGTTCTGAAGAATGCCAGGTGCTTGCTGTCAGGGCTCCACCAAAAAGATCGGTATTCAGATTTTCTGCCTAGAATTTCCTCAGTATAAACCCAGCTTGCATAACCATTTAACAGGCTGTCATTACCATCAAAGGTTAGTTGTATTTCCTTTTTTGTATTAAGATCAATGACGTATAAATTATTGTTTTTAGTATAAGCTACACGATTGCTATCCGGAGAAAGAGTAGGATTAAATTCCCTGTCTTTATCGTTGGTCAATCTTATTTCATCACCACTGCCTTGTTTAAAAAAAAGATCATCATTTTTAAAATAAACCCTTTTATCGCTTTCCATTCCCTGTCTTTTGGCAAGATCTTCTTTTATCAGTAGCTCCTTAACGGTTTTAGGATCAAACAAAAAAGTTTTTGCAACAGAATCAGGGTGCGATCTCCTGCTTAGTATTAATCTTTCATCAGATTCCCAGGAAACAACAGTTGGTAAAGGCGTTACAATTGCAGACAGTTTATTTTTTAAAAGTTGCTCATTAGTTAGCTCTTTTTTTTGAGAGAACGAAGCAGCAGAAATGAGGGTTATACCAATTAGTAAAAAAAATCTTTTTATCATGAGGATTAATTATAGATATTTATAAGACAAGTTAACGATTTTGAAGAAAGCAACCTTGCAAATAATGATGGCAGAAAAAGGCTTATTCTTTTTCTTTTTGATCATTCTCTCTGTTCTCAGGTCTCATTTGCGGGAATAACAATACATCCTGAATTGAGGCGGAATTAGTTAGCAGCATACATAAGCGATCTATGCCAAAACCGATACCACTCGTTGGAGGCATGCCATATTCCAATGCCCGTAAAAAATCATGATCAATAAACATTGCCTCATCATCACCACGTTCCATTAATTGCACCTGTTCTTCAAATCGCTGCCTTTGTTCAATGGGATCGTTCAGTTCCGTATATGCATTTGCAATTTCTTTACCGTTTATTAGCAGTTCAAACCGTTCTACCAATCCAGCTTTGCTGCGATGTTTTTTTGTAAGTGGGCTCATTTCTACCGGGTAATCAATTATAAAGGTGGGCTGTATAAAATGATGCTCACATTTTTCGCTAAATAATTCATCCACAAGTTTTCCTTTGCCCATTGTATTATCAACGTGAATATTCATTTGTTTGCAAACATCTCTAAGTTTTTCTTCATCCATTTCAGAAATATCAAAACCTGTATGTTCTTTTATTGCATCATACATAGTTATGCGTTTGTATGGCGCTTTAAAATCAATTTCCTCATCACCTGAAATAACTTTTGTTGTACCAT
Organism: Chitinophagaceae bacterium; assembly: GCA_036007525.1. Classification (GTDB taxonomy): domain Bacteria; phylum Bacteroidota; class Bacteroidia; order Chitinophagales; family Chitinophagaceae; genus Ginsengibacter. The sequence goes on along the minus strand of DASYOS010000039.1, from coordinate 4,030 downwards.
TTGTATCAATGGCTGCTTTTTCTAAAAGTTGCTCTGTAGTATCCATCATCCACAAATAATCTTTATAGGCAACATAAAATTCCAGTACAGTAAATTCAGGATTGTGTGTGCGGTCCATTCCTTCATTTCTAAAGTTGCGGCTGAATTCATATACCCAGTCAAAGCCACCAACAATCAACCTTTTTAAATAAAGCTCATTGGCAATTCGCAAATAAAAAGGTACATCCAATGCATTATGATGCGTAGCAAAAGGCCTTGCAGCAGCACCCCCGGGAATACTTTGAAGAACAGGAGTATCAACTTCCAAAGCGCCATAGCTATTTAAAAATTCACGCATGGAATTAATCATCTTAGTCCTTTTTATAAAAGTTTCTTTTACATGAGGATTAACTATAAGATCTGCATAACGTTGCCTGTATCGGAATTCAGGATCGGTAACTTCATCAAAGGTTTCCCCATCCTTTTCTTTTACCACCGGCAAAGGATGCAATGCCTTTGTAAGGATAGAAAACTCTTTTACATGAATCGAAGTTTCGCCTGTTTTTGTTGTGAATACATATCCCTTTACGCCGATTATATCTCCAATATCAATTAATTTTTTCCATACAACATCATACAAAGATTTATCCTCGCCGGTTGCTACATCATCTTTCCTTACATATATCTGAATTTTCCCTAAGCTATCCTGCAATACAGCAAAGCTGGCTTTACCCATATCACGAATACCCATTAATCTTCCTGCAATACATACATCTGCGAAATCGTTTTTATTTTCTTCTCCTTTATATTTTTCTTTTATAGATGCGGAAGTTGTATTTACGGGGTACAGTGCAGCCGGATAGGCGTTGATACCTAACTTTTTTAATTCTTCTAGTTTTTCTCTTCTGATAATTTCCTGCTCCGAAAGATGTTGTGTACTCATTATATCTTTTTCAATTTTGGCAAAGGTAACTTTTGGGTTGGAGATGAGCAAAGAGGTAATTTATCTGGCGGGGGTAGTATTTTGATCCTGAAAAAAAATTTCAGCAGCTTTTACTCCATTATTAAATAATTCTTTTTTTTCTTCAGCACTAACCTTGCGTATTTTTCCAAATACATTGCCATAGCTGATATAAATAGTTCGGCCTTTTTCGTTTTGAAGATCAACGTTTTTTCTTGCAAGTGTTTCCTGCAACAGGTTTATTAAAGCAAGTTTATAATCCTTCAAAGAAGATACCGGGTGAGGAGCTATAGCGGTAATGCCATTATTGAATTGTTGTATTTGTTCGGGTCTTTCCAATTTTAAACCAAGTGTGTTATAATTATATTTAACCTTGTCGCACTCAAAAGGGTCTTTACCATTCAAACAGGTATCAAACATATTTATTGGATAGTTATTTATCATTCCACCATCAACATACAAATCATATTTGTTTTTATTTTTCTTGATAGGTACCTCAGCCCAGGCACTATCAATAGCAACAGGCTTATAATAAACAGGTATACTCCCGCTGATACGCACTGCCGTTGCCAGCTTCATTGATGATGTATGTTCCCAAGAAAAAACCTGCAATCTCTGTTTAGTTACATTAGTTCCGGTGCAATACACATCCTTAAATATATTATTATTCTTATGCAATAAATGGAGATCAGAAAAAGTTGTGTTAGAATTTCCTGTTTTATGTTTTATCAGGTTACCCAGCCATATTTCAAATTTTTCTCCTTTAAAAATTCCATACTCTTTTTTCAGGCGGCTAATCTTTCCAAAGATATTTTTCCCATCATTAAACCGTTGGATCTTCAATGACTGAAATACCGAATCAATTTCATAACTGGTATATCCTAAACCGAGCATTAGTGCTGTAATAGCACCTGCTGAAGTTCCAGCAACTATTTCAATATTTTTAATAATTTCTTTTTTTTCCAATACTTGTATCACTCCTGGATAAGCCAAACCTCTTATACCTCCGCCTTCCATTACCAGGTTTTTATAATTATATTTTTGCTGTGAGAAAACAATGAATGGAGAAAACAGAATGAAAAGCAATAGGAACTTCATTTTGTAAAATTATGCAAATGATAAAGTTCCGAGTGTTAAATAAGTAGGGAATTTAATTCAAAGCAAGCAGTACTTGCCAGGCCTCCTTCACTTTTCCATCATCCAAAAGTTCCTTTGCATACAGGTGTAATTCTTTTTCCATTTCAATTGGATCTGTAGAATAATATAGAAATATATTTTTGAGCTTATCATCTTCAAAAGAAGGATCCACAAAAGGTGGCTCATTTACATTAGCAAGCTGCCCTAAATTATTGCCGGTAAGGATTTTACTGTTGCGGATATTTTCAGGTAAGGCATCTACGCCAATTCCTAACTGTGTATTTGGTTTTTCAACTTCAAAAATAGTAGATGTATTTGCCCGGGTATACCAATTGCCTCCCAACCTCGCAACGAGGTCTAATTTATTTTGATCAATGTTCCCGGTTTCATTTAAAATATTTTCATTGATATGCATTATCAACACTTCTGCAATCACTAAATTACCGGCGCCACCTCCAGTTCCTAAAGGTTTTACTTCAAGTACTTTGCATTCCATTTGTACAGGGCTTTCTTTTATGCGTGGCGGCTTGATTATTTGTGAAGGCTCTTTTGTAAAACCGACTTTTATAAACTCATCCGTCCCTTTTGGATATTCGCAACTGGCCAGGCTTGTTTGTTGAACCATGTCGTAAGAAACTATGTTCACGACAACTTCCGGTACTTCCAAAATATTTTGTAATGTATGCTTAGTTGTATTATCCCTTGCTCTGCGTGACGGTGAAAAAACCACAACCGCTGGATTGGTGCTGAATAAATTAAAAAAACTAAATGGGCTAAGGTTTACATTTCCTTTCAGGTCTATTGTGCTTGCAAAACAAATTGGCCTGGGACCAATAGCGTGTTGAAGATAGTTTTGGGCTTCGGCAGGTTTAATATCTTTAAGTGAAATTGTTTTAAACATTTTTCTATCTTACCGCTGAGAACATGAGTTAATAGAGTTTGCGCAGAGTTTAGAAATTATTTACTATCCTTTTAAATCCATCTTTTAACAGTGGCACATTAAAATTTATTAAATATCCTAAAGATTTATTATATAATTTAAGATAAGTAATTACTTGTGCTGTAAAGATTGGTGTTATGCCATCGCAGGATTTCGTTTCAATAATTATTTCATTTTCTACAAGAAGATCTATTTCATAACATTTACCCAGATCAACATCTTTATAAATTAGGTCAACAGGAACATGCATTCTTACAAATAGATTTCTTAACTCCAGTTCTCTTTTTAGTGCTAATCGATATGCGGACTCTAAAAGACCTGGCCCCAATTCCCGATGAACGGAGATTGCAGAATCGAGAATAATACCGCCAATTTCATTAAACCTTTCTTTAATCATTACAATTTTTTCTACCGTAGAGAAAAGAGCTAATAGAGTTTACGCAGAGATTATTATGCAAAATGTTTTATATCACCTCTGCGTAAACTCTGCTTCTCCTTTTCTCTGCGGTTAAGTTTTAAACATTTTTCTTCCGCGCTAAAATGGAAAAATCACTTTCATCTTTTACAATTGTATTGCTGAGCTTGCCTAAATTATCAATTTCCATTTCAACAACGTCACCTTCTTTCAGCCATTGTTCTTTGTAGTCGGCATCATTTAATTTTCCGGTACCGTTCAATTCTAAAAAGCAACCGGTACCAACTGTACCACTGCCGATAATATCTCCCGGAAATAATTGTACTCCGTAAGAAGCTCTTTCAATAATTTCTGCAAATGTCCAATCCATATCAGCTAAATTTCCTTCACTTACTAGCTTTTCATTCACCCGGCATTTCATTGATAAATTATAAGCATTACCTGTATGGCCCGGCTTGCAATCAACTTTAAATTCTTCTAACTCATCTGGTGTAACAAGCATAGGCCCAATGGCAGTCGCAAAATCCTTTCCCTTTGCCGGTCCGAGATTCAATAGCATTTCTTCCATTTGTAATTTTCTTGCACTGATATCATTCAT
>DASYOS010000038.1:0-11115 GCA_036007525.1 Chitinophagaceae bacterium | reverse complement strand
CCTGCAGCTTTATTTATGGTTGATATAGGTCACGAGCACATTGCACTTGCAGAAGCAAGGCGTTTAGGCATCACCACATTTGGAATGGTAGATACCAATTGCGATCCTAACAAAGTGGAATTCTCAATTCCTGCAAATGATGATGCTACCAAATCAATTGCTATAGTTACTAATTATATCGTAGCAGCAATTGCAGAAGGTTTGGCAGAAAGGCAGGCGCAGAAAGATGATGAGCCTACCGAAACTCAGGATGACACAGAAAACTCGGCAGCTAAATTTGAAGTAGGCAGTGATGAGGATAGAGAACGCCGTCGTCGCGGACAAAGTGGTGGTGGTAGAGGTTCTGGTGGACCGGGAGGAGCTGGTGGTGGAGCACCAAGGCGTAGAACAACCGGTGGACCCGGTGGTGGCGGTAACAGACCTGGAGGGCCAGGCGGAAGAAGATAGAAACTAAATTCTGAATGTAGAATTAATTAAAAAAACTATGAGCACTACAGCAACTATTACAGCAGCAGATATAAACAAATTACGTCAGCAAACAGGTGCAGGCATGATGGATTGCCGTAAAGCATTAACAGAAAGCAATGGCGATTTCGAATCAGCCATAGATTACTTAAGAAAAAAGGGGCAAAAAGTTGCTGCGCTTAGAGGTGACAGGGAAGCTAAAGAAGGAGTAGTGATTGCTAAAACAACTGAAGACAATAAAACAGGTTTCATTATAAACGTTAGTTGTGAAACTGATTTTGTAAGTAAGAATGCAGAGTATGTTGAATTTGCAAAATCTATTATGGAAGCTGCAATTACTAACAATGTAAAAAGTATAGAACAATTAAATTCTATAAAAATTGGCGAGGATACTGTTGCTGATAAATTAAATGAGCAGGTTGCTAAAATTGGTGAAAAAATCAGTGTATCAAAATTTGAAAGAGTTGAAGCCGAATTTGTTTCTGCATATATTCATGGAGCAAACAGGATGGGAGTTTTAGTAGGCTTTAATAAAAATGCAGGCGATGCAGGAAAAGATATTGCCATGCAAATCGCTGCCATGAATCCTATTGCAGTTGACCAGTCATCTGTTGCACCCGAAGTTATTGCAAGAGAAAAAAATATTGCACTTGAGCAGGTAAAGGCAGAAGGAAAACCAGCTGAGATGGCTGAAAAAATTGCCATGGGAAAAATAAATAAGTTTTTTAAAGACAGTACATTACTTGCACAACCTTTTGTAAAAGATGCAAATAAATCAGTATCAGATTATTTAAAAAGTATAGATGCTGACCTTAAAGTGGTAGAATTTAAAAGGGTAGCACTAGGATAATATTTTTCTTATCATATTTTAAAGCCGAAACAATGTTTCGGCTTTTGTTTTTATATCAAGTTATAATATTTTACTTTTATTTATCAAAAAACAATTATGGCAAATAAAACTGATTGGGCAAAGGCAATACAACCGCTGATAAAAAAATATAAAGGGGAAAAACATCCTCTAGAATATAAAAATATTTACCAGCTACTGGTAATGGTTGTTCTATCTGCGCAGGATTCCGACAAACACATAAATTCACTTGCTCCCGAATTATTTAAAGTGTTTCCAAATATGGAGGCGCTTAGCAATGCTACACCTGAAACACTTTTTCCGTTGGTTGGTAAAGTGCGCAACTTTGCCAATAAAACTAAATGGCTAATTGCAATTGCACAACAAATTAAAAAAGATAAGAACATTCCTGGTACAATGGAAGAGCTGGTTGCATTAACGGGCATTGGGAGAAAATCCGCAAATGTAGTTATGAGAGAAGCAGGAGTAAAAGCAGAAGGTGTAATGGTAGACCTGCACGTAGTTCGTGTGGGGCAGCGTTTGGGAATTGCTACCAGTGCAGATCCTAAAAAAATTGAACAACAAATAATGGAAGTGATACCTCCATCTGATTGGGGAGAAACCGGAATGGCCATTTCTTTTTTAGGACGTGAAACCTGTCGCCCTTCGCATCCTCAGCATGAAGAATGTGTAATGAGCAGTGTTTGCGCTTTTTATAAAGAACAACATGCTAAATAATCCCGTAATGTTTCGTTTAATTTATAAATAACTTTTCCATTATCTTGCAGCGATTTACTTAAAACTCTTACAGAATTATGCTTCCCCGCTACAAACGTGTTCTTCTTAAACTTTCAGGCGAATCTTTAATGGGTGATAAAAATTTCGGGCTTGATTCCGATGTGTTATCAAAATATGCCGAGGATATAAAATCTATAACAGAGTTGGGCGTTCAGGTGGCTATTGTAATTGGTGGCGGCAATATTTACCGTGGTATGAATGAAGCCGAAACAGGAATTGAAAGAGCACAAGGCGATTACATGGGTATGCTTGCAACTGTAATAAACGGAATGGCTTTGCAAAGCGCTTTAGAAAGAGCAGGAGTTTATACAAGATTGCAAAGTGCAATAAAAATGGAACAGATTGCTGAACCATATATTCGCAGAAGGGCTATCCGCCATTTGGAAAAGGGTAGAGTAGTAATTTTTGGTGCAGGAACCGGCAACCCCTATTTTACTACTGATACAGCCGGATCGCTTAGGGCTATAGAAATTAAAGCTGATGTTATTTTAAAAGGAACCCGGGTAGATGGAATTTATACTGCTGATCCAGAAAAAGATCCTTCAGCAGAAAAATTTGAAACTATTTCTTTTAATGATTGTATATCAAAAAATTTAAAGGTGATGGATATGACTGCCTTTACATTATGCATGGAAAACGAATTACCCATTATCGTTTTTGATATGGATACACCAGGTACTTTACTAAGAGTAATTACAGGCGAGAAGGTCGGAACGCTGGTTAGCGGATAAAGCCGAAGAAGGAAGGTAAGCAGCTGTTTCGTTTCACGTTTTACAATATTACAATGTTGCCAGAAAAGCTTTAATATCAGTAATAGATGTTGGTTGAGGTTTAAGCGGCACTACCTGGCTCCCGTTAAGACTTGTTTGCCCCGTAGTAATATTTTGATATCCAAGATAATAACTGTTGGTCCCTTTTTTTGTTATTGAAACCACCACAGCAATTTTACCGGAAGGAACTTTTGATGAGGAGAATCTTTTTGAAACGGCATCACCATACATTCCTACCACAGATTTTATATCCTTAAAAACAAGATAAACGGAGGTATTAGCATTAGTAAAATCAGCAGGAAGGCTGGCAATAACATTCACCCTTACTCCCGAAGTGTCAGCAAAGTAATCGCAATTTATCCAGCGCAATCTCTCAGTAATAATTTCATATCCTTGTGATGTTGCTCTTAAAGTGTCTCTACTATTTAAAGTAGTTGGTAGCCAATTGAATCTTTCGGGAGTACTTTCATCACCATAAAATAATTTCATTAAAGAAGATGGGCTGATGTCATTGTATTTGATATAAATTGTTTTGCCAGGAGCTAAATGTAATTCCTCGCTTTCTTTTCTTAATCTTATCAAAACCTCTCCCCCGGAAATTAACACTCTGCCAAATGATGTAGTTGGCTTATCATGCCTTACCATATCACCTCTTTGTGTTATCAGCAAGGTTTCAATATAAATTTTACCGGTTGCAGGTTGATTATTTAAAAGAAGTAAACTATTGGAAGATACGGTAACAGTTAGTCCTTCTGTTGTTTGAAAAGTACCTCCTGCAGTGGCATCAATGCTATCAACAGCAATTTCTTTTCGCAACAACCTTTTCACTTCGTTAACAGGAGATAGGTCAGTAAGGGCAGAAACCCAGTTTGTATCTAAACCAACAGATGTTGTATCTTGAATAAATATGTCTGTATCTTTTTGACAAGAGGAAATAGCCATAGCTGTTATAGCCAGATAATATAAAATTATTTTTGTTTTCATCTTCATTATTACCAGATACTTTTATTAATAAAATCGCTGCCTGTTACTTCAGATCAAACCTTACGCCTGCACGCACGCCTGCTATATGGTTTTTTTGCTGCAGGTTTAAATTCGATTTACTCATTGGCGATAAGTTATACCTGAAATACGGTTCCAAAAGCAAATGAAGGTTATCCGTCATTTTATAATACACAGATACACTTCCCAAAAATCCTACGCCAATATTATTTTTAAACTGATATACTGAATTTCCTTTTCCTGTAGTGATGGAAACGGGTTGGTATAAGCTGTCCAGCACATCTCCTTTATACCAGGAGTATATATTAATAATAACCCCTGCATTTATGTTTGCATGAATTTTTTCATTCCCTACTTCGTACCCCATAACCAGTGGAATATCAATATTTCGATAACGATTATAGGTTGTTTTTGTTCTGGCACCCGTTTGCTGGTATTGCAGCGTATCTTTTATAAAGACTGTATCTCCTGGAGATCGGATTACAACCCTTGTTGTAATTACGGTAACATATTTTATTTCATTAGGGTTAAAGTAGATGAATTTTTCATTTAGTTGCGAATAGTTTATGCCCGTTCTGATGCTGGTAGCGTTATTAAAAACTCTTGTGTATCGTACTCCAGCGCTAAATGCGGAGGCAAATTTTGTGCTGGCTTTTCTTCTCTGCAAATAATTAGCGCTTGCTGTATCATTGTAACTTTTATAACTTTTAAACACATAATCCGGGCCTGCGTATACTTCCCAATACTTTTTATTTCCTGCTGCATTTTTTTCAATTGCTGGGCAATCAGGCAATTTTATATTTAAAGGATTAATAATTTTAGTTACGGATAATTCTTTAGCATTATTAACAGTGAAGGGACTAAAAAAGACAAGATTGGATACTGATTTATTATTAATGGCTGATGGCTTCTCACTAACTATTTCACCGTAATTATCTTCATTAACGTTAGTATTATTTAAGGCTCTGTTGCGTGATGAAGGATTTATGAAATTATTTTGGTTTGAATTGTTTTCAGAAGGTGCTTGCACAATATTATTATTGGCAACATCTATTTTTACCTCTTCTGTTTGATCTTCTAGAGATATAGTCTCATCTCCTTTATTATTTTCCTGAGATGATGCAGTCACTTTCTGAGAAATAGGATTAGTTTTTTTATCCGGATAGCTTTCCCCGGCAATATTCTTTGGTGAAGAATTATTATTTACTGAAGAGAATAAAAAATACGATGCACCTCCCCCAATTAGCAGGATTGTAGCTAACAATACCAAAAGATTATTCCGGTTAAACATACTTATCCAAAAACCTTTTGGTTTTGAGCCGCGTTTAGCTGCTGCAATATTCTTCCATATATGCTCAGGCACATTTGGCGAATAGTCGCTAAACTGCGTCTTTACAAAATCATCAAAGGGTATATTGTCCCTCATATTGCTACTCTTTGTTTTTGTATTATCTGTTGTTTCAACATATTTCTTGCTTTAACCAATTGGCTTCTTGAAGTGCCAGGCTGAATTTTTAGCATTTGTGCAATCTCTTCATGCTGATAGCCTTCAATTACATATAGGTTAAAAATTAAACGATAACCATCGGGCAAATTATTTATCATACCAAGCAATTCTTTTTCATTTAAATCTGAATAAGCCGATGCCTCCATCGAGCTCTCATTCCTGTCATTAATTTCATAGCCACTTATTTCTTTATCATAACGAAGAAGGGTATATTTTTTTAAAGCTGTATTTACTACTATCCTTCTTATCCATCCTTCAAAAGACCCTTCAGATTTAAACTGGTAAATCTTTTCAAAAACCTTTATAAAAGCATCTTGCACAATGTCTTCGGCATCAGCTGTATTACGGGCATACCGCTGGCATACACCAAGCATTTTGCCTGCGTACCTGCGGAAAAGTTCTCTTTGGCATGATTCATCTTCCTGTATACTTCCTTTTATTAATTCAGCATCTGTCAAAAAAAATAGATTTACATCTTTATTTTTACAATTAGATACCCCGATAAGCGTATACGCTGCCCCAAGTCTTTTTATTGCGCCAAAAGTTAAATAATAAAGGGGTATAGCAGTTTCAAAATTTGAGTAAAACCTGGCAAAATTTACCTGTACCTCAATTTTATTTACATCAAATTACGGTATTTGTACTTAGTTTATTGAAACATATGCATAAATAGAGGAAAAATATATCACCCCACATTTGCAATCCAGTAATCATTTGCCTATTTTTTCATTCTAAAAAAAATCATTATGAACTTTCAAACAATGAGTAAACAAAGAAAATTTGTATTAATTGCGGCTGTTGGAGGTGTAATTGGTATGTTTTTACCATGGTTTACGTACTCAGTTTTTGGAGTCACCGGATCTATTAATGGTATGCATGGTAATGGCATTTTGGCTTTCATCAGCTTTGCCGTAGCTGGAGTGATGGCATATCTGGGCGACCAAACTAAAAATCTCGCTTCCACATCATGGATTATTACTTTAATTTGTGGTGCCATCGCTACACTCATTGTAGGCTGGAACTTTATGCAATCAAATGGCTATGGTTATAGAGCAAGCATGAGTTTAGGTATTTACCTTGCATTTATTGCAGCAATTGGTGTTATGGCAGCAGCATTCTTATTTCGGTCACCTACAGATACGCTTAAAAGTGGTTTTGATAGTTTTAGAAAAGATATTGATGACAAAATGAAAAGTATAGGTAGTAGTACGGATACGAGAAAATAATTTTTTTTGAAACGTCCTAAAGCATTCGTCTAAAAAGCGGATGCTTTACTTTTTTAGAATGTTTACTCATACTTCTCTTCATACATTTGTATAGATTTTGCCCGATATAAAACGTATAAATGACACAACCCAATATTGCAGATATTAGAAAAGAATACAAGTTGCAATCGCTTTTGGAAAAGGATGCAGATCCTGACCCTATCAGGCAATTTCAACAATGGTGGAATGAAGCTATGCTTAGTAATATTGAAGAACCCAATGCAATGGCGCTTGCCACAAGCAACAAAAAGGGCAACTCATCAGCAAGAATTGTTTTATTAAAAGGTTTGAGTAATGATGGCTTTGTGTTTTTTACAAATTATGAAAGCAGAAAAGGAAATGAGTTAAAGAAAAATCCATCTGCTTCACTTTTATTTTTTTGGAAAGAACTGGAAAGACAGGTGAGAATTGAAGGAACAGTTACAAAAACTACTGAAGAAAAAAGTGCTGAATATTTTTTAAGCAGGCCTGAATCAAGTAAAATAGGTGCCTGGAGTTCCCCGCAAAGCAGCGTTATAAAAAGTCGTGATGTTTTAGATAAGAATGTAACAAAATATCAAAAAAAATTTAAAGATGGAGAAATTCCGTTACCTCCACATTGGGGTGGTTTTATTGTGAAGCCAACACTCATTGAATTTTGGCAGGGAAGACCCAGTAGGTTGCACGATCGTTTACAGTATACATTGAGAAATAAGAAATGGATAGTAGAGAGATTGGCACCATGATGAAGAAGGGTTAGCGTAAATAAGGTGGGGTACTGATGAACTCTTTTTACTTTTCCTCCTCCAAATTATCCTTCTTTTTTAGCAGGGACGGCTTTCTTTGAAGTTTTAGATGATCTTGTTTTTCCGAAAGAGCCTTTAAATGTTTTTCCTTTTTTTGTTTTTTTATCTCCGCGTCCCATAAACTTATTTTGATTTAGTTATTTAAATAAAAAAGCAAGATACAAATTGCATCTTGCTTTGAATGCTTTGCAAGTCGTTATATCTTACTTGACAATTCTTTACCTGCCTTAAATTTAGCTACTTTCTTAGCTTTAATTTTAATTACCGCACCGGTTTGTGGATTACGTCCGTTACGGGCAGCTCTTTTGCTAACAGAGAATGTACCGAAACCAACTAAGGTAACTTTTCCGCCACCTTTTAGGGTTTTAGTAACTGCACTAACAAAAGAATCTACAGCAGCGTTTGCCTGAGTTTTTGTAACACCTGCATCATCAGCAATTTTTGAAATTAATTCAGCTTTGTTCATAATAAATAGTTTGATTTTTTATCTATAGCAAATATAGACGGTTTTTATTGGCAACAAAATATTTTTATATTTTTATCGCAACATATTAATCAGTTCAAATGCCGATGTGGCAAGGGTTTTATAAAGGAATGATGTTTGATAATTATGAAATGGAATCTAAATAGCAACTTGAAAGCTGCTACCACAAAGGGTTTGGGGATGTAACAGGCAAATCCCTTTACTGCAAAGGGTTTTATTGACGAAGCTGAAAATTTTTAGTTAATAACTTATATATGATTTATGCACAATTATTGCACAAGCTGTAACAGGCTTCTAAATGCCCTATCAAAGTAAATCCCATTACTTTTGCCGCACCCTAAGCGATATCAGAGTATCCTGAAAAATAACAATAGATTTTACCTGAATTATTTAAAGGGACTGTCGCTATTTTTCCTGATTGATTGATTCAATTTTTTTATGAATACTTAATATCATTTCGCCCACGTTTTCCCAGTCAGAAATTTCCATTGAAGAAAACTTGACTTTAAAATGCTTTTCAATAGCTAAAATTAATTGGATGTGGGTTAGAGAATCCCAATGTGGATATTAACTAAAATCTGACGCCGAATTGATAACAAAATTTATTCCATTTATTTGCTGCGAGGCATTCACAAAATAGTTAACTGTTTCTGAAACTTCTGTAGTACTTAGTATTTTTTTCAAAGGATGATTATTTACTATCTCTTCAATTACTCTTTCGTCCGTATTTGCAGTTAAAGCAGTTTGCATAATTGACGGCGAAATACAATTTGATGTTATATTAAACTTTGCATTTTCAACTGCCCATGATTTGCTTAATGATAATAAATAATTTTTTTCGGCCACATATTCACTTAAACCAATTGGTGGCTTATTTATAATATAGGCTGATAGTATTGTAATGATTTTTCCAAACTTTTTCTTTCTAAAATGTATTATTGCCTGCTGAGTAATCTTAATAACCGGAATAATATTTTTATTAAAATTATCAGCAAAATAATTTGCTTCCATTTTATGAAAGTATTTAGTTTGTAATCCCGTAAATGCGTTATTAACTAAAACTTGGATATCATTTTTTTCAATTTCTAATAAGAGAGATTGTAACGACTCTTCATTTTCAAAATTGCAATGAATAGCTTTTACATTTTTAAATTGACTTTCAAGTTCTTTAGAATTATCAGCCGAATGATTATACGTAAAAAAAATGTTAAGTGTTTTTCTTTCTGCTAAAACCTTTGTTATTGATTGTCCTAAGCCTGAGGCTCCACCAGTAATTAAAATGTTCATGTTAAACCAATTTGAATATTACCCTTTGCAACTTTTTTACCTTCTGAATTTTTAAAATAGAATTTAAACCTTGTTACCTTAACCGATTCAAAAACTTCATCTACTTCTGCTTCAAACTCAAGTACATCATTTAAATATACCGGCTTACTAAAATCAATTTTCTGACTATGTATAATTACATCCTTGGTAGGCAGGCACTCCCCTATAAAATAAGATAGAAACCCATTTAATATATTACCATGCATGACGCATTCTTTAAACCCCTTTGAAATAGCATATTCCTTACTAGTGTGTAAAGGATTATTATCTTTAAATATAGAAATAAAACCTTTGTAAGCTGTTTCATTTACTACAAAACTTAATTTTATTTTATCACCAACATTCATCTTTAAATATTAATGAAACATTTTTTGTTTGAGTAGTCATTTACATTTAGTTCCCCAAAACCATTATTCTCTTCAAAACCTAATTTTAGATAATAATCTTTTACCATAGCATTCTTAATTGTAGGAATATATTCACCTATAATTTCATTTGTAAAACAGTTGTAAGCCAATCAATAAAACCTTTTTTTATTGCTGCCCGGATACCATTAAAATTAAAAGAAATAATACGCATTGAAATTAAAATTAAATATACAAATTGAGAGGGTTGAAACTATTTGCTCAAATGCATACTTCTCTCCTTATATAACTGGCGAAAGTATGGATCACGAAGATCTTTGATAAAACGAATGGCTTCGCCGGTACTTTTCATTTCCGGGCCTAATTCTTTATTAACCCCGGGAAATTTATTGAATGAGAATACAGGTTCTTTAATAGCAAAGCCCTGAAGCTTTTTTTCAAAGGTGAAGTCCTTTAATTTTTTATCCCCCAACATTATTTTGGTTGCAATATTCAGATATGGAATTTGATAAGCTTTAGCAATGAATGGAGTTGTTCTAGATGCCCTTGGATTTGCTTCGATAACAAACACTTCATTATTTTTTATTGCAAACTGGATATTGATAAGCCCTTTTATATTTAATTCTCTTGCAATTTTTTCAGCATACTCTTCCATGGTATGAACGATCAATGGCGACAAATTAAATTGTGGAAGAACTGCATTACTGTCCCCGCTGTGAATACCTGCAGGTTCTATGTGTTCCATCACTCCCATCACATGAAAATCTTCGCCGTCAAATATGGCATCGATCTCTGCTTCCTGACAGCGATCTAAAAAATGATCTATTAAAATTTTATTACCGGGAAGATGCTTTAATAAACTCAATACACCTTTTTCCAGTTCTTCATCATTTAAAACAATTCGCATTCTTTGTCCGCCTAAAACATAGCTTGGCCTTACTAAAACAGGATAACCCACCTGTTTTGCAACTTCAATTGCATCATCTGTATCGTAAGCAGTACCATAATTTGGATAAGGAATTTCCAATGCCTTTAACATATCGCTGAATCTACCACGATCCTCGGCGATATCCATGCTGTCGAATGAAGTGCCAATGATCTTAATTCCTTTTTCATCTAAACGCCTGGCAAGTTTTAATGCAGTTTGCCCTCCCAGCTGAACAATAACACCATACGGTTTTTCATGTTCAATTATTTCCCAGATATGTTCCCAAAATACAGGCTCGAAATATAATTTGTCTGCAATATCAAAATCGGTTGATACTGTTTCCGGATTACAATTTATCATTATAGCTTCGTAGCCACATTCTTTTACGGCAAGTAACCCATGAACACAGCAATAATCAAATTCAATTCCCTGGCCTATCCTGTTGGGCCCGGAACCAAGCACTATAATTTTTTTCTTATCAGAAACTTTACTTTCATTAGACAATTCTGCAGCGCCACGATCTTCAAATGTTGAATAGAAATAAGGAGTTTTTGCTTCAAACTCTGCACTACA